>NZ_JBHTJZ010000011.1:0-353141 GCF_042675905.1 Paenibacillus chungangensis | reverse complement strand
GAAGCGCAATATGATGCGACAGCCTCCAGTCCTACTGAATGGGTGTTCGCGTACGAGGTGCAGTCCGGCGATCTGGACGGCGACGGCCTAGCATTCGCCGGGAGCGCGCCGCTGGAGCTGAACGGCGCAACGATTCAGGATGCGGCAGGCAATGCGGCGGACTTGAGACTTGCGACATTGCCGGACATAAGCGGCATCAAGGTGGATGCGACTGCACCTTACGCAGTGGGTGTGGAGCTTCCTGCAGAAGCCAGCTATAAGGCTGGACAGAAGCTGGAGTTCCATTTTGCAGTAAGCGAACCTGTCGTTGTCAATACGATAGGCGGCACACCATCGATAGAGCTTATTATCGGAGGGATAACGGTGCAAGCGGAATACGCCGGATCGAGTGCGATGCCAACGGACAAGCTAACGTTTGCCTATACAATTGCTGAAGGCGTGAACGATGCGGACGGCATGGATTGGGGAGCATCGATGAAGCTGAACGGCGGAACTATAGCGGATGCGGCAGGTAATGCCCTTATGCTGTCATTGCCGTCTGTTGATCTTAGCGGTATCCATGTGGACACTATAGCGCCAGCTGCTCCTGTATTTACAATAACGGATGGAGGAGCGTTCTTCACCCGCAATCCAATGATTAGCGGTACTGCAGAACCGGGAAGCAAGGTCGCTGTTACAGTCGTTGATCATCATATACAAGGCGTCGTGACGACAGCGGCTGACGGAACGTGGTCCATCGAGCTTGTTGACGTGCCTCTTGGCAAAGCTGAGCTGTCTGCAACGGCAACAGATGCGGCTGGCAATGTTAGTGCGAAGAGCAGTCTGTCCATCTCTATACAGACGATCGGCAGCGTCCAGATCCCTTGGCACGCGCTCTCCGTTATTCGAATCATGTCAGATGCTGGGAACACGTCATATACGATTTCGCCAGAGCAAGCCCGTTCGGGACATATGGTCATCAGTGTGAATGCAGATAGCGAGACACAGGTGCATATCAGCAGAAAAGTTTTAAATGATACATTAGCCATTGATAAGGACTTTGCTCTGGAAGTTCGAAATAATCGCGGTAGTGTGTTGCTTTCGTTCGCAGATGTAAAGAAGGCGTATGCGGACAAAACAACGGCCGATATGGAGACGGTCACCTTGAAGATTGGCGAGCCGGACAAGGCAATTCATGCCAAAGTGCAACAGATCGCACAGCGGCTTGGGGCTAAAACAGTGATTAGTCCTGTAACCTTTACGATCCAGTATCGCGATATGTCAGGTGAGGAAGGGGAACTGGAAGCGGAAGAGATGCTCAGTCTGTCCGTAACGGTTAGCGGAGAGAGGCCTATGGAAGGCTCCATATTGGCGCGATGGGATGAGAACGCTCAGCAATTGAGGTTCATATCTTCTAACTTCCAATTTGATGATCAACAGCAACAATGGTACATTCGCTCCAGCGGCCAATCAGCAGGAACTTATCTCGTGATGGATCGTTCTGTAGAATTTCTCGATCTCGCGGGTCATTGGTCTCGTCATGATGTAGAGCTATTGGCTTCTATGCTCATTATTGAGGGGCGGAGCGATTCCAGATTTGATCCGGATAGTTCAATTACTCGTGCAGAATTCACTTCTTTGCTGTCCAGAATATTAGGAATGAAAGCTGCAGAAGCAGCAACGTCATTCAGCGATGTTCAAGGTCAATGGTATGAGGAGGCTGTAGCTGGAGCGACGAATGCAGGAATCGTTACGGGGTATCAGGATGGAACGTTCCGTCCGAATGCGGTCGTTACCCGTCAGGAGATGGCTATTATGATTGTTCGCACGTTGCGTTACTTTGGTATTGCTCTAGAAAATAAGAACCCATCATTCAACGATCAGGATGACATTGCGGATTGGGCAGAAAAGGACGTTCAATTTGCCGCTTCCGCCGGTATTGTCCGGGGGGACGAGCAAGGTAGCTTCCAACCTACTGACTATGCCAGCCGTGCTGAAGCGGCAGTCATGCTTATAAGACTAATGCGTTACAGCGGCTTGTCCATATGGTGAAGAGGTTAACAAGCAATGAAAGAGGGCGGCCGGGATGCCGCCCTCTTTCTCTTCCACTCCAGTATGCTGTCCTTACTCGAAAATCTGCCATCCTTCGGAATCTGTCTCCATCTCTACATCCTCGGAAGCTATCTCGTAGCTAAGTGTTGCTGAGGCATAAGCGTGCTGGTTGTATACGATGAAGGTAAAGCATTCATCGACACCGAGCACTTCTCCCCAATGTGCTTGCGCGTAACCGTTCATGAAGGCAATCTTGTCTTCTTGTGTCAGCTTATTGAACTGCTGCAGATGCTCTTCGGAGCCCAGCTCGATGAACATCATCGCCTGCTGCGGAGTAAGTCCCAGATTATTGTTCTCTAAGCCGTCAATGACGAAATGAGTCGCCCCTCTCCTTAACTGCTTCATTGTGTAAGCGGAGCTGGCGGCGGTCTCTTCGGGATTCTCGTCGATCTCGCCGTCGAAGAATTGACCTGCGTGAATGACGGTCCCGTCCGCAGCCTTCAGTACGCCTTGGCCCTCTGCTATTCCATCGAGTACCTCTCCTATATATCGTCTGCCGTCTTCATAATAGAGGATACCTATTCCCGATTGCTCGTAGAAGCTTACGCTTCCCCGATAGGCAAGTTCGCCTGCTTCGTTGTAGAACGCGCCCATGCCGTTCGGGCTTCCGTTCAGATAATCGCCCTTGTACCACAGGTTCCCATTTAGATAGGTCTCTCCCGCTATTTTGGAGCCATGGTGCCATTCACCCGTATTCGTCAGCTCCTCGTCCACGTACTCCCGCCCGTTGCCATGGGCATAGCCGAGATAGAAACCCCCGTCGTACTTGAAGCCTTCTCCGTAGAACGTTCCCTGTCCGTGAAAAGCGTCGTGCTGGAACATGCCATCGTAAACCAATTGATCATCGGAAGCATACAGCTTGCCTTCGCCCTTGCGCATGCCGTCCGCGTATTCGCCGATGTGGTAGGAACCGTTGTTATAGATGGTCTTTCCAAATCCATGGAAGCGATTGTTGCTGAACTTTCCTTCATAATAGGAATCGGGGTAGGATGCATCATACATGATGCCGTTGCCTTCAATGACGCCGTTGACGACCTCTCCCTCATACAGCAGAGTGCCTTTATAGAAGTATTTTCCTTTCCCGTGTGGCATCCCATCCACGCTGTCTCCTTCGTAGGCGATATCGTTCGAGAACAGCATGTCGAAATTATAGGAGGTTACCGTCTGGTTGATATCGATCGTTCGCGCCTCGCCGTTCCACAACACTCTTCTACCCGTAGCTTCGCCTACGAAGCGAAGCGGAATCATCGTGTTCCCGTCCTTCAGCGTCGGAGCTTGCGGCAGCGTCACCTCCAGATCGTTCACGCGAGCCGTCGTGCTGCCGATGGCCAATTCAATCTTCAGCCGTTCCTTCGTCCCGGTTACCGTTCTTGTCTCCCCATCCCATCCGATCTCCAGTCCGAATGCTTCGAAGAGCGGCCGGAATTGGACCATCGTCGTGCCGCTCTCGATAAAGGGATCAATCTCGAACGTCAACTGCTCGGCATCATTAAAGACGGCAATAGGCTGCGCTGCTGGCTCCGGCAGGAGCACATTCTCAACGGTAACTCCTCTTGCCTGCAATTCCGCTATGACGGCATCGGCTTCTTCGTTAAGAGGATTGCCGTACACATTAACATACCGCAATTCTGTAAGCGTATTAAGCGGTGACAGATCGCTTATATTATTGTTCGCCACGCTGATCCACTTCAGGCGCTTGAGGCTCTTCACAGGTGATAAATCTGTAATGCTCTGGTCGTCCAAGAAAAGCGATTCGAGGTATACGGCATGCTCCATGCCTTGCAGCGACGCAATATTCCTCATCTTGTCGGCGCTGAAGGAAGTGAGAACGGCGACCTCCTCCTCCGTAACGTGAGCGTTCTCATCCATATGAAGCTCTTGTCGAATTAAGGTCTCTAGTTCGCCATCCAAGTCAAGTTCGGCATAAGCGGGAACGGGTACCGCCCCAAGCGCGATAAGTATGCTGACTATCAGTAAGATCGAACTGAACCATTTCTTGCTGTTTGTTTGCAACAATTTGCATTTCTCCACCTTTCGACAGTTATGTATAATATAATATAGTTATCATTCGCTGTTGCTATGGGATTTCCTTCTAATACTAGGGATAATGATAGGTGGACAGGAGGACGCGCACAATGAGAATAATGCTGGTTGATGACGAGAAGTTGTCGATTGTTCAGATGAAGATGATGTTGGAGAAGCTCGAAGACATTGTAATTGTTGGTACCTATCTGGACGCTATGGAGGCCATTCAAGCAGTGAGAGATCTACGACCGGATGTGGTATTCCTTGATATATCGATGCCTGTAATGAACGGGCTGCAAGCGGGCATTCACATTCAGAACGAGCTCCCCGACATAGAGATTGTATTCGTGACCGCCTATGACAACTACGCGATACAAGCATTCGAGCTGAATGCGCTAGACTATCTCCTGAAGCCCGTTCACAATGAGAGGTTACATAAGACGATCGAACGGCTGCGTTCACGCATACAATCGGGAGCAGCCGCGACAGACCTGGCCAAGGAAGAGGGAGGAAGGGTCTGTTTCTTCCAGAACATTCGCTTCCAGCAGCCAGGTAGAGAGCCGGAGCTAATCAAGTGGCGCACGAACAAAGCGCAGGAGCTATTCGCTTACTTGTTCCACTATCGCAACCAGATCGTCAGGAAGGACAGTCTGCTAGAGCTGCTATGGTCGGGGATAGAAGAGAGGAAAGCCTCGCAGCAGCTCTATACGACGATCTATCAGGCACGTCGCACGTTGAAGGAGATGAGCGGCGAAGTGATACAGATTCAGAATGCGAGATTAACGGAAGGCTACAAGCTGTACTGGCGCAATGTTGCCTTCGATGTGAGCGAGTGGGAAGGGAAGCTCGATGCGCTGGAGCCGCTTCACGCCGGCAATGTTCAAGACTATGAGCAGGTTCTTGCCGATTACGAGGGCGGCTACTTGGCGGATTACGATTATGCCTGGGCGCAAGCGGAGCAGGATCGGTTGAGATGGCTCTGGATTACGCATACCGTCAAGCTGAGCGACTACTATCTCGCCCAGGGATTGCGTGAGGATGCCATTCGCGTTCAACTGCATATGCAGCGAGTGGACCCATTAATAGAGGAAAGCTATTTCAACCTTATGAAGCTGTACACCGCTATTCATCATCCGGTAGGGATGGAGGAGCAGTATCGTTCGCTGACCGCTATACTGGAGCAGCAGCTTGATACGGTTCCAAGCGAAGAAGTGACGGAGTGGTATCTTGCCCATCGTTCGTAAGTTAAGTATCGTGCCAAGGAATGCGGAACGATACTGTCGTGCCCGCGCCAACCTCCGAGACGATGTGCAGACCGGTGCCGTAAAGCTGCATCAGCCGTCGATTCGTGTTGTAGATTCCTATGCCTCCTTCGCTCTTCTTGCTGTTGCCCAGCAGGTCATGGATCTGTTGCTGGCTCATGCCGCTGCCGTTGTCTTCGACTTCAACCAGAATAGCGTTGTCGCCATGCACGACTCGAATGACGACGGTGACGCCTTCGCGTTGCGCATGGAGTCCATGCTTGACGGCATTCTCCACGAGCGGCTGAATCGTTAGAGGAGGCAGAGTAGTCTGGATGGAGGAATCGACTTCCCAGACGATGGTCAATCTGTCGTCGAATCGCTCCTTCTCGATGAACAGATACGCTTGCACCAGCTTCAGCTCATAGGCAATTGGAACTTGCTCCCCGGCGTTCAGGAAGTCGAAGCTTATTCGCAAGTAAGAGGTGAACGCTTCCACCACCTTGGACATTTTGTTCTGATCAATATGACTTAGCGCCATAATGGAGTTCAAGGTGTTGAACAGAAAGTGCGGCTGTATCTGGGCTTGTAAGTAAGCCGCCTCCAGACGGAGCCTCTCCTTGACAGAATGCTTTAACGCAGCGAGCGCGTTGATCCGGTAGTTCAGCTCCAAGGCGTTGACCGGCTTGGAGACGTAGTCGTTCGCTCCGGCCATGAAGCCGGCGTAGATGTCGGATGGCTGGCTCCGTGCCGTCAACAGCAGAATCGGCAGCTCCGACATGGTGAAGTGCTCCCTTATTCTTCGCGTTAACTCATAGCCGGACATATGGGGCATCATAACATCGGTCAAGACGATATCCCATGGCTTCGAGCGCAGAAGGCTAAGAGCTTCCTGAGCCGATGTGACGGAAGTGACCTGATATTGCTCTGCGGGCAGTATGCCGGCAAGCACCTTCAAGTTGACGGGGTCGTCATCGATAGCCAGTAGTTGAATCCGGGACTTACCTGCGTCAGATGCGGCGGCATGAATTATAGCGTCTGCGGCTACTTCCTCAGTCCACACGTCTGTGTCCGCGAACAGCTCATAACTCTGCTTCGTAAGCGAGCTGTCCTTGCGCAGGACAGCCGTGTCGCTTGCAGCTTCGCAGAGCGGGAGGGAGAAGCGGAAGACGGTGCCCTTGCCGAGAGCGGATGCCACGGTCAGCTCGCTGCCATGCAGCTCGACGAGCTGCTTGCAGATGTTCAATCCAAGTCCGATACCGTTGCTTATGTGGGCAGAACCTTGCTCATAGGGCAGGAATATACGCGATTGCGTTTCTTCGTCCATTCCGATTCCCGTATCCGCGACCTGAATCACCGCTATATCGCCGCATTTCTCTGCCGAGATGGAGATTTCCCCTTTGTCAGTGAATTTAATCGCATTTTGCACCAAATTAATCAGTACTTGCACCACACGCTTCTCATCCGCTATGACGGAAGGGAAGGACTCATCAATGTTCATCTGAAGGCGTACCGGCTTGCCTTCTACCCGATAAGACAGCATATCAATGGCTACGGACGCGACTGACTGCAGATGTACAGCATCCTTATACAACACAATGCGGTTCTCCCGCAACTGGGCCATCTCCAGCAGATCGTCCAGAAGATAAGACATCTGTCGGCTGATGCGTATGAGCAATTGCAGATTTTTATAGCTCTGTTCGTCCATATTCGTTCTCGCGTGGGTGGCCAGATTCTGGGCGATGTTCATCATGCCGTGCAGTGGTGTCCTGAGCTCATGGGACGTATTGGCCAGGAATTGATCCTTCAGCTTGTCTGTTTTCAGCAGTTGCTTGTTCAACTGAATATTGTCCTCCGAATTATGCATGAACTCCCTGAACCAATACGTAGAGAATCCGATAATCGCAATGATGATGTCGATGGGGTAATACATACCGACATTTTCATGCGAGGAATAGAACAATCCCCACAAGACGCTGGAGATGACGCTTGCTACGGCGAACAACAATAACATCGCATTGCGCTGCTTGGTCAGCACCAGCTTGCCCGACAGCCATACGCACCATGCCAGCGGCAGCAGATAGAGCGCGATTGTAATAGGATAGGTTCTTATCTTATCCATGACGGGAACGGATGTTAGACACACCAGCAATGTATAAGCAATCAATGCCGTCAAGTATAGATGACGCAATCGACTTCTGCCCTGTTGTCTCAGGAATGATGTAGTTAGATTCAGCAAGAAAAAAGGAAACCACAAGTATGTAAGTGCAAGAATCCGCGTAGACCACTCGTATGAGATGGGAAACCAAAGAAACAGGATGCGGTCATGATCGGCAACGATCGTAATTCCTGCGGTAATGAGCAGCAAGAACAAGCTTAAAAAGGGTAGGTGCTTGGGATTCAATGGATGGATAAAGTAGAGAATGCCGGCATATAGGGCATGAAGCATAAGAATGATGAAGGTCGCCAGCTGAAAGCCGATGGAATACCATCTCTGAGAATCTACCGTTGCCTGCTCGCCGAATCGAATAGAACCGGTAATCCCCCCGTTGTGCGGATGATCATAATTGCTTACGCCGACTAGCAGTTCAATTGTCGTCTCAGTATCCGATTCATAGCTCAACGTATACGACGAATTGTTGGGTCTGTAGCCACTCTTATCGGAAGAGGGCAGACCAATAGGTTCCATACGCTCGCCATTCACGACGATCATGGAGGAGGTCTGAATCTCCTGAATCCAGAAGGAAAGCGGCTCGAGTGGAGGTTCGTCCAGCAATATACGCAGTCGGTAAGTGCCAAAGCCAAAGGAAGGATACTGCTCTCCTTGTATGATGTGTCCCCAGTCTCCGGGCACTGCAATATATTGAGGGGCGATGAAGCTATCCGGCTTCATCGGCGTATCCGTTAACAGTTGATCAGGGTATAATTCCCACTCTCCATCCAGTGTGATCGGGAGAGCACGGTCATTGCTCCATCCTCGCAAGTCAAGTACCCCCTGGACCGCATGAGGATGGGCAGAGGGCGTATTGCTTGACAGCCACCACCAACGTATGGACAGCAGCAGCGAGATAAACAATAGAAGTGCAATTGTAAGGTGAAATACTTTTTTAGGTTGTATAGGCATCATACTATTTAATATACGACAATCATTCCTTTATTCCAATTGTTTTTGTAAGAGCATTGTCGAATGGGGGCGAATCCTTGCTAGTTCTTTCTAGCAGATTAAGTTGGTATGATGATGAAAGAATAACGAGGTCTAATCTTGACCGAAAATAAATTCTGTAATAAATTTATCATTATAATATTTTTGTTTTAAAATAAAATTTTAATATAATGAGGGGAGTCCCCTTCTATGCTAGGATTGCGTATGCGGTACTTGTCAATTATCAAATTTGCGTATACGATTTATATGCAAAAATATGTACGGTTAAGGAGCGGCTTCCAGTGGCGATAAACGATAATGTGTTGATCAAAATTCGGGATAGAAAAGATAGCCTGACGCCGGTAGAGCGCTTGGTCGCAGAATATATATTGGCGAATAAGGAGGAGATTCCTCATCTCTCAATAAAAAGTCTGGCTCAAGCTAGCAAAACAAGCGACGCATCCGTACTACGCTTCTGTAAAACGATGGGTTATAACGGCTATCGCAGCTTTATCGTGAGTATATCCGCTTCATTGGGGTCTATGGACGACGAAGCGGGAGGGCAGTATACGGACATTCAGGCGGGAGACGATCTGGGGACGATTATTTCGAATGTAAGCCGCAACAATATGCGTTCTATCGAAGATACGCTTAGTGTGATCGATCGTGGAGCTGTAGAGAAGGCCGTTCAAGCGCTGCGTGCAAGCAAGCGGATTGTTTTTTTTGGCATCGGGGCGTCTGGTCTCGTCTGTCAGGATGCGGAACAGAAGTTCACTCGCATTAATAAGATCTGTCATGCCTATACCGACGGTCATAGTCAGTTGACCGCTGCTACGCTGCTGGAGAGAGGGGATGTCGCGATCTTCATCTCTAATTCGGGTGAGACGCCGGAAGTGCTGGAGGCGCTGGAGATTGCCCGCAAGAACGGAGCTAAGGCTATTGCCATTACGAAATATAACAAGAGCGAGCTGTCGGAGCGGGCGCATATACTGCTTAGCATATCGACACCCGAGATCTCGATTCGTAGCGGGGCTATGGGCTCGCGAATTGCTATGCTGACGATTATCGACATGCTGTTCGCCGGAGTGGCAAGCGCAGATTACGGACAAGTGAAGAAGTATTTAACGAAGACACATAATATTATCGCGGGCAAGCGACGGAAGTGAGCGTGCGTCGCGATCAATCCGGATGAAATGGAATAAATCGAACCGTCAATGCGGCTGTCGGAGATGGGGAGGAGCTCAATGGGCGAGCTCCTTCTTTGGCGTTCCCTTGTCTTCAGACAAGTAATATTGCTTGTACATGCGAGGTGTAACACTATAGGTCTCTTTGAATTTTTTGATGAAATACGCAGAGCTGTTGAAGCCTGCATGTGCGGATATTTGTTCAATGGTCATGTCGGAAGTGAGAATGTACCGCTCTGCCAGTTCCAATCTTTTTCGGTTTACGTATTCGGAGAAGTTCAGTCCCGTCTCTTCTTTGAACAACCGGCTCAAATATTTGCCGCTGATACGGACATGTTCGGCAGCAGATTCAAGAGAGATCGATTGTTGCAGATTATCGGATATATATTGCTTGACGGCCGTAACGATATTGCGGTTTTTTTGGTTCGACAGTGCTTCGATGCTTTGGTAGGTATCTTCAATTGCCTGTATCAGCATGGACTTGCAGCTTAAGATGTCGACTGGAGACACACTGACCTTCAACCGCTCATCGTATGGGCTCTCGCTCCCCTTCAAGGGCAGATCCTCCAGATAGGACCGGAATGCATCTGTCAGTTCGTTCCACTTGGCCCAGCAATGATCGGCGGAGTAAGCTCCCGACTGCGACAATCGCTGGAATTCCTCTACTACCGCCTTTACCTGAGACAGCCGTCCTGAACGTAGCTCGCTGGAGAAGCGCGCCGTCAGCTCTGCCGGCATTTCTTCGTCTCGTTCCTCCCTCGGCATCCATGCCTCGGCGAAGAACAACGATTGTTCGGGATGAATGAGTGCATACTTGAGCACCGCCGCCGCTTCCCGGCATGATGGCTCCAGCTCAAGCAGCGATGATGCGGGTCTTCCTGCCGAGAAGGTCAGCTTCATCATAAAGTTGTCATGTGCGTACTCCTTCGCGTCCTTGTGGAGCCGCTCCAGTTTTTTTGTCACATCGTCGTTCGCGCTTACGATAGCGCATAATTCATATTCGGACAACTCCGCCGCAAGCAGCCTCGTGTTATCCTTGTCCCACTGTTCCAGCTTCTTGATCAAATTGAATTTGATGAACTGGCGGTTTTCCAGCGTCAACTGCGACATGGTTGCTCGGTCAAGCTGTATCAGCACTGCCGTATGCTTCAGATAAGGCAACTGCAGGCCGATTAATCGCATCGTCCCTTCCAATTCATTCCTGGATTGAATTCTGGCATGAAGCAGGCCAACGACCATATGGTGCTTTATTAATGGCGCATTGGAATCAATCGTGTTCTCGAGATCATTAATTTTTACGGATAAATTGTTGATGACGCGATCCAATAGCGAGAACTCATTCTCTTCAAGCTGGTGACCGGATTTTCCTTGATCGAATACACTTTTCGCTTTGTTGATAATAGGGCGAAGCGGGTTATAGATACGTATCGTGAATATGTTCGAGATGACGATCCCGATGGCAATAGCCGCGATACAGATGGTAAGCAATGTATGGCGAAGAGGCACTGTTTTTTTATAGAACTCGCTGACAGGCGTTGCGCTTACAAGCTTCCATTCCGTGCCTGGGACCGTAACCGATGTAATCAATGTCTCGGTATCGCCGACATCCGTAATGAAACTGCCGTCGCGGCTGCTTGGAGCGGTCACCTGCCGGTAGAATGGCAATGTCGTCAACGAGCCGCCTAGATTAGCGGGGAAATTATGCGTAAGGACCGCCCCTTCCTTGCCGATCAACAGCATATTTCCATCGGAGCTTTTCTCGGAATGGATGAGCTTTTTCAGCATGCTTTCTTTGATGTGTACGGCGATATAGCCCTTTGCCTCTCCTGGCTGAACGGCATACGGATACGGCCGAATGAACGTGATAAGCTTGGCGGTATGCGTATTGGAATGGATATTGCGCGGAACCGCTTTAGCTTCCATCCATATTGTCTCATCCTGCTTATTATGACCACGGTTCAGCCACTCCAAATCAATCGATGCTCGTTGCTCATCCAAATACGTTACTCCCGACAATGACGATATCACAATATCATTCGAACGATAATAGATGCTGATGGAATCCAGCACTTCCGAATGGGAGGCGGCAACTTTATTCAGATACTGCTGTGTGATATGTACTTTTTCATGATTTCCATCCAAGGGATGATCGAATAAGAAGGCTGCGGGACTGACATGAGAGTCTCCCATGGTGACATGAATGTAGCTTCTTTCTACAACGTCCACAACGTCATTCAGCAAGTTCTGACTGGTATGGTTTAATATTTTGGATTCCATTTTCATCAGTTCTTCATTGTAGATAGTAGAGAAGTAATGATAGGAGACCAGGCCGACAAATAGGATTGTAATGAAGATTAATGCAACATATGACATGACAAGCTTGTAAAAAACGGTATTCAACCGGCTGAACCATCTCATGGCAAGCGCTCCTTGCTGTGTTTGTTAACGTTTACTTTATCACGTCTGTATTAAGAGGATTTATGGGATTCGTTAACATATTGTAAAGTTGATTGAGCAGTGCAAGTGCGTTAATTAGGCTGAAAAAAGTTGAAAAACATTGTTGAGCTATCGTAAATATTCACGATTAATTCTATAAAAAGAAGAAAATGTATCAAAATCGGCCGAAATTCGGCTTTTTTTATATGTTGTAGAGAAATTTAAGTTGTTCAAGTTCCTTTTTTTATACCTTTTGCGTTCTTTCCTATTCCTCGTTCCAGACGGTTTGTGTACGTTTAAGCGAGGGAGCGATCCCGGAAAGAAAAAAGCGAGAGAGAGGTGAATGAAGGTGTCTGTTGCAGTGGGGAGTAAGGATTCTCCGAGGGAACGATCGAAACGCAGATGGTGGGTCTCTTATTACAAGCAGAAGTATTTGGTGCTCCTTTTTGTGCCGGCGATTATCTATTATATTGTCTTTCAATATCTTCCGATTTACGGCATTATGATCGCTTTCAAGGATTACCGCTTCAGTGAAGGGATATGGGGAAGCCAGTGGGTCGGTTTAGAGCATTTCCGCGATTTGTTTTCTCTGGGCAGCTTTTGGGAAGTGTTCCGCAATACGATCGTCATCAGCTTTTATAAGCTCATATTCGGCTTCCCGGCGCCCATCATTCTGGCGCTTCTATTGAATGAGGTCAGGCATGTCCTGTTCAAGCGAACGGTTCAAACGATCAGTTATATGCCGCATTTTTTATCTTGGGTTGTCATTGCGGGCTTATTCGTTCAATTTTTGTCGCCCTCGATAGGTCCGATCAATATTTTTCTGCAATCCATTGGGTTGAAGCCGATTTATTTTTTGGCAGACCCATCGTGGTTTCGCGGCGTGCTGGTCGCTACGGATATATGGAAGGATGTCGGCTGGGGAACCATTATTTATTTGGCGGCGCTCACTTCCATCAATCCGGAGCTGTACGAAGCGTCGACCGTTGACGGGGCCAACCGTATTCAGAACATATTTTATATTACTTTGCCGTCCATGCTGCCGGTTATTACAATTATGTTTATTTTTGCCGTCGGCAAAATCGTGAATGATGATTTTGACCAAATATTCAACATGTATAATCCGGCTGTATACAGTGTCGGGGATGTGCTGAGCACATATACGTACCGGCGGGGCATGGTGGAGATGGAGTACAGCTTCGCTACTGCTGTCGGTTTATTCAAAAATGTTATCGCGTTCGTGCTGATCGTCATGACCAATGCTCTGGCCAAGAAGTGGAATGACTATGGTCTATGGTAGACAGCTGCCGCAGAAGGAGATGTAGGAATGGGGCATGTGAAATCTACCGCCATTGAAAAGGGATTCGATGTTTTGAACTACACCCTTTTAATCGTGTTGTGCCTTTCGACGATTTATCCGTTCATGTTTTTGCTTTCATTATCGTTAAGTCCCGGCGATGTCTCACTCACGCAGATTCGTATCATTCCTTCCAAGGTCACATTCGACAACTACATGAAGGTGCTTACGAATGATTTTATCGCATCCGGGTTCGCCAATACGATGGTTCGCACGCTAATTGGAACAGCCTTAACTGTGCTGGTAACGATATTTACGGCATATCCGCTGGCGAAAAAGCAGTTTCCCCATCGGGGGTTCTGGACGGCGTTCATCGTTTTTACGATGTTTTTCTCCGGGGGCTTGATTCCAAGCTACTTCCTGGTCAAATCGCTTGGCTTGATGAACTCCGTATGGGCGCTTGTATTGCCAGGATTAATTCATACGTTCCAAATGATTATCGCGAGAAATTTCTTCATGTCGATACCGGAAAGTCTGGAGGAGTCGGCCAAGATCGATGGGGCTAACGAAATCCGCATATTGTTCCAGATTGTCATCCCGCTGTCGATGCCGATTGTGGCCACGCTCAGTCTATGGACGGCTGTCGGGCATTGGAATGCATGGTTTGACAGCATGATCTATATATCGGATGCCGACAAGCATGTTCTACAAGTTGTCCTTCGCAGAATCGTGCTTGAGGGAACGCAGGACATGATGGACTTGAATGCGATGGCGGATGAAGATTTGGTGGCCAATCCGGAGACGATTAAAGCTACGACAGTTATGGTTGCCACGATACCGATCATCATGGTCTATCCCTTCGTGCAAAAGTATTTTGTCAAAGGGATGATGATCGGTTCTCTTAAAGGTTAATCGGCGAGATCATTCAATCGCTTGATTATAAAAAAACAGTGGAGGTAGATGGTGTTGTTGAACAAATCCGGCAAGTCTTTCATTGGGGTATTGGCGCTCAGTCTGGCGGTTGTTGCCACATTATCGGGGTGCAGCGGATCAAGCAATCAGGACAACCAGTCGAATGGAAGGGGCAATGGCGCAGAGCAGGGCTCGAATAATGCTCAGGCCGATGCGGGAGGCGGCCAGAAGGAAGATAAGAAGTATACGATCTCTGTTGCCAAATCGGCTGTTGTTCCCGTCGATGAAAACGGCGAGATGTTGAAATATTGGGAAGACAAGCTAAATGTGGACTATGATGTCTGGAATATTGAAGGTGGCAAGTGGCATGAAATTATGAACTTGCGGTTTGCCTCGGGAGAAGTGCCGGACCTCATGGATGTAAATGGCTTCGAGACATTGCAAAAATATGTGAAGCAGGATCTGCTCGCGGAAATTCCAGAGGATATGCTGAAAGAAAATGCTCCGTTCCTGTATAACGAGATGATCGAGAAGCAGCTTCCGGGCGGATTGAAATACGGAAAGGTTGACGGCAAGCTGTATGGCATACCGAAGCCGAACAGCTTCCCGCTGCGCAAGCCGATCGTGTGGAGAGGAGACTGGCTGAAGGGAATCGGCATGGACAAGGCTCCAGAGACGCTGGAACAATTCGAGACGGCGATGTATAAATTTGCGCTCGAAGATCCTGACAACAACGGAAAGAAAGATACGTACGGGTTATCCCAGACAGGAATGGAGTCGGTATACGGCGCATTCGGCTATGTGCCCGGCATATGGCAAGAGCGGGACGGCAAGCTCGTGTACGCATCCGTGCAGCCGGAAGTGAAGGAAGCGTTGAAGCTGCTAAGCAAATGGTATAAGGACGGCGTGCTCGATCCGGAGTTTATTACCGGCGAGAATCAAGGCGGATACTACGCTTTCTCCCATGCATTCTTCAATAGCAGAATCGGGTTAAGCAGCATTGGCGCGTTCTACCACTGGAAGCCGATTCTCCATGAAGGAGATACGAAGTCGGAGAACTATCTGGAATTCAGCAAAATCAATTCCCAAGCGGCGGAAAGCCTTGTCTACGGCAAGCCGCCAGTCGGACCGGATGGCCTGATGGGCATTGGCGGGCCGAGTGTTGTCGGCTCGACGCTTGTCGGCTTTGGCAAGCAACTGGAGAAGGATCCGGACAAGCTGGCGAAAATTCTTCAAACCTTGGATGCCATGAACGCCTCTTACGAGGATTACTTGACCAGCATCTTCGGCAAGAAAGGCGAGCATTGGGATTATAACGCGGAAACGGGCTTCCCGGGTTTCATCAATGATATGGATGCGAAGAAATTGACGGAAATAGGCGTTATGCTGAATCCGTTCGAGCCGGCCGAATATGCGATCAAACGGGCGAAACCAAGATTTGATTGGGCGGAAGAAAATTACTTCGACATAGGCGGAATATCCAATGCGTTGCTGTCTCCGCTGCCTTCGGATAGCAAATACAAGGAAGAACTGAAGAAAATCGAAGATGAGGCTTTCATCAACATGATTACGGGAGACAAGCCGGTCGACTACTTCGATGAATTCGTGGAGAAGTGGAGAGCAAGCGGCGGCGAGAAGCTGGAGCAAGAAGCGAATGAATGGTTCGCGAACATCCAATAATGACATCATAACGGAGTGAGGCGCATGAGAGGCAATCGGGAGAGCCGTCACGTCATCTATATCAATTGGGACGGGTTCGCTTATACATGGTACAGAATGGTCAACGATCATTATAGCGGCACACCGCATTTGAATGCCTTAATAGATAACGGAGCGTTATGCACAAAATCCGAGACAGGGGTGCCCTCGATTACAGGAGCGATGCAGCAATGCATCGTCTCCGGCGCCTGGCCTGTCGATACGGGCAATCATTACAAATATTACAACAAAGAGCAGAACAGCGTCATTCAGTACGCAAGGGATAACCGTCTGGAGAACATAGTGGAAGCGGCTCAGCGCCACGATATAACGGTAGCTTCCGTGAACGCATGGTACTTCGAGAACAGGGGGACGGCGGAAGGGGACACAAGCCGGCCTTATATCAAGAAGCTGCCGAGCAACTTCAGCGTCCGGATTGATGAAATGATCAAGATCATTCATGGCGAACCGGTCGAAACCGGGGATAAGAGCATCGTGTTCGAAGAGCTGCCCCGGCTATTGTCGGTATACGCCGACGACATCGATTCTGTCGGACATAATTTCAAGACGACCTATGCCGGGCTGAGTCCGGCAAGAACACGCCAGCAGTGGTACGACAATATCGCAGAGACGATCATGCGGATGGATGCGGATCTCGGAAGGCTTGTTGCGGCATTGAGCCAACAGGGACTGCTTGAGACCACGACGATCATACTTACGACAGATCACGGCATGATCCATTACGGATTGAAGTCACGCGATCCGGATGGGGATGTCGGGCCTGGAGGACTAACAAGCTTGCATGATCTGGCGGATACGATTGCGCAATGCGGCCAGCGCTGGCTTGGAAGAAGCTACAACGTTGAAGTTCTTGCTCAGGGAGGCATGCAGGCGAAGGAGGATACCGAAATCGTAGTCGTACCCGTGGCGGTTCAGGCGCAGATCAGTTTCAGGTGTCCGATTCCTTCTGAAGCGGTGGATGATATGCTGTCGCAGCTTAAGGGGAAAACGTATTACGGAAAGCACTTGATGAACGATGAGCTTATCATGAGGGGTGTGGCAGCGGGATATGCCGATCTGCTTATTTCCGCATGCCCGCCATACCACTTCAGGCCGGGCAGCGAGACGAGAATGGTAGAAGGCAATCATGATTCTCTTCACGAGCAGGTAAGGCATATTTTCACCATGTTCTCCGGTGCGGACATCCTGCCGGGCATACTCTACGACAGTCCGGTATCTATTGTGGATATTGCCCCTACGATTGCAAGATTGCTAGGCTTCGAAGGGCCTGGAGACGCGGTAGGGACCGCCTTGGACGGGGTTTTGATAAGTTCGCTCAGAGGGCCTAAGCTTCAAGTGAAGCGGCTGGAAGAGCATTTGGACGCGGGCGATACCGTTGTATTCGCCGGCATGACCGAGGCGGAAGCGGAGTTGAAGGTCAACGGCAAGCTGGCTGGACAGGCAGACGCGAAGGGCGAATTCGTATTGACGGCGGATCTATTGCCGGGAATGAACCGATTCGTCATCCAGGCGAAGAGCCGGGAGAAATTCAGCCGGAAAACGATCTATGTCTATCGGGAGGAATGAATAAGATGTCAGCGATAAAGAAGCGTATTATTCACATAATGTTGATGCTTTCGATCGTGATGGGCAGTATCGGCGGTCCTGCTGTCATTCATGCCGAAGCGGGGAGCTACGATAAGGTCATCCATATGACTTGGGATGGATTCTACAGCGAGCTGTACAGCTTGGCCAAGCAAAATCTGATTCCCACGCCTCATCTGGATCAATTGGTGAATACGGGCATGCTCTTGTCCAATCATCATACGACGCTGCCTTCAGTGGAAAGTGCCCGGTATTCCGCGATGACGGGCGCATACCCTATGACAACGGGCAATACGTATAAATATTTCGACGGCAGCAGCGTTCTGGGATTGAACAGCACCGTGAACAATGCCCAGACATTGACGGAATCGATACAAAACGTCAGGACGGCTCTTGTGATCAATGAACAATCGGTAGCGCAGGAGCAAGCGGACTCTTATACGTATATTTCTACTCCCAATCAATTCGAGGCAACGGTTGCGGAAGCTGTCTATCAATTGTCCAACTATGGACAGCCGGATTATATCAACTTATATTCCAATGATCTGTACATGCTGAACCGAAGCAGTGTCGTATCAGACAAAGAAGTCTATATGCAAGATCTGCTTCACATTGTGGAGGGATTAGACATTCAGCTTGGCAAGCTGATGGACGCGGTCAATCAGTACGGCGCGCCGGGGCAAACGACCTATGTGCTGAGCTCGCACAGCGGTGTAGCGCTTACGGAAGCGAAAAAGCAATCCACGCTATATGCCGTATTGAATGATGCCGGATATACGGTGAAAGAAGTGAGCGGAGGCGATGCCTCAGGGGATCACGCTTTGGTCTCCATTAAAAATTATGAGGCGAAGTACATGCAGCTGCGCTTCAATCAGTTATTGCCGGAGCAAGTCGGCGGATTGGTGGCGTTAATCGAAAGCCAGCCTTACGTGAAAGACGTGCTGGAGCGGCATGAGCTGGACGCCATGGGCGTACATCCACTTTTCGCCGATCTTCTTGTCGTGCCAGAGGATGGCTATGGCTTCAATCCGGCAAGCGTCGGGGTGTCGCGTCCGGATTCACTGGAGTCATCCGCCCAAAAAATGTTTGGTGTTATTGCGGGGCCGAAGGTGACTGAATTGGACAAGGTAGGCGTAGTTGCCGGCGAGACGAGCATTGTCGATCTTGCCCCCACGATTGCCTATCTACTGAATGTGCCAGCACCTCTTCATACTCAAGGAAACAATTTGATGTTGTCCGAAGTAAGCAATAATTATGTGCTGTATGTGAATTGGGACGGCTTCTCCTACCATTGGTATGAGTTGGCCAATGCGGACGGACATCAAGGGACACCGAATTTGAATGCGTTAATGCAAGAGGGCGTATTGTTCACGCAAGCCCGGACAGGCATTCCTTCGATAACGGGGCCGATGCAGCAGGCCATCGTATCCGGCGCTTGGCCCGTTGATACGGGGAACAGCTACCGTTACTTCGACGAGGAGAAGAATGCGGTGATCCAGTACGGCAGAGACAATCAATTGGAGAATATTGCGGAGGCTGCCGTTAAGCGGGGAATTCGCCTTGCCGCAGTCAATGCCTGGTACTTCCAGGAGCGGGGAGCATTCGCCGGCAATGAGCAGCAGCCCTATATCGAAGGCGGAGGCGTTAGCGGCTTTACCGAGCGTGTGGACGAGATGATCAAGGTCATTATGGGCGAATCGTTTGTATCCGGCGGCAAGACGATGACGATGCCGGATGTGCCGCGCTACCTGGCTATTTATGGCGATGACATTGACAGTGTCGGACACAACGAGCATGATACGCGCGATGATGAAGTGGTGTCTCCATCCATCCCGGAGCATAATGATGCGATGGCAAGAACCGTAAGCCGAATGGATGCAGATCTGGGACGTCTCGTGCAAGCATTGAAGGACAGGGGCATTTACGACAAGACGACAATTTTCCTGACGACAGATCACGGGATGATCATGTATGGCGCCGATTCCGCGGATGCGACAGAGCCGGTTCCGCCTGCAACCTCCAGCTTGCCCGATCTGCTGCAGACGATTGCAGAGATTGGAACGGAGACGAGGGGAAGTCAGTTCAAGGTGGAGTCGTTGTATAAGGAAGGGGAAGGCGCTCAAGCGGACACGGAAATCGTGGTTACTTCTGTCGGCTTGCAGGCGCAGATCAAATATTTGATTCCGCTTGAGAATGAAGTGAAGCAGAGAATCATTGAAGAGGTGCAGAAGAAGGAGTATTACGGGACTCATCTGTTGCAGGAAGAGCTGATGAAGCGCGGAGCGCCGGCTCACTTTGCGGACTTGTTAATTTCTCCAAAAGCGCCATACAATTTCAAAACGGGCGATCCTTCTCAAGTGAGAACGGTTCGGGGACAGCACGATTCGCTGGATGAACGCGCACAGCGTGTATTTACAATGATTTCCGGCGAAGCGGTGAATAAGGGGATCATTTATGACCAGCCTGTATCCATTATCGATGTGGCGCCTACGATGGCGCGAGTGCTGGGCTTCGAAGGGCCATCCGGAGCGACTGGCAGAGTGCTGGATGAAGTGCTGCTTGAGAAGTATAAGGGACCGATCCTGACGGTTCATCATCCGGCGGATAACGGTATCGTCGCAGAAGGCTCAATCACGGTTCAAGGACAGACGGAGCCGAAGGCGATGATCAAGGTGAACGATCTATTGCTCGGCACGGCCGATGCTTCAGGGCATTTCGCTATCCCGTTCACGCTGGAGCATGGCTTGAATCGGGTCATTGTCGAGGCTGAGAGTGCAGGCAAGGAAACAAGAGAAGTGCTGTTCGTTATGTTCTTGGAGCCGCGACAGGAGCTGGAGACGGCAATTGCCGAGGC
Source organism: Paenibacillus chungangensis (assembly GCF_042675905.1). Lineage (NCBI taxonomy): Bacteria > Bacillati > Bacillota > Bacilli > Caryophanales > Paenibacillaceae > Paenibacillus > Paenibacillus chungangensis. Next base: position 332,656 of record NZ_JBHTJZ010000011.1, on the reverse strand, counting down.
CAAGCAGCTTCATCTTGAAGCTGTGGAAGGAACGGAAGACGGGCAGTATACTCCGGGCTCCAAAGCGGTATTCCGAGAAGCAATTTCTCAAGCGGTGCTGGTCGCGGAGAACAATCAATCGACCAGGGCAATGCTTGATGCGGCCGGTGCGGCATTGCATGAAGCGTTGCTGGTGTTCGAGAAAGGGAGAAGTATGCCGGCTGTGCATGCGTTCGGGGAGATTGTATTGAACGGAGCCGACAAGGAATCCGTATCGGTTACGATTCGAAGCAGTGACGGCAGTGTCGAGCATACGGCTGATTATGGCGCCGGCTGGGGCTCTACGGCCCTTGGGCGGTTCGAAGTAACGGATGCAACGGATGACTACGGAAATGTGCTGCCGGACAGGCTTTCCTATTATTTCGATCTCGGGCCGGGAAGCTATACGCTATCCGTCTCGGCGCCATCCTCAGAAGGAACGTGGACGTCTTCCTTCCAGGTGGCGATTAACTCGACCATGTCCGGCCAATTGCCTTGGGGGAAATATGCGCTGCAGCAGCTGAAGGATGCAGAGCTTCTGCCGCTGTATGAGGGCGGAGCGGAGTTTCTGTTGATGGACGGCGCATTGAGCAGAGATGGCGGGATCGCGGCCTCTGTAACCGTACAGCCTCATTCCGGTGCGGCTATGCTGCAGGAAGGGACAGAGGTAGTCGTGTTCCAATTGTTGAACGGGGATGTGCCTGCCGGCATTATTGCGCTGGAGAAGGATATTCGTACAGCCGAGCGGTTGACGGCGCACTTCAATGCAGTGGGAGCAGGGTACAGAGTAAAGGTATATGTGGTGGACAGCTACGGCAACAGCCTGATGGATGTCGGCAACAACCTGGCTGATCCCATCGTCCTGCAGTAATCGTTCCAGGCAGAAGTGAAAGGGGTGTAGAGAAGTGAAGCTTCGAATCAGCGCTACGATGATAGCCCTTCTGTTGCTGATCATGACGGTGCCGACGGCAGTCTGGGCGGAATCCGGGCAAGTCGTTCTTCATGATATCGGGGACAAGCATAGAGGCGAGGCGGTCCGCATTACGGGGACGTCTTCATTCGATGAGGTGATTGTGAAAGTGATTGGACCGAATCATGCCGTTTTATTGTATGACATGGACACGGTGGAGGAACAAGGAGAGTTCCTTGTTGCATTCACATTGCCCGCTGACGCTCCGCTCGGCGACTACCATGTCGTGGCCGGCAATGGAAGTGACGTTGCTGCAACGAGCTTTTCTGTTGTGACAGAATCGGATGGAGGGGGCTGGGTTCCGCCAATCGCGGGTGGCGGTCAGGACGGAGAAGACACGGATCACTTGTTAGACGAGCGTGACTATATTGTTATGAGTAATGTGACCGCAGAGGGGCAATCCAAGGTGAAGCTGTCGCTTGACTCGGCCAAGCTTGTGAACGCCTTGGAGGCACTAGCCGAGCGGAATGAGCGGATGCCATTGCATCTGCAGATCAAGGAAGATGCATCCGTCACGGAACTGGAGCTGGACGTAGGAGCATTGCTGGCAGCCGACCGGGGATTATGGTCCGGTGCCCATCTCTCTATACAGTGGAATAATGGCGGTTATGAGCTTCCGCTTCAGCTCATTGCGGATGCGTTCCCTGATGGGCGGCCGGGCGCCGGTGCTGATGACGCGAAGGTGACATTGGTTATTTCTCAGATGGATGAGCCGTTCCTGAAGGAGCTGGCTGACAAGGTTCATGCGGAAGGCGGTCGGTTGCTCAGCGGCGCGGTTGAATTCAAGCTCTTCGCAGAGCTTGCGGGTAGAAGGACAGAGCTTCGCCATTTCGGGTTGCCGTCCAGCTCATTCGCAATGGACAGTGAAGCGGACGGGGTGTCCTGGACTGCGGTTGCCTATGATTCGGAGACCGGCCAACTCCGATTCGTTCCTTCCATCTTTGATTGGAAGGGAGAGAGTGCGATTGTGACGATGCGTCATCATGCGGACGGCGTCTATGCCATTGCAGTCTTCGACAAAACGTTTGCCGATCTGCAAGATCATTGGGCGAGGGAGGAAGTGGAGGCGCTGGCTTCGAAGTTGGTTGTGAATGGGGTGTCTGACAAACGGTTTGCCCCTGATGATCAGGTGACGAGAGCGCAGTTCACTGCCCTGCTGGTTCGTTCGTTAGGCATAGCTGATCAATCCGGCCGAATGGCATTCACGGATGTAGACTCATCCGATTGGTACATCGGCGAAGTTGGCGCCGCGGTCTCCGCCGGACTCGTCACGGGCTTTGATGACGGGACCTTCCGACCCGATGATATAGTGACACGGGAGCAAGCCGCTGCCATGTTGTCCCGCGCTTTGCAATTGATAGAGCGCACAGCTAGCCAGACGGACCCTTCTTCATCGCTTGAGCGCTTCCGTGACCGGAATGAAATCAGCGAATGGGCAGAAGCGGGTATTGCCCGCCTTGTCGAGAACGGCATATTGACCGGGGTAACGCCGGATATGTTCAACCCGGGGGATTCGGCAAGCCGCGCACAATCGGTCGTCATGCTATACAGAATGCTTATGTTCACAGAGTACATTCATGTACCGGATGGTGGAGGTAGATAACCAGTGATCTTATATATTATTCGCCACGCGGATCCAGACTACGAGAACGGCACGATCACGGAAGCTGGACACCGCGAGGCCGAAGCTCTGGCGGAATGGATGGCTGCTCAGAAGCTGGATGCCATATACAGCTCGCCGCTTGGCAGGGCTGTGCATACGATGGAGTACACAGCTGAGCGCTGCGGCAAGACATATCAGCTTCTGGACTGGGCGGAGGAAATTACGGGGATGTATCAGCATATCGAAGGAGTCGGCAAAGTAAGCCCGTTCAATGTGCCGGGAGAGATCATTATGAATCAACCGGCGCTGCCTTCTCACGATACATGGGGAGAGCATCCTTGCTTCACGGTCCATCAGCCGCAGTTGAATGAGCGAATAGAGGAAATTCGGCAAGGCTCCGACCATTTGCTGGAGCAGCATGGCTATAGACGAGAAGGTGCCGTCTATGCTTGCGAGCGCCCCAATAAAGAGAGGATTGCCGTATACTGTCACGGCGGTCTAGGCGTAACCTGGCTTGCTCATCTGCTGAACATTCCGGTATCCATCGCATGGTCGGGCTTCTGGCTTGCCCCGAGCTCTGTGACGACCGTGGTCATGGATCGGAGTTCGGAGCAATGGGCGATGCCTCGCTGTGTCGCGCTTGGCGAAACCGCGCATCTGTATAAGAGCGGTCTGCCTGTGCAATATAGAGGGATTGCTTCGGATTGCTTTTGACAACATTTTACACTTGATAGCTCGGATAAGGAGAAGCTGCGAAGGTCGGAACGGACCTTTGCAGCTTCTTGTGCGCTTGCCGCTGGAGCGCCGAATTGGTGCGAACGTGCGGAATTAGTGTAGGTTGCATACACTGGATCGCCGAAATGGTGCGTGCGAGGCAAAATAGTGTAGGTAGCATACATTGGATCGCCGAAATGGTGCGTGCGAGGCAAAATAGTGTAGGTAGCATACATTGGATCGCCGAAATGGTGCGTGCGAGGCAAAATAGTGTAGGTAGCATACACTGGATCGCCGAAATGGTGCGTGCGAGGCAAAATAGTGTAGGTAGCATACATTGGATCGCCGAAATGGTGCGTGCGAGGCGAAATAGTGTAGGTAGCATACACTGGATCGCCGAAATGGTGCGTGCGAGGCGAAATAGTGTAGGTAGCATACATTGGATCGCCGAAATGGTGCGTGCGAGGCGAAATAGTGTAGGTAGCATACACTGGAGCACTAAAATGGTGCGTGCGAGGCGAAATAGTGTAGGTAGTATACACTGGAGCGCCGAAATGGTGCGTGCGAGGCGAAATAGTGTAGGTAGCATACACTGGAGCGCCGAAATGTTGCGTACACGACCAATTAGTGTCGGCGAAATGTGCACTCCAAGGCGTTGATAGCCAGACGCGAATCGGCTTGAGCGGCTATTCAAGCCGCTATTTGGCGTGCTGTCGAATCACGCTATTTTTCGATATAAAAAACCAATAGTTTGCTCCAACATAAAAAAATATTTCAAAATGTATTGACGAATTTGATGGGAACGTTTTAAGATAGAACTGTGCTTCACAAGTAGAAACAATTGATCAGCTGGGCCGGCCGGTCCTATACATGATCAGGTTAGGGGAATAACGATGAATGACTACCTGGCAAGCCTTACGACGGAGGGAATCAACCCTAATACGAGTATGATTGACGAATGCACGACGGAGGAAATGCTGAAGCTGCTCAACGCTGAGGATGCCAAGGTGCCGATCGCCGTAGCCGCCGAGACGCCTCGTATTGCGCAAGCTGTGGAAGCGCTTCACAAGGTGCTGTCGAGCGGAGGACGCATGTACTACATCGGAGCGGGAACTTCCGGGCGGCTTGGCGTGCTTGACGCATCGGAGTGTCCGCCGACCTTCGGCACGGAGCCTTCGCTCGTCCAGGGACATATTGCCGGGGGCGATCAAGCGTTGCGAACAGCTGTGGAAGGCTGCGAGGATGACGGTGAAGCCGGCAGGAATCTGATTGATTCCATCGGCGTAACAGACAAGGATGCGGTAGTCGGTATTTCCGCCAGCGGCAGCGCCGCCTTCGTCATCGAAGGATTGAAGCGAGCGAAGGAACTGGGAGCTGTGTCGATCGGAGTGGTCAACAATAAAGGCTCGCGGCTGGAAGAAGCGTGCGATATATGCATCGCGCCGGTCGTCGGCCCGGAGGTCATAGCAGGCTCCACCAGATTGAAGGCGGGGACAGCGCAGAAGCTGGTGCTGAATATGCTGACGACTTGCACAATGGTCAAGCTGGGCAAGACCTACAATAACTTGATGGTTGATTTGAAGGCAAGCAACAAGAAGCTGTTCGACCGGTCCCTGCGCATCATCAAGACGGCAACGGGCGCCGATGAAGAGACGGCAGCGAGCTATCTGAAGCGATCCTCCATGGATTGCAAGCTGGCGATTATGATGATCAAGTCCGGTCTTAACGCTTCGGAAGCGAAGCAGGTTCTGGCACAGACAGACGGCAATCTGAAGGAGGCTATACGGGTCTGCACCAAAGTTATTTAAACTTCGGGGTAGACTGTATATAGGATTAAGTTTAAAGGGAGGATCTTGAAAATGAACAGAAAAACAAGATTTGCGGCATCCATGATGGCTCTTATGTTGTTATCGGGAGCAGTGACCGCTTGCTCCGGCGGTGGCAATAATAATCCGGAGCCAACGAACTCCACAGGCACGAATACCAGTAAGCCGGGTGACGACAAGCAGACGGACGCCCCGAAGAAAGATACCATTACAGCGTTGCTGCCTCCTGTGTCTCCGACGTACCAAGAGAACTTCAAGAAGATGGAAGAGGACTTCAACAAGCTATATCCTCATCTGACGCTAAAGATTGAACCGGCCAGCTGGGAGGATATGACGCAGAAGCTGGATACGCAAGTGAACGCGGGCAGTCCGCCGGACATTGCCTTCATCAATTCGGAGGGCATCTCCAAGTACGCGCAGATGGGCATGGTGCTGGACGTTAAGGATCTCGTTACCCCGGAGATGACGGATGACTTCGATGAGGCACCGCTGAATTATATGAGGAAAGGCGACGGTCTGTACGGCTTCCCGGCCTATATGGAAGTGCATGCGATAGGCGGCAACAAGCAGTTCCTGGAGGAAGCTGGCGTCGACTGGCAGAAGGTGCAGCAGGAAGGCTGGACTTACGAGCAGTTCCGTGAAGAGATCAAGAAAGGCGTCGTGAAGAACGGCGACGACTACTCCCGTTACGGCTTCGTATTCGCTACTGCGGGCGTAGCGTCCAAGGACTATCTGGGCATTATGGTGAAGGGCGGAGGCATGCCTTCCCCGTTCACAGACGATCTGAAGTACGCTTATACGCATCCGAATTATTTGGAAGTGTTGAAAGGGATCAGGCAAATGATCGACGACGGCTCCATGCCGAAAGAACTGAGTTCCGTAGATGCCGGCAAGCGCTGGAACATGTTCCTGACGGGACAGACGATGATAACGGGCAAGGGCTTGGCCGTATTCGAGAATTCCGCGAACAAGAACAATGCGAAGATTGATGCTAACGATGGTAGCGCTGTCAAAGACAGTATAAAAGTGGACTATATCGTACTTCCTACGCCATCCTTCGCGGGATCGCCGCCAGCATATCATGCGGTCGTTGACGGTTATGTAGCATTCCGCGGCAAGAAGGAGCCATCCGAAGAACATAAAGCCAATATTGTAAAAGCAGCTTACTTCCTGGCGAGCGGCGAAGTAGCGGCTACGACGAATAATGATCTGTTCGCGGCTCATATTACGGATAGCGGACGCAAGGCGGCGGAGAGCATGGAGACGAACCGCAACCCTGCCAACGTGGCTGCAGTGGAAGAAATGCTGAAGCATGCGGCGCCTGCCCGTCCGGACATTCCGGTCGACCTTGGAGCCAAAGCGATTAAAATTGAAAATGAAGTCGTCATTCCGAAGCTGCAAGCGCTGCTGGCGAACGAAATTACGCCGGAGGAAATGTACGATGAAGTGAAGAAAGCCGCAATCGAAGTATTCGGTGAAGACGGGGTAGTGAAGTAAGACAGCAGTGTGGATAGCCGCCCCATGCGAAGGTGGCTATCCTTTCTTCATCTTTGCAAGCAGTACAATACTGACCGCGAAGGGAAGCGTAAGTCTGACAGATGGCCAGCGTCAGAGGCAGGGCAGTCTATGCGCAAGGCGCGGCGGTTACAGGAGGGAGAGTCCCGCTTATGGCTCGAACAGCAACAAGAAGCAAAGGGCGATTAAACAGAGGAGACGGAGCATGGGCATATGCCTTTATAGCCGTCGCGCTGGTCGTATACGCGATGTTCACGGCGTATCCGGTTGTGAGCGCATTCATCATCAGCTTTCAACAATATAGTCCGCTCGGTTCGACGTATGTCGGCCTGGACAATTATTCATCTATATTCCGCAGCGAGCTGTTCGGCAAGGCGGTATGGAATACGGTCATCTATACGATATTGACTGTGCCAGTGGCACTGATGCTGTCATTCGGCGTAGCGATTATGATCATGCCGCTGAAGAAGTGGCTGCAGACGACGTTCAAAGCCATTTATTACTTGCCAGCTGTCGCCTCAGGTGTTGCACTGTCGGTCGTGTGGCTCTGGATTTACGATCCGATGCCGGCGGGTATACTGAACGAAGTTATCGGTTGGTTCGGCATCGAGAACCAGAACTGGCTCGGCTCCAGCTCCACCTCGATGTTCTCGCTCGTGCTCATGTCGTGGCTGTCCAGCCATGGCACCAGCATTATCATCTATGTCGCGGCCCTGCTGGGCATCGACGACAGCTATTACGAAGCAGCGGAGATTGACGGAGCGAACTTCCTGCAGAAGATGTGGCATATCGTCATTCCTTGCCTGAAGCCGACAACGCTATTCTTGCTTGTGACGGGAGTGATCGGCTCCTTCCAGGTATTCCAGAATGCTTATCTGATGACGGGCGGGGGTCCGAATCACTCCACGACGATGGTCGGCCTGCTTATTTTCGATACGGCGTTCAAGTACTTTGAATTCGGCACGGCAGCTGCGCAATCGCTTATTTTGGCACTGATCATCGGTGTTATCGCATTTATTCAGTTCAAATTTCTTGGCAAAGACGTGGAATATTGAGGTAGAAGGGGGAATGGGACTTGGCTTTATACAACAATCACTTAGGTAATCGGACAGCCAGATATGTGCGCAACACCATCATTATCGTCCTCCTTCTGCTGTTCGCGCTCGCGACATTGTTCCCGATCTACTTCATGATCATATCGTCGTTCGGTGATCCCGTAGAGGCAGGGGCGGTCAGTTATTCCATATGGCCAGGCAAGTTCACGCTGGAGTCTTACAAGTTCTTCTTCGAGTACAGCGAGTATTCGTACCGCTGGCTGTGGAATTCATTAATTGTAGCTACCGTTGTCATGGTGTCCAATGTCATATTCGCTACGATGGCGGGATACGCGTTCTCGAAGATCAACTTCAGAGGCCGCAACGTACTGTTCGCCGTACTGCTCTGCGCCATGATGATTCCGTATCAAGTAACGCAAGTGCCGCTGTATATTCTGATTGTTAATATATTCGAAATTCAGAATACGTATCGTGCCCTTATTATGCCGTCGCTTGTAACCGTCTATAACATCTTCCTCGCGAAGCAGTTCATGAGCACCATTCCGAAGGAAGTTCTGGAGAGCGCCAAGGTGGAAGGGTGCAACCAGCTTCAGATTCTGTTCCGCATTATTATGCCGCTGTCCAAGACGGTTATGGCGGTCATGGCAATTTTGACGTTCATGGAGACATGGAATACGTTCTTCTGGCCGTTCTTGGTCACCAATACGATGGATATGCAGACGATCCAGGTCGGACTGAAAAACTTCCGGTTCGCGAATACAACGTATTTCGCTCCAATGATGGCCGGTGCAACAATATCTGCCCTGCCGATGTTCATCCTCTTCTTCAGCTTGCAACGCTATTTCCTGGAAGGGGTAACCGTCGGTGCGGTGAAAGGTTAGGAGGCGAGCTATGCTTATTAACTGGCAAGATCATTACATGCCCGAGGTCATCGCGTTATGGAACGCTGAGATGGTGAAAGACGGCTATAAGGAGATGACGGAGGCGAGCTTCCGCGCCATTATTCGGCACAATCGTTATTTCGATGAGGAGACGGCCTTCTTGTGGCTGGAGGATGGCGTTCTGCAAGGCTTCGGCTGCGGCTGTACGGGCAGCGATCTGCCCTATGGCGATGTGGCGGGCTACATCACATGCATTGTCGTAGGTGTGGAAGCCGTCAACCGGGATGTAGTCTATGCGTCACTGCTATCGGGATTGGAGAGGCGATTCCAATCGCTGGGCAAGGTTCAGGCGGAGGTACTGTTCTTCAATCCCATGCAGTTGCCTTGGTATATACCGAATACGCCAGGACATGAGCATAATAATGCTCCGGGCGTGCCTGTCGACAGCGAGCTTCACGCCTTCTTGCTGAGCCGCGGCTACATGGAGCGCGCAATCGAGCATGCGATGTATATGGAGCTTGACGGCTATGAGGTGCCTGACAGCGCGCATGCCAAGGAGAAGCGGGCCGAGGATGCGGGTTACTCGGTAGCTCTGTATAATCCGGCATACCATAGCGGGGTGGGAGAGATGCTGGTTGCGCTTGGTAATCCGTTGTGGAGCAAGGATATTGCCGATAGCGCGGCAGGCGGGGTACCGTTCCTGATAGCCGCCCAACGTGGAGAGGCTGTCGGATTTGCCGGTCCCCTTATTCGGAGTGAGAACGGCCGGGGATACTTTGCCGGAATCGGCGTCATGCAGGAGCACGAAGGGCGCGGCTTGGGGTCGCTGTTGTTCTTCCGGCTGTGCGAAGCGTTCCGTCATATCGGAGCGGATTATATGTCCATCTATACAGGAAGTACGAATCCGGCCATCGGTATTTATGAGAAAGCGGGATTTGAGACGGTGAAGGAATTTGCGGTAATGAGAAGGGAGCTTGGATCATGAGTGAACGTGAACCGATTACGATATTGGGCATTGGCGCCCATGTAGGCGATATGGAGCTGGTTGCCGGCGGGGTCATGGCCAGTCATTATTTGAAAGGGGATCGCATCGTCACCCTGGCGCTAACCGCCGGCGAACGCGGAGTTCCGGAGGGGCAGGACGTGGCGGATTACAGGGAGCAGAAGGTGCGCGAAGCGCATACTTTCGCGTCGATGCTAGGCGGCGAGGCCCGCGTATTCGAGGTTCCGGACGGACAAGTTCCCGACGATGAGGCGATACGCCTTCGCGTATGCGATGTGATACGCGAGGTGAAGCCGAGCATTATTATTACCCACCATCGCAACAGTATGCACAAGGATCATGCCACGACGCATCGAATTGTGAATGATGCCAGATTTTTCGCCGGCTTGCGCGCGATGGAGAGAGAGCTTCCCGCTCACTTCGCTCCCAGGCTATACTACGGGGAGAACTGGGAGGATGCCGTTGACTATATACCTTATGTGTATGTGGATTTCGACCAGGAAGCGTTCGACCTATGGATCGAGGCGTTATCGACGCACTGGTTCGTGACAGGCAGCAAGTCGTTCAATTATATGGATTATTACAAATCTCTTGCGCGAGTTCGCGGCCTTGAAGCGCGGAAGGAATATGCCGAGACATTCATGATTCCGGAGGAAACCATGCGGCTTCGCCAATCGGAGCTGTAGATGGCAAGATGGGTGGGGATGAGCGTATGATTCGAAACGGCATAGACAACATAAAGGAATATTCGCGATTGCTGCGCGGCAAGCGGCTCGGGCTCATTACGTCCCCGACAGGCCTTGCAGCCGACTTTCGTTCTACGATCGATATTATGCATGAGCAATTTCATCTGGCGGCGCTGTTCTCCCCAGAGCATGGCGTAAGGGGCGATCAGGAAGCGGGCGCGCTTGTAGATGCATATCGTGACCCCGCCACAGGTGCGACCGTACACAGCTTATATCGGAAAGATTCCAAGCGGCTGACGAAGGAAATGCTGGATGAAGTGGATATGGTCGTCTACGATATCGCGGATGTCGGCACAAGGTACTATACTTTTATTTATACGATGCTGTACGCGCTTGAGGATTGCGCGGCAAGCGGCAAGCCGTTCGTCGTGCTGGACCGCTGTAATCCGCTAGATGGCGTGACGGTGGAAGGCAATGTGCTGAAGGATGGATTCCGCTCCTTCGTCGGCAATTATTCACTCGCGGTGCGTTACGGCATGACGGCAGGGGAGATCGCGGTCATGGCCAATGAAGAGATGGGCTGGGGAGCGGAGCTGCATGTCATCCGCTGCAGCGGGTGGGAGCGATCCATGCTGCACCCGGACACGGGTCGTGTCTGGATTCCCCCTTCCATGGGCATTCCGCGCTTCCATTCCGCCTTGCTCTACCCTGGCACTTGCTTGTTCGAAGGGACGAATATGTCCGAGGGCAGAGGGACGACGGCACCGTTCGAGATCATCGGCGCTCCATTCGTCGAAGCGGAGATGTTGGCTAAGGAGATGAACGCCTTGGGGTTGTCCGGCGTGCATTTCCGCCCCGTCTACTTCAAGCCGACGGCATCCAAGCATGCCGGCGAGCTGTGCGGCGGCGTCTATGTGCATGTGATGGATGAGCGGGCGATCCGGCCGGTGGAGACGGGAGTGCAGCTGCTGTATACGGTTCGAAGACTGTTCCAGAAGGACTTCCAGTACTTGCCTCCGTTCCGGGAGAACGGCAGGCCGTTCATTGACTTGCTCTGCGGGGACGCTCTGTATCGGGAGGAAGGCACAGATGCCGGGGCAATGCTGGAGCGCTTCCGGGAAGAGAGCGCCGGATTCGCACTGCGCAAGTCAGATTACCATCTATATAACTAGGTGAGCCAGGTGTCGCCCCATGCTGAAGTTATAGGGGCGGCGCTTGTTCGCATGCAGAAGCGTATAGCGTATAAGGCTGCTGCAAGCATTAGACAATAGATACGTAACAGAGGTGATGCGGGGATGCGTTATGTGGCAGGGCTTGACGGCGGAGGCACGAAGACGGCCGTCACGATAGCGGATGAGCGAGGCGCAGTCGTGCGTACGTTCACGGCGGGACCGCTTAACGGCAATGGATTGAGGGATGAAAGCGTGCGTGCGGCAGTACTGGCGATATGCGGAGAGATCGCCGATGCGTGCAGTACGTTAGATGCCTGCGCTCATATCTGTGTCGGAGCTGCAGGTATCAGCAATCCGGCCGCGAGCGTCAGATTGAGGGAGTATCTTCGCGAGGGCGGTTATGCAGGCGAGGTGCTGCTGGTCGGCGATCATGAGACGGCGCTGTGCGGCGCCCATGGCGGGCTGAACGGCATGATCCTGATCTCCGGAACGGGGTCCATCTGCTATGGCAGGACAGCGTCGGGTCGCAGCCATCGCGCCGGCGGCTTCGGCCATCTTATCGACGATGAGGGAAGCGGCTATAGCATTGGGCGCGAGCTGTTGTCCGCGGTTGTCATGGCCGAGGACGGACGCATCCCCGCCACGGTGATCAAGCGGCTCGTATTCGACAGGCTTCAAGTAACAAGTGTACAGGAGCTGATCGGCTACGTATATGCCAAGGAGAGAAGCAAAGGCGAGATCGCTGCCATTGCTCCGCTGCTCTCAGAGGCTTGCGATGCCGGCGACGAAGCGGCACACGGTATCGTAGAGCGCAGCGCAGATGCGCTGACGGAGCTGGCTTCGGCCGTCATCGGACGGCTGGAGCTGTCTCAAGGCGAGCTGGCGCTGGCAGGCAGCGTACTCGTTCATAACCGCTATGTGAGAGAATCGTTCGTCGAGCGGCTGGCAAGCCGGCACCCGGAGGTGCGCTGCATATCCGCTCGGCACGATGCGGCGTATGGCGCTGTTCTGCTGGCTCTGAATGGCTTGAAGCAGGGCAAGTAGGATGGACTGAGCAGGAAGGTAACCAAATTTGGGGGTGGCAGGGTAAGTGGCATCGGTTGGAGCGGCAAAAGTGTGCGCGTGCGGTGCTGCAGTCGATGAATCCTTGCTTGGAGAGTGGAAAGCAGCTGATTTGGGAGCTGCAGAGTATGGTGCATCGGTTGGAGCGGGGAAGTTTGTAAAAAGGAGTGATAACTTGTTCCAATGGAAAAATGACAAAACTGTCGTGACGGCTGTAGGGCTGATGTCGGGCACTTCGCTTGACGGAGTGGACGCTGCGATCGTGCAAATTGAAGGGAGCGGCCTGGAGTCTCAGGTACGGCTCCTTCATTTTTATTCGAAGGCTTATGACGATGCATTGCGCAGTACATTGAAGGAGCTGTGCGATCCGCAGCGTTCGAACGTGCAGCAGGTATGCGGCTTGAACGCTTACTTGGGTGAGCTGTTCGCTGACGCGGCACTGAAAGCTGTGGAGCAAGCAGGCATGCGGATGGAGGAGATTGACTTCATCAGCTCGCATGGGCAGACTGTATGGCATATGCCAGAGGCAGTTACTGGTCGTCCTTATCTACCAAGCTCCACCTTGCAGCTCGGCGATCTGTCCGTCATCGCCAAGCGCACGGGCGCAATGGTCGTGGGCGACTTCCGTCCCGCCGATATGGCGGTGGGCGGGCAAGGCGCTCCGCTTGTGCCCTATGGCGATCTCGTGCTATTTCGCCATCCTGAGAAGGGGCGAGTGCTTCAGAATATTGGCGGTATAGGCAATTGCACTGTATTGCCGCCGAATGCTGAGATGCATCAGTTGATAGCCTTCGATACGGGTCCAGGCAATATGGTTATAGACAGTCTTGTTCATGCGTTATCCGACGGGCAGCTGCATTATGATGAGAGTGGCAAGTGGGCGGCCGAAGGGAAGGTGGATGAAACGCTGCTGCAAGAGTTGCTGACGCATCCCTACTTCAAGCTGTCTCCGCCGAAGTCTACGGGACGCGAATTGTTCGGCGCGGAGTACGCTGTCGCTTTGCTGGAGCGTGCCTCTCACCAGGCTCCCGCGAACATCATCGCGACCGCAACGGCCTTCACGGCGCATACGATTGCAGACGCATGCCGCAAGCTTGTCATGCCCCGTTGTCAGGTCGATGAGGTCATCGTCAGTGGTGGAGGTGCGCACAATAAGACATTGCTCTCGCTGCTCCAATCGCTGCTGCCGGAGGTGGGTGTGACGACGGCAAGCGCTCTTGGTGTGAGCGATGACGCCAAGGAAGCGCTCATCTTCGCTTTGTTAGGGCACGCTTGCCTGCTTGGCCGCAGCAATAATGTTCCTGCGGCGACAGGCGCCAGCTGTCCTACGGTTATGGGCAAGCTAGCGCTGCCTTGACGTGCTGGCAGCTACAGCTGATAATGGCTACAAAGGCGAGGCGGTTACCGCTTCAAGCGCATCAGGAACGATGATGAATCCCCAGCTTGAGACAGGTCCGTTCGCATAACGATGATCAGCGAAGGATGTGTGTAAAGATATGGATTTGGGATTGCAGGACAAGTCTGTTTTTGTGGCGGCGGCGAGCAAAGGTCTCGGCAAGGCGAGCGCACTTGCATTTGCCAGTGAGGGAGCGAAAGTAACGATAGCAAGCCGCAGTCTGGAGCAGCTGGAAGCTGCTCGCGACGATATTCTTGCGGCGACGGGCAGCAAGGTGGAAATCGTGCAAATGGATGTGTTTCGTGAAGAGGATATCCGCCAAGCTTTGTCAGCGGTAGCCTCGGCCCGCGGGGGAATCGATGTGCTGGTGACGAATACGGGCGGCCCTTCGCCAGGCACGTTCGCCACTTTGACCAATGAGGATTGGGAGCGGGGCTTCCAGCTCTGCCTGATGAGCGCCATCAAGCTTATTCGCGAGGCGCTGCCGCACATGCGCAGTGCTGGCGAAGGCAGGATCGTCAATCTGGCCTCTTCCTCGATCAAGCAGCCGATTGACGGCCTCTTGCTGTCTAACGTATTCCGTGCCGGCATCGCCGCTTTGACGAAGAGCCTCGCTTCTGAACTGGCAAGCGACCGCATTCTTATTAATACGGTGGCGCCGGGGAGAATCGCGACAGACCGTCTGCTGCAGCTGGACGAAGCGAAGGCGAAGGAGATCGGCAGCTCCATGGAAGAGGTGCAAGCTCAGGCGATCGCGCAGATTCCGCTGGGACGATTAGGTGATCCTGCTGAATTCGCCCGAATGGTGGCATTCTACGGTTCATTCGCCAATACGTATGTCACGGGCCAATCTCTTCTTGTGGACGGCGGCATGGTGAAGGCGTTGTAGGCATACCAAGTAGTGATGATCACGTTACGACGCTCCTGGGAGTAGCCACTGCCCATAATAGGCATGATCCAGTTAACGCTGATCTATGAGACAAGGCGACATAAAGCATAATAAGAAATGCACAGGCTCGGTAGCTACTTGCTGTCGAGCTCTTTGTGTGCTCCTGGTGGCAGAGGTCTATTTACACTTCTTTCTCTTTGTGTTACAATTTCTTCATTCCTTCCTTTTGTTTCTTCCTTAAGGATGGAAGAAAAATGAACATACGGAGGTTGTTGCAATGTCAAAGACTTCGGAAATCCGCAACTTGGCTCGGAAATATCTGTCCAAACACGGGATGCTGAAAAGGAAAGAGTTTATCGCTCAACTCAAAGCGGATGGAGTTGATTTTACAGAGGGGCATATAGCTGCAGCTCTATCCTCACTGCCTGACGAAACAATTTCTCGTATTGATACCGGAGTATACCAACTTAACGATACGTCTATGGTGCAAAATCCTGCTGCTCCTGATGGAACTGTTGAAGCACTCCGTCAGAAGATCGACTCCATTTTAGATGGAGCTGTTGTATCCATGAAAGACCTGGCCAATGTCAACTACTTTGAAGTGGATAAAGAGTACATCGCAGAGCTCGAAAATGTAAAGAAGTTGATCTCCTCAATCGAAAAGCTCAAGCAATAATGGTTGCCCAGCACCATAGATACTTGGGGAAGTCTCCCCGATGGGTCTTGGGGATCCATTGGGGAGGTGTCTTGCGTGTTTTGAAAACTTCGTTCTTCGCTATACTTTCGCCATGTACGTGAACGTCTTCTCTGTGCAAAATAAGGTAATACATAGGATGGGGGAGGCGGGAAGGCATGGTGGATGTGAAAATGAAGGAAGAGATTGGGCGTGAACTGCAGCGGCTGGAGCGAGAAGAAGGAATTCGCATACTGTATGCGTGCGAATCTGGCAGCCGGGCGTGGGGCTTCCCTTCCAAGGACAGCGATTACGATGTACGGTTCATCTATGCGCGTCCTGTGGAATGGTATCTGTCGATCTTCGACAGGAGAGATGTGATCGAACGACCAATAAGCGACCAACTGGATATAAGCGGGTGGGATGTTAGGAAGGCGCTGCAGCTGTTCCGTAAGTCCAATCCTCCGTTGCTGGAATGGCTGCAGTCTCCGATCATCTACCGGGAGAACGTCAACTTTGCGGCGAGATTTCGCCAGCTTGCGAGCCGAGCTTTCTCGCCAAGATCGTGCATGCACCATTATGTGCATATGGCCAAGGGGAATTACCGGGACTATTTGCAAGGTGAGCGTGTGCGGGTGAAAAAGTATTTCTACGTGCTGCGTCCGATATTGGCATGCGAGTGGATTCGGCGATTTGACGCAATGCCGCCTATGGCTTTCATGGAGCTGGTGGAACAGCTGCTTCCTGCTGACGGAGAGCTGAGGGGGACGGTGGAGCGGCTGTTGGCGAGGAAGATGGCGGGGGAAGAGCTCGATATGGAGCCGAAGCTTCATGTCATTAACAACTATGTAGAGAAAATATTAGAAGAGTTAACAATAGAAGCAGGCAAGTGTGACAAGGGCGGCGCTGATCTGGATGAAGAGCTGGATATGCTTTTCCGGACGTCTATACATGCCGACGGCATTGTAGTCCGGCCCTGATCCGCAAAAGTCCGGCCGTGATCCGCAAAACCCTGATGGAAGATGGGTTGTCTACGATATGTTCACTTGGAATCCTCCAATTTCGGAAAACACTGGGGATATTTAGGATCAAATTGCTGCGAGAAACAGAGTGGTCATCTTGGACTGCTCTTTTTTTTATGATGTAGAGTTTATAAAGTTCAAGTGAATAACAGAAGCCAGAGGATCGATTCGTACGAGTCGAAATAGTGTATGAATCCTACATTGGAGCGCCAAAAAGGCGCGTACGAGTCGAAATAGTGTATGAATCCTACATTGGAGCGCCAAAAAGGCGTGTGCGAGTCGAAATAGTGTATGAATCCTACATTGGAGCGCCAAAAAGGCGCGTACGAGTCGAAATAGTGTATGAATCCTACATTGGAGCGCCAAAAAGGCGCGTGCGAGTCGAAATAGTGTATGAATCCTACATTGGAGCGCCAAAAAGGCGTGTGCGAGCCGGAATAGTGTATGAATCCTACATTGGAGCGCCAAAAAGGCGTGTGCGAGTCGAAATAGTGTATGAATCCTACATTGGAGCGTCAAAAAGGCGCGTACGAGTCGAAATAGTGTATGAATCCTACATTGGAGCGCCAAAAAGGCGCGTGCGAGTCGAAATAGTGTATGAATCCTACATTGGAGCGCCAAAAAGGCGTGTGCGAGCCGGAATAGTGTATGAATCCTACATTGGAGCGCCAAAAAGGCGTGTGCGAGCCGGAATAGTGTATGAATCCTACATTGTTGCGCCAAAAAGGTGTGTGCGAGTCGAAATAGTGTATGAATCCTACATTGGAGCGCCAAAAAGGCGTGTGCGAGTCGAAATAGTGTATGAATCCTACATTGGAGCGCCAAAAAGGCGCGTGCGAGCCGGTATAGTGTATGAATCCTACATTGGAGCGCCAAAAAGGTGTGTGCGAGTCGAAATAGTGTATGAATCCTACATTGGAGCGCCAAAAAGGTGTATGCCAGGCTAAAACGGATTCAGCTGGTTAGAAGAGTTTCAACGCCGCTCGTACGATAGGCTAGTGAGTCACACGGTCGTTGTATTCGCTTGATATCCTTTTGCTCGCATGATAGTAGAGACAACGCATACGCTCTTCAAATGAGTATAAACAAGCATTTATAGATAATAAATTACACTAAAATGAACAATAAAAAGCAGATTAAACAACTATAACGCGCGACTATAAACATTTATGAGCAAAAAGTGAACAAAAAAGGTTGACGCAGGGGGAATGTGGTTGTATGATTCATATAAGCAATTATAAACATATATAAACATTAATGAGCAAATATGAGTGGAGGTTATGAGTATTGATTCATTTCGGCGTTAATGATACCCGCGTTCGATCAAAGGCGTATCGGCTGGTTAAGCCGCATCAAGTGGTTGAGACGGAAATCGAACATGAAGTTCGTGATTGGCAAGTGGTCATTGAACCGTTAATGGGAAGCATATGCCATGCGGACTTGCGTTATTATGCAGGCCATAGAAGACCTGAGGCGCTGGCACGAAAGCTGCCAATGGCCCTTATTCACGAAGGCATCGGCCGCATCGCGGAAAGCCGGCTTCCCGAGCTTCCTGTCGGAACGCGCGTCATCGTCGTTCCCAATATTCCGGGCTACTTGAGCGATGGCATTCCGCCCGAAAGCTGCTGCCCAGCCTGCCGTAACGGCCATGGGGAAAACTACTGCCACAGAGGCAGCTTCCTTGGCAGCGGCACAGACGGCATCGCGCAGAACAGGCTCGTCGTCCCGGCGGCTTGCGCGATTCCGATTCCCGACGAGGTACCTGATGAAATCGCGGTGCTGGGGGAATTGTGCTCAGTTGCCTATCAAGCGCTCGTCCATGTTAAAGATCGGCTTGGCAGCGCCAGAATTGCTTTGTTCGGAGATGGTCCGGTCGGTTATCTCGCGGCTGCCGTGCTGCGACATGTGTACGGTGTTGAAGCGGATCGTCTGCATGTGTTCGGAGCGGTTCCCGAGAAGCTGGCCCAATTCGAATTCGCAAGACGGAGCCTGGTACAGGAATATGACTTCTCATCGAGTGATGAGTACGATGTCGTGCTGGAATGCACAGGCGGAAGCTTCTCCGAGAGCGCCATCAATCAAGCCATTGATCTATTGGGCCCGGGGGGACAGCTCATTCTGATGGGGGTATCGGAAGACCGGGTGCCGATCAATACGAGGGATGTGCTGGAGAAAGGCATTACGATGCGGGGAAGCAGCAGAAGCTCCATCTCCGACTACCCTCCCGTTCTGACTGCGATGAGACATCCGGAATGCCAGCGGACGCTTGCCAAGCTGCTGCCGGAGGAAATGACGCCGATCACTTCGGCTTCGGATTTCGATTCAGCGATGGGCGATGCGGAGAGCAACCGGGGGTGGAAGAAGGTGCTGCTGCAATTCCAATGGTCCTAACGTTCAGAAGTTGATGTGACATTTTCGCTTGTGCTCGCAACTGCGTATTTCCTATTTAGATGACAGTAAATTTGCAAATATGCGCAGAAAATATACAATAATAGAAGTAAATTCGAGCATAAGTGGAGGAATGAATATGTTAGCGGCAGAACGCAAAATAAGGATTGTCGAATACGTAAGGCAGCATCGAATCGCGACGGTGTCCGTCCTGGCCCAGGAATTCGGCGTGCACGAGGCAACGATCAGGCGCGACTTGATGGAGATCGAGCAGGAAGGTCTGTTGAAAAGAACGCATGGCGGAGTGATCGCGGAGCAGTGGACGCATGACGAGCCGTCATTCAACGAAAGATCCAGCGCGCGGCTGGAGCAGAAAATGCGCATCGGGCAAATGGCGGCGAGCTTGGTAGAAGACGGGGAGCATATTATTATCGATTCCGGCACGACCACACTGCATATCGCGAAAAATCTGGTCCATCGTTCCAATATTATCGTCGTGACGAATGATATGAATGTCGCTGCCGAACTGAAGGATTCACCGGGCGTGAAGGTGATTCTGACCGGGGGAGAGCTGTATCCGTCGAGCTATATGCTGAACGGCATGTTCACAGACCATGTTCTGGGCTCGCTGCATGTGGAAAAGGCGTTCATCGGCATCCCTGCAATCCATCCCGTTCATGGGCTTATGCATCCGGAGGCGCAGCTCGTTCCCGCCAAGCAAGGGATGATCAAGGCGGCGCGTGAGATCATTGTCGTGGCGGATGACAGCAAGATCGACAAGCTCTCACTGCATAATGTTGCGCCGAATTCGTCGATCCACACGCTAATTACGGGCAAAGAAACACCTGAGGACAAGCTGAAGCCTTTCCGGGAACACGGCATGACGATCTATTCGGTGTAAGCGGAGGAAGTGCGAAGAGGACGAAATACAAACAGTTGGATCGAGGAGGGATCAATGCTTGGCTTCCATCGATATGGCAACACGCAAAAGAAAGGTATGGCAGTCTGTCAGACCTTATATTATGATCGGCCCTGCCATGATCGGCATTTTCACGTTTGTCATTTACCCGATGATTTATCTCGTGTATTTAAGTTTCTACAAGTATAACCTGATGAACAAGGACAAGAGCAAGTTTATCGGCTTTGATAATTTCATTCAAATATTCTCTCGCGGGGATTTCTACAAATCGTTGGGCAATACGGTGGCATATACCGTTGGAGTCGTAGTCATTACAATGGCGTTGTC
Source organism: Paenibacillus chungangensis (assembly GCF_042675905.1). Classification (NCBI taxonomy): domain Bacteria; kingdom Bacillati; phylum Bacillota; class Bacilli; order Caryophanales; family Paenibacillaceae; genus Paenibacillus; species Paenibacillus chungangensis. Next base: position 312,537 of record NZ_JBHTJZ010000011.1, on the reverse strand, counting down.
GTTGCTAATCGCCGTATGGATTAGCAAGAAAACACGGATCAACGCCATCGTTCAGGCCGGCATATTTACTCCGCATATCATTTCAATTGTGTCGGTATCGCTTGTATGGCTGTGGCTAATGGAACCGAATCTCGGTTTTCTCAACTACATGCTGAAGTCGATAGGCTTGCCGCCATCGCCATGGCTGCAAAGCTCGAAGACTGCTATGTTCTCTGTGATCATCGTGTCGGTATGGCAGAGCATCGGCTACTACACACTAATTCTTGTGGCAGCTATTCAAGGCATATCCACGGACATTCTTGAAGCCGCTTCAATCGATAATGCGAAGAAGCGCCATGTTCTATTTCAGATCATTCTGCCGCTTATATCGCCGCAATTGTTCTTCATTCTGATCATTATGACGATCGGGTCCTTTAAGGTTTTCGATACGATTAAAATTATGACCGGCGGCGGTCCCAATGACGCGACCAATACGCTCGTGTATTACATTTACAGCTTCCGTACGACGAATATCGGCTACGCTTCTGCCACTGGCGTCGTGCTGATGCTCATCATCAGTATGCTGACTCTATTGTACTTCAGGTTGCTAGCCAAGAAAGTTCATTATCAATAGGCGACAATGACGGGCGAATATCGGCCCGAGCAAAGGAGGTTACTGTCATGAGCCAGGAAGGGAAGCGGGTCAAAGCAGCATTAGGCATTTTTGTGAAAGCGCTTGTATTAGCGGTATTTATTTTTCCTTTCCTATGGATGATGTCGACGTCGCTTCAGACGTTCCGGGAAACGATGGCTTTTCCGCCAACTTGGATTCCGGCTTCTCCCCAGTGGGTTAATTTCGTAGACGCGATGAAGTCCGGCCCATTTCTAATCTTTGCCCGCAATTCCGTGGTGATTACGTTGAGCATTATCGTCATGCAGCTGGTTATTATGATTCCAGCGGCGTACGCTTTTGCCAAATACCGCTTTAAGGGGAAAACGATTCTGTTCGGCATGGTGCTGCTGGCGTTCATGATTCCGAGTCAGGTTACCTTTATCCCGGTGTATCTGATGCTGGCGGAATGGGGAGTGATTAAAACGCTGTTGCCTCAGATTATTCCCTTTATGTCCAATGCCTTCGGCATATTCCTGCTGCGCCAATATTTCATGCAGCTGCCGGAGGAAGTCATCGAGGCCGCCCGGATGGATCATGCCAGCGAGTTCGCCATCATGTGGAGAATTATGGTGCCGATGTCCATGCCGGCGCTGGCGACAATCGCGCTGTTCAGCTTCGTCAGCCATTGGAACGATTACTTCTGGCCATTGGTGATGACCGATTCTGTCTCGGTTCGGCCGCTGACGATAGGTATCGCGATGCTGAGAGAAACGGAAGGGATCAGCAACTGGAACATTATAATGGCCGGCAATGTGGTGCTGGTCGTGCCGATCCTGCTCGTATATTTATTTTGCTCCAAACAAATCGTCAAAGCTTTTGTGTACTCCGGCATCAAATAACGCATCGGTTAATGGATGCGGTTGCTGCGCGGTTCACATAAAAAAATGTGGAGGGGATGCAAGATGAGGAAAAAGAAGATCAGTTGGCTGGTTGTAGCAGCCATGTTAATGGGGTTGCTGAGTGCATGCAGCGGCAATAACGAATCCGGCGGACAGCCGGCGGCGACATCCGGTTCAGGCGATTCCGGCGGCGGGCAGGAGAAGGTAACGATTGAATTCTGGCATTCGCTCGGCGGCAAGAACGGGGAATACATGGATGCCTTGATCAAGCGTTTCAACGATAGCCATGAGAACATAAATGTCGTTGGCACCTTCCAGGGCGGTTATGATGAGACGGTCACGAAGCTGCAGCAGGCGATCTCGGCCAAGACTGCGCCGGATATCAGCATGGTGGAGCGCGCGTATGTGCAGTTGTTCGCTGATTCCGAGGTATTGGAGGATTTGACGCCATATATGGACGGATCGGGCATGAGCGCGGACGATTTCACCCAAGGCTTGTTGGGACACTCCTTCTTCAACGATCAGTTGGTGTCCTTGCCGCTTAACCGTTCCACACCGATTCTGCATGTGAATAAGACGATGCTGACCGAGGCTGGACTCGAGGTTCCGACGACTTGGGAGGAGATGAAGACGGCAGCCAATGCGCTGGTTGTCAAGGAGGGCGATGAATTCAAGCGTTACGGCCTGTCGATGCCGTATGACACTTGGTATCCAATCGCGCTGATCAGCCAGGCGCAAGGGACGTTCTTCAACGATGACAATACGTCGATCGGTTTCATGGACAATGGCGTCGGCGAGAAGGTATTCGGCTATTTGAAGGATTTGCAGTCGACGGGAGCGCTATATTATCCGCCGGCGCAAGATTCCGGCAATATCGTCAATCAAATGTTCCTTGAGGGCAAAATTGGCATGATGTTCCAGTCGACAGGCACAATCGGGCGTTTGCTGGAATCGGTAGAATTCGAATATGTCACCGCATTTCTGCCGAAAGAAGCTGTGTTCGCGAATCCGACAGGCGGCGCCAACGTGGCGATGCTGTCCGGCTCTGGGCATAAGGAAGAAGCATGGGAATTTATTCGTTATATGATGGAGGAACCGGACGGCGCGCAGCAGTTTATTCTAGATTCTGGCTATCTGCCGTTCACGACCAAGATGGTGGAATCGGAGCCGATGAAGGAGCTGTGGGCCAAAGAACCGAACCGAAAGGTTGCTTATGATCAATTGGAGTATGCGATAGATACGAATAAAGATGTCTCGTGGCCGGAAGTTATGCATGAGTTCTTCTCCGCAATTGAAGCGATCATGTATGACAGCAGCGATATCAAGGCGACTCTGGATACGTTCCGGAAGGAAGCGGAACGGATATTGGCGGAATAGACTGCGGAGACGGGAGTGAGGAATGAATGATAGAGCGACTGCTACAAGATCCTTCTATTGTCGTATCGGGGCACCGGGGGTACAAGTCAGCGTATCCCGAGAATACGCTGCTTGCATTCGAGAAGGCGCTGGAGCTTGGGGTGCATATGCTGGAATTCGATCTGCGCTTGTCTCAAGACAAGGTTCTGATGATCATTCATGACGAGACGGTAGACCGAACGACGGACGGTTCGGGTCCGGTAAGCAGCTTTACGAGCGAGGAACTAAGGGGGCTGGATGCGGGGAGCTGGTTCGGCGGCGAATTCGCGGGTCTTCGGATTCCAGAGTTCTCGGAGCTCTGCGAGCTGATCGCTCCCTGGCCGGAGCTGCTGCTGAACGTGGAGATCAAGCCGGCTCCGGATGCCGAAGCGGCGGCTGATGCGGCTGTTGCGATGCTGAAGAATTACGGGTATTTGGACCGATGCGTATTCACGAGCTTTGATGCGAACATCATTGCCCATCTCCATGATCAATACGGCGTGAAGACGCAAGGCTTTCCCGGCGAGGCTATGTTCAACTTCGTGCCGGGAGAGCATGGGACTTATTCGAAGATGTGGGCCGCAGGTATCAGCATGAAGCAGCTTACGCCGTCACTGGCGGATGAGCTGCGCCATCTCGGTCTCCTAGCGTGGTGTTATTGTCCGGATGATGATCGGCAAGTATATTACGCATTAAGCTGTGGAGTAACGATGATGACCTGCAATCATCCTGTTCCGGCTCTGGAGATTGGGCGGCTGCTTGATTCGCGCCTGCAATTGAGTGGCCTGGGTCGAACGGGAGGAACGGAATGATTGAATGATGTGATCGAGTTTATCGGAGAGTATGTGTTGGAGCATGGCGAGATTTATATCCGTGTGACTCTGAGTGCTATTCTAGGCTTTCTCATCGGCTGGGACCGCGAGGCCAAGAGCAAGCCGGCCGGACTGAAGACGTATATGTACGTCTGCGTAGCGAGCACGCTCATTACGCTGGTGTCTATCTACAGCGTCGAGAAGTTCAGCGCTGCCAATGTCAATACGATGATGGATCCGATGCGGTTGACGGCCCAGATTGTATCCGGCCTTGGCTTTCTGGGCGCTGGCGTCATATTGAAGGACGGCCTTCAAGTGAAGGGGCTGACATCGGCGGCCATGATCTTATATGCTGGCGGCATCGGCATAGGAATCGGCGCTGGATTTTACGCCATGGTCCTATTTACGGTCATTGTCGCTTCCTTGATGGCCAGATTGGGCAATTGGATGGAGAGGCGCAAGTACAAGAGCTCCCTGGCCTCAGCGGCCAGGAAGAAGGAAGATATTTCAGTATAAAATGAATGATGAATAATGCGGTCTATCACAATGGAGGTGTTTCGGTATGATTGATTCTGCAGCGAGGGGGCAACAAGGGCATAAGAGCAAGTATAAGGCGTCTTGGATGACGGTGTTATTGCTTCTGCTGATGTGGTGTCTGCTCTCATCAAGCGCATCTCAGGCAACGGCGGAGCGGGATGTGCTGCACTCCAAAGTATTCAATCTCGCCGGCGGCACTTCGGAGCTTATGAGGGGCAAAGCGCTTCATAACAATACTGTCATGCAGTCCCTTGCCTTCGATAATGTGAACGGACATGTCTATATCGTTCAATTGATGGCGGGAGGTCAGCAGCTGCCTGACGAGCCGGCACCTGTCAGCGGCTCCGTTCGGGCGAGGAACGGCGATCTGACGCTGACACAGCTGGATCTGGCGGGCAATGAGCTCGGTCATATGTTCCTGAGAGGGTTTGGTCATGGTGTACAGATCGGCGTCGAATCGACCGAGGATGGTCGTACGTACTTGTGGACGGAGAGTGATTCCGTCACAGAGGGAAAGGATGGATGGGGGACGCAGCTGGCCCGCTTTGCATTCGACAACGGCGCCATATATGATCCCGGCTCGCCGCAGCTTGAGAAGTTCAGACTGAAGCAAGGCGTGGACCGCACCACCGTCACGATCGATCAGGCGCATGGCCTTCTCACGATGCGCTATCGGGAGAACGGCACGTTCCGGTTCGGCGTATATCGTCTGGAGGATATCGCCAATGACAGCTTTACACCAATAGCCGACGTGCCTCAGCCTTCGATGGGTACATTCCAAGGCTTCGCTTCATACGGCGGATACTTGTATGTGCTGGAAGGCAATGCCTACGGTTCGAACGGCTCGACTGTGCCTCTGGGCAATACGTATATCACCTCGGTGGATCTGAATACGGGAGAGGTTGTGCAGCGGGAACGGATTACCGGAAGCAGCGATATTCTCTTCCGTGAACCGGAGGGAATGGCGATCAGTATTCCGGATATGCGCCATCCGCATAAAGCGCAGCTGAGCTTCGGCTTCGCCTCCACGGTATCGGAGACGAACAAATCCAAGCTGGCCAATGTGCTGTATCTGGATGAGCTTACGCCGGTTCAGGCTTTGAAAGATTAAGGCAATTGGTCAAAACGCAAATAGGGACCCGAGCGCATGCGATGCGCCCGGGTCCCTCAGTCTTAGTTCTGCCACTTATTGTCCAGCTCTGGACGCTCGAAGGCCGTACTTCGATCCTCCGTAGACAAGAACTATGCCCCGCTCGGCCATTACTTTCCCCAATTGTTCCGCTGTCTCGCCATATCGAGGCGATACACCGCTGTTCGATCCCGCATAGATGCATATTCGTTTCAACTCAGATGTCCTCCCATTCCCGGGCCAAGCAGTTCTCTCTCTGTAGAAGGAGGGTTCGCTCTCCCTTGTTCGCTATATATCGTTGTGCTAATAATATGATTATACGATATATAGAGAGTGGGTCAGATGGAGATGGATAAGTTAACACAAATGCTACATCGCATCAACGGACGCGGCTACAAAGCCTACAAGGATATTGCCGGTACATACAAGGGGCCTGACTATACGCTTCATATCGATTATGTGCAAGGCGATCCATTCGCTTCCCCATCTCGAATCAGGGTTGCCTTCAAGGGGGAAGCGGAAGCGGGCTGGCTCACCACACCATGGCGGCGGATTGCGGCAGAGGACTTCTTCGCGCGCAGTGTGGCTGAAGGAATACGCAGGGCAAGTGTGCGGGTGAGAGGGAACGGGAAGAGCGGTCTGATCGCTGTCGATGCCCCGGGCCAAGAGGTGCTGCAGCGGACGGCAGTTGTCGTCACGAAGGAGGGCATCGAAGTGCGGCTTAGCGTCGGCCTGCCCGCTGCGGGAAGGTCGGTGCTGGGTCATGAAGCGGCGAAGCTGCTGTGCGAGCATGCGCCCGGCATCGTGCTGAAGGCGCTGCGGTCGTATGACCGTGGGCGAATGCAAGCGCATCTGGAGCTTGCCGACCAGCAGCAGGCGATTCGGAGCTTCCTGCGTGAGCAAGGCTACGTCGCCTTCGTCGCTAACGGAGCGGTGCTGCCGCGCGAGAGCGGCGTGAGCAATCGGCCGCTTCAGGGGAGGGATGTTATCCCGTTCACTTCACCGCCGTCGCTGGAGGTGCAGATTCCGCTGCCGCATCGAGAGCCAATTCGCGGCATGGCGGTTCGACAAGGCGTGACGCTTATCGTCGGCGGGGGCTATCACGGCAAGAGCACGCTGCTCAAGGCGATAGAACGCGGCGTGTACAATCATGTGCCGGGCGACGGACGGGAGTATGTCATTGCGGATGTCAACGCCTGCAAGATCAGAGCGGAAGATGGAAGAAGCATTCGGAAGGTCGACATCTCGCCGTTCATCCGTAATCTGCCCCACGGCAAGGACACCGTCCGCTTCACGAGCGAGGATGCCAGCGGCAGTACTTCTCAAGCAGCGAACATTATGGAGGCGCTGGAGGCCGGGGCTAAGGCGCTGTTGATCGACGAGGATACGAGCGCCACCAACTTCATGATCCGCGATGCGCGTATGCAGCGGTTGGTGGCGAAGCGGAAGGAGCCGATCACGCCGTTCGTCGACAAGGTCAGGCAGCTCTATGAAGAGCATGGCGTCTCTACCGTGCTCGTGCTGGGCGGATCGGGCGATTACTTCCATATTGCCGATACGGTCATTATGATGGATGAGTATAAGCCGTCGAATGTGACGGAGGAAGCGCGCGCCATCGCGGCGGAGGTCGATACGCAGAGAGAAGCGGAGGGCGGTGCCAGCTTCGGCAGCGTGACCTCGCGCGTCATTCTGCCGGGCAGCTTCGATGCGACCCGCGGCAGGAGAGAGAAGGTAGACGCGAAGGGGGTGGATCGCATTCTGTACGGAACGAGCGAGATTGATCTGACTGCCGTGGAGCAGCTGGTGGACAGCAGCCAGACGAGGGCGATCGCCTGCATGCTGAACTATGCGGCAGGACGATATGCGGGTGGCAATATCAGCATCCCATCCATGATGGACAAGTTGTACACACTGATCGAGGAGAAGGGGCTGGATGCGGTATCCCCTCATTATGGGCAGCATCCCGGTGATCTAGCGCTGCCGAGAGGCCAGGAGCTGGCTAGTGCGCTGAACCGGCTGCGAACTTTGCTGGTGAAGGGGTAACGGTTCCGGCGTGATTTTGGTACAATGGTATGGATTATGCGTAGACTTGGGGGAGGTTGACAATGGAACGGTTGCCGAAGTACTTGCATCGTTCACAGGGTGGACTGTGGCTGACCGAGGACGAACGAGACAATCTGAAGATTAGTTATCGCATTAAGGATGTATTATTCGAGGAAGACAGCCCGTATCAGCATGTCATGATATTGGACTCACACGAGTTCGGCCCTATGCTGGTGCTGGACGGCGTCGTGCAGACGACTTCGATGGATGGGCATATTTACAATGAAATGATCTCACATGTCCCAATGACCGTGCATTCGCGTCCCGAATCTGTCCTCATTATTGGCGGCGGAGATTGCGGCGTGGCGAAGGAGGTCGTGAAATATGAGGAGGCGCAGCGGATCGATATGGTGGAGATTGATGAAGCCGTCGTTCGCGCGTCCAAGCAATATATGCCGGAGGTATCCGGCAACCTGTCGGACAACCGCATTCGTTATCATTATACGGACGGCGTGAAGTTCGTGCAGGATAAGTGTGAGGAATACGATGTCATTATTGTGGATTCCTCCGATCCTGTAGGACCGGCACAGATGCTGTTCGAATTGGATTTCTATGACAATCTGCAGAGCGCGCTGAAGGATGACGGGTTGATGGTCTGCCAGAGCCAGTCGCCGATTCTGCATCAGGAAGTGATGAAGCAGTCTTATGAACGAATTGGCAGCCTGTTCCCGTATCTGGGGCTTTACACGGCTGTTGTGCCTACGTATCCCGGCGGCTTGTGGAGCTTCACAATCGGTTCCAAGCAGGAGCTGCCGAATCCGGATGAGCTGACGTTCGACAAGGATGCAATCTATGCGAATGAAGATCTGCTGCGCCGCTGCTTCTCACTGCCGGCGTTCCTGCAGAAGCTGCTGGATGAGGAGACGGCAAGTCTGGCAGCGGTGGACAGTTAGCGCTATAGTAGGAGGAGATGGCTATGCCGGTTCTGCCGGATGAGCAGCGCATATTGCCTGCTGCGCGCAAGGGGAAGGATGTGGAGGCGATACTCGCCTCCCCTTATACCTACATGGTGCTGCTGGGCGGACATGTGGGGCAACTGCAGGCGATGGTGGATCTAGCGCGGGGAAGCGGGAAGCAGGTTCTGCTGCATGCGGATCTGATCGACGGGTTGAAAAATGACGAGTACGCAGCGGAATATCTATGCCAGTCGATTCGTCCCGCGGGATTGATCTCGACGCGGGCGAGCGTCATCGCCAGGACGAAGCAGAACGGGCTGATCGCGATCCAGCGGCTGTTCCTGATCGATTCCGATGCGTTGGAGCGGAGCTATAAGCTGCTGGAGAAAACGCAGCCGGATTATATCGAGGTGCTGCCCGGCATTATGCCGGATATAATTGCTGAGGTGAAGGAACGCAGCGGTGTGCCGGTCATTGCCGGTGGATTAATCCGTACGGAACAACATGTGCGGAATGCGCTTTCTGCGGGTGCGAATGCAATTACAACGTCCCGAAGAAGTCTGTGGCAAGCGCCATACATGGCGGATCGATAGTGCATCAATAGTACATCAATAGTACATCCATGGAAGACAGTTAGAAGGCTAGGCGTTCTGAGGCGCTTGGCCTTTTTTGTCATTCCCGTAGTCGGTTGAATCATGATTGTAATCGCTTTAAATGTTTTTGTTGACAAGGGACAGACATAATACTAATATTAATACAAATATTTAATGTAGTAACAATATAACTTTAGTTTTAAAGTTACTACAAATAAAAGAGGGTGATAGTTCTGTCTAATCAATCGGAAGCAGTCAATAAAGTGGATTTTGAAAGCGGTGTGCCCTTGCACCTGCAAGTGAGGGAAATTATTCGCAAAGAGGTTGAAAATCAAGAACTGGTTGATGAGAACGGAAAAATGCCGACAGAAGCTGAACTAGTGGAGCGATTCGGGGTTAGTCGGGTCACGATTCGAAATGCTATGCAGTCCTTGGTTGAAGAAGGCATGTTCATCCGGGAAAGGGGGCGCGGCACCTATCTGAATACCAATCGACCGGAGAACTGGGTAGGGAGATTGATGGGATTTACGGAATCGATTCGCGAAGCAGGATTTGAGCCTGGAGCCGATATATTGCGAAAAGGAATGACGAATCAGCATCCTGAGGAAGTCAGAGATCAAATGAAGCAGAGAGCGGTATGGGAGCTGAAGAGAGTCAGACATGCCGATGGCATTCCAATAGCGATTGAACAAGCTTACTACCCTCCGGAGATCGGTATCGATCTGGAACAACAGGACTTGAATAAGATTGCCATATACAAGTATTTCGAAGATGAACTGGGTATTTTTCTGAAGGAAGCGGATCAAAAAATCAGTGCAGTAAAAGCGGGGAAAGAAGAAGCGGACATACTGGGTGTCGAGTTGGGCGATCCGCTGTTACACCTTGAACGTATCTCTTATTCCCAACAAAACGAATCAGTAGAATATTTGAAAGCGTTGTACCATCCAGATTACTACCAATATGAAATCAAATTGATGAGACGCTTTAAGCAGTAACCGTACTTGAGAGGAGAACATCATACGTATGAATCAAAAACCGAACATCTTGTTAATCATGAATGATGATATGGGCTATTCTGACCTTGGTTGTTACGGAGGGGAAATACAAACTCCCAATTTGGACAAGCTGGCCCAGAATGGAAACCGCTTCACTCAATTTTATAATACGCCGCGGTGCAGTCCGTCCCGTGCTTCATTGTTGACAGGACTTCATCCTCATCAGACGGGTATTGGCATATTGACGTATGATAATGGCCCTGAAGGGTATGCCGGCGACTTGAATGATCGTTGCGTTACGATTGCTGAAGTGTTGAAAGAGCAAAATTACCGAACTTATTTGAGCGGCAAGTGGCATGTATCCAAAAGCTTGACAGAGCCGAGTGATTCCTGGCCGCTTCAACGCGGATTCGATGAGTTCTACGGCACGATTATCGGGGCAGGGAGCTTCTACCATCCCAATACGCTCACGCGGGGCAATGAAAACATCGAGCATGAAGCAATCGAAGACGACAACTTCTTCTATACGGACGCAATCAGTGATCAAGCCGCCCGCTTCATTGAACAGCATAGTGAGCAACATCCGGACAAGCCGTTCTTCCAATATGTCGCTTATACGGCGCCGCACTGGCCATTGCATGCGCATGAAGAAGATATAGCCAAGTATAAGGGGCGCTTCGATAAAGGCTGGGACAAGCTGCGTGAAGAGCGCCTTGAACGAATGGTCAAGATGAATTTAATAGACCCAACCTGGTTATTGACTGAGCGAGATGTGAATGTGACTGATTGGGAAGATGTAGAAAATAAAGAGTGGCTAGCGCGTTGCATGGAAGTATATGCCGCTCAAATCGACCGCATGGATCAAGGCATAGGCCGTATTATCCATACGCTGGAAAAGACGAAGCAACTGGACAATACGATTATTATGTTTTTGTCAGATAACGGCGCTTGTGCAGAAGACATTCCGCCGCATGTATCTCCCGAAGATCTGGTGCATCAACTGATGATCGCACAGATGACTACTCGAAAAGGAGAACCGGTAAGATTCGGCAACCAGCCCCATATTATGCCAGGGGGAGAAGACACCTATCAAAGTTATGGCACTGGATGGGCGAATCTCTCGAACACACCATTTCGCCTGTACAAGCATTGGACGCACGAAGGCGGAGTATCCACGCCATTCATCGTACATTGGCCTGATGGCATAAGAGACAAGGGAGCCATCCAGCACACGGAAGCGCATCTTCCTGATGTGATGGCTACGATCGTGGAAGTGACCGGTGCACAATACCCTAGCCACTATAAGGGAAGAGACATATTGCCGATGGAAGGGGTCAGTTTCTATCCTGCTCTGAATGGAGAGCAGAAGGAGAGGCCGATGTTTTGCACCGAGCATGAAGGGAACGCGTCGGTCCGCGCCGGCCGTTGGAAACTTGTGAAGCAGTATCCGGGGAACTGGGAGCTCTATGATATGAGGAAGGATCGATCGGAGACGAATGATCTGGCGGATCAATATCCTGATCTGGTACAAGCAATGAGCGAGGAGTACGAATCCTGGGCGATAAGGTGCGGTGTCATTCCGCGGGAAAAAATTCTCGAGCTCATGGCCCAATCGGGCAAAGCTTTCTGGGAAGAAGATTAATTCTATTAAAAAGGGGATGGTTGTATGAAAAAGTGGTTTGTTGGCTTAGTTGCGACGGCGATGGTGACAGTGCTGGGGGCTTGCGGGGGAAGCGACGCTCCATCTGGCAAGACTAGCGATGGCGGAGAGAAAGAGACATACGAGTTTAAAGTCGCCAACGTGCTATCTGCCAGTGATGTCACAGCATATGGTCTGGATAAGTTTGCAGAGATTGCGGCGGAAAAGTCGGATGGTCGAATCAAGGTGGAAGTTCTCCACGGCGGTCAGCTTGGCTCCGGAGTCGAGACATTTGAAGCCGTGAAAAACGGGAATATTGACATGGCTTCCGATTCGTTTGCGAATTTGGCGTCGATCACGCCGGCATTTGAAATATTCCACTTACCGTTTTTGTTCGACTCCCGCGAGCAAGCGCTTGCGGCATTCCGCAGCGAGAAAATTAAAGACAGAGTGAACAGTGAGTTGGCGGAGTCTAATTTGTCCTGGTTTGCTTCTTTTGAGATCGGCGGTCCAAGGGAAGTCGGCACCTCAAAAAAGAAAATTTCCAAATTGGAGGACTTTGAAGGGTTGAAATTACGTGCCTCCCGCTCTCCTTTGGAAATTGCCGCTCAGGAAGCTTGGGGAGCCAAAGGGGTTACCGTGGACTGGCCTGAGACTCCGGAAGCTGTCCGGTTAGGTATGGTTGACGGGTTGACGGTTCCGTACGCAAGCTTTTATTCCGGTCAATTTCATGAAGGCGGTCTCATTAAATATTTGCTTGATTTAAACTTTCAATGGTATTCGCTAGTAACGGTTGTCAATAAAGATAAATGGGCTGAATTACCGGAAGATATTCGTCAAATTCTAAGCGAATCGATTCAAGAGGCACAGGAATGGCATGTCGATTTTCTAAGCGATTACATTACGGAGAATATTCAAAAAATGACCGAAGCTGGTGTCGAAGTATACGCATTGCCAGATGAAGAACAAAGCAGGATGAAAGATGTGACGAAAGAAAAGGTTTGGTCCGAATTTGTCGGGCAAAAGGGTATTCCGCAAGACAAGCTGGATTTGATTCTAAGTGAAATCGAAAATGTTGATGGATCAGGCTGGGGTTATTCTATTAACTAGCTAGCGATGATGCACTAATGGGGGGCATGCATCTGTCATGCCCTTTCCATTCAAGCTGGGAGGGATTTCAATGAACAAAGCGCATATCGCACGGGTAGTGATGAAAGCCGATCATGTTCTGTTCAAGACGGTTCAAGTCATCACAGTACTGCTGTTAGCAGGAATCGTGCTGACGATATCGGCTTCCGTATTTACTCGTTGGATCATTTTTTATCCGCTAAACTTTGCGGATGCGTTAGCGAAATACATGCTGATGTGGATGGCATTTCTAGGGATGGGGCTTGCGCTTCGTTCAGGCGAGCATATTGCTGTAGATATGCTTGTCACTAAGCTTAAAGGGGCGGCGCGTAAATTCGTTCAAGGATGCATCCATGTGTTGTTATCCGTATTTCTACTGATCATTGCTTATTACGGGTTTCAATATGCGATGGATGGAAGAGATAGCTACGATCCGTTCGTATTCGGAATCAGCATGATGATCCCTTATCTCTCCGTGTCGGTTGGCGCGATATATGCATGTATTCAGATTAATTTACGAATGATCGGCCAGATGTTGGGAGGAGACTTATGAGCGCGCTTCTCATTTATATTGTTCTGTTTCTTGCTCTCATTGCATATAGCTTACCCATTGCGTTTGCGCTGGGACTATCCACGTTAAGTGTTTTCATCATCACCGATCAGCCTTTGGATTTATTTGCCCAGCGCATGTGGACGGGGTTGGATAAATTTACACTAGTCGCTATTCCGTTATTCATATTGGCCGGTGAATTAATGGGCGGGTCAGGCATATTGATTCGATTAATGGATTTTGCGAGATTGTTGGTTGGTCGGGTTCGTGGAGGACTTCTTTATATCAACATACTGGTTAGTATGTTCTTCGGCGGTATTAACGGCTCCGCCGTGGCGGATACAAGCGCGATTGGCTCGATGATGATTAAGCCGACGGCGAAAGAATACAATGATCCCGATACGGCTGCTGCTATTACGGCGAGCAGTTCAATCGTCGGTCCTGTCATTCCGCCGAGCTTGCCGATGCTGATTTATGTTTTTGCGGCCGGCAATGTGTCGGTAGCCGGCATGTTCATGGCAGGGATCGTGCCGGGAATTTTACTGGGTCTTTCCATGATGATTGTCACTTTTTTTCTGACCAGGAAGAAGAAGTATCCTGCCGACAGCAAGAGGTATACGCTCAAAGAAGTGTTTGCCATCATCAGACGGTTTTCAATTGCGGCCGTACTTCCCATTATTATGGTGGCGGGTATAGTGGGAGGCGTTGCTTCACCGACGGAAGCGGGATGTATCGGCGTTTTATATGCTCTTTTAATCGGTTTTTTCGTCACCAAGGAATTAACGGTTAAGGCCGTATATGATGCCATGGTTAGGACGATAGGGATTAGTGCAATCGTCATGATCATGATAGCGATAGGCAATGTCGCGATCTGGTGGTTGACGATGGAAGGGATACCTGCTCAGATCAGCAACTGGTTCCAAAGCATCACAAGCAGCGGCGCGGTATTTTTATTATTGATGATATTGCTCTATCTGCTTATTGGCCTATTCATCGAACAAGCGGCAGCCATTGTCATGCTTGTACCGGTATTCGCTCCACTGGCCAATGTCTATGGCATCGACCCTCTGCATTTTGGCATATTTACATGCTTGGCGCTGGCTATCGGACTCATTACTCCACCAGTTGGCTTATGTACATTTGTATCCAGTTCTATTGCGCAAATTCCTGTTCAACGCGTATTCAGAGCATCTGTTCCATATTTAGCCGCCATATTCATTATTCTGGTACTCGTCACATTCGTTCCGCAAAGCTTCTTGTGGCTACCTCAAATGTTGGGCTTAGGCTGATCGCAATTGTTCGCTCCCAATGTTGCAAGTCGCTATCATTTTGATTTATGTTGTATATGGAGCTTTGATGTGACAGATGTCGTTTTCACAGGAGGAAGAGCGAAATGAAGCGTTATATGATGGCGCTGGATCAGGGAACGACCAGCACAAGAGCATTGCTCGTCGATGAAAGCGGAACCATCGCAGCAATCTGGCAGGAAGAGCTGCCGCTGCAGTATCCGGAGCCGGGAGCGGTGGAAGCGGATGCAGAATTCATCTGGGCATCGGCGCAGCGCGTCATGCGCGGAGTGCTGGAGCAGGCCGGCGTATCGGCGGAAGCGATCGCGGGCATCGGCATTACGAATCAGCGGGAGACGACGGTCGTCTGGGACAAGGCGACGGGCCGTCCTATCCATCAAGCGATCGTATGGCAGTCCCGTCAGACGGCGGACATATGCGAGCGGCTGAAGGCGGAAGGCCACGCAGCGGAATTCCATGCGCGAACGGGGCTGCTGATCGATGCCTACTTCTCCGGCACGAAGGTAAGCTGGATTCTGGATCATGTGGAGGGAGCCAGAGAGCGGGCAATGGCGGGGGAGCTGTTGTTCGGTACGATCGAGACTTGGCTCATCTGGAATATGACTGGCGGCAAAGTGCATATGTCGGATGTGTCCAACGCTTCCCGCACGCTGATGTTCAACATTCATAACCGGGCATGGGACGATGAGCTGCTGCGCATCCTGCAGGTGCCGCGGGTGATGCTGCCGGAAGTACGGGCCTCTTCCGAGATCTACGGGGAGCTTGAATCATCGCTGCTTGGCCGGGCTATTCCCATAGCCGGTGCAGCCGGCGACCAGCAAGCCGCCTTGTTCGGTCAGACGGCATTCGCGGAAGGCGCCACGAAGAATACGTACGGCACGGGCTGCTTCATGTTGATGAACACGGGAGAGAAGGCGATCTTGTCGGAGCGTGGCTTGCTTACGACGATCGCCTGGGAAGTGAATGGGAAGCTGGAATATGCGCTGGAGGGCAGCATCTTCGTTGCCGGTGCAGCGATTCAGTGGCTGCGGGACGGGCTGGAGATGATACAGTCGGCGTCCGAGACGGAAGCGCTTGCGAAGCAGGTGGAGTCCACCGAGGGCGTCTATGTCGTGCCGGCGTTCGTGGGATTGGGAACACCGTATTGGAACAGCGATGTTCGCGGCTCGGTATTCGGTCTGACCCGCGGTACGTCGAAGTCTCACTTCGTCCGCGCTGTGCTGGAATCGCTTGCCTATCAGAGCAGAGATGTGCTGGCGGTCATGGAGCAGGAATCTGGCTTGAAGCTGTCGTCGCTCGCCGTGGACGGGGGCGCGGTAGCCAACAATCTGCTCATGCAATTCCAGAGCGATCTGCTCGGCGTTCCGGTGGAGCGGCCTGGCTCTAATGAATCGACGGCGCTTGGCGCCGCATTCCTGGCGGGGCTCGCGGTCGGCTTCTGGCAAGACTGCGAGGAGCTGTCGAAGCTTCGCGGCATCGATCGGATATTCCGCCCGACGATGGAGGAGGCGCACCGGGAGGAGTTGTATCGCGGCTGGCAGCGTGCGGTGAAAGCAGCCATGGCTTTTGCAGAGCAGGTATGATATACTGATCCTAAGTTAATACAGGTTGGAGATTGGGAGAAACCACGAAAGCCGCTTCTATCCTCGATGTCGAGGGGGAGAAGCGGCTGGAGTGGTTTCTCCTTTTTTGTTGCTCTCATAATCTATCGGCAGAGAAGGGAAGCATATTGTTATGACAAAACAAAGCGAAATGATCAAATTCGGGGCGCATCATCGGACGGCAATGCTGGAGGCGATGGAGCAGGCGGAGCTGGATGTGTTAATTATAGGCGGCGGTATTACAGGAGCGGGAATTGCGCTGGATGCAGCTTCGCGCGGGATGAAAGCCGGACTGGTGGAGATGCAGGACTTCGCCGCGGGCACGTCCAGTCGCTCTACGAAGCTGGTCCATGGGGGCTTGCGCTACTTAAAGCAACTGGAGATCGGCGTCGTCGCGGAGGTAGGCAAGGAGCGGGAGATTGTCTACGAGAACGGCCCTCATGTGACGACGCCAGAATGGATGCTGCTTCCTCTATATACAGGCGGCACGTTCGGCAAGTTCTCCACTTCCATAGGACTGCGCGTCTATGACTTTCTTGCCGGCGTGAAGCGCAGCGAGCGGCGCAAGATGCTGAGTGCGGAGGAGACGCTGCGCAAGGAGCCATTGCTGAAGAAGGACGGCATGAAGGGCGGCGGTTACTATGTCGAATACCGTACGGATGATGCGCGGCTGACGATTGAGGTGATGAAGCGCGCGGCAGAGATGGGTGCGCTTGCCGTGAACTACAGCAAGGTGGAAGAGCTGTTGTACAATAGCTCGGGCAAGGTCGTCGGAGCGGTCGTGCGCAATCTGATGACGGGCAAGCTGCACCAGATCAAGGCGGCCAAGGTGATCAATGCGACGGGACCATGGGTGGATAACATACGGGAAATGGACGGCTCGAAGCGCGGCAAGACGCTGCGGCTGACGAAGGGCGTTCACCTCGTCTTCGACGGCGGGCGGTTCCCGCTGCGCCAGGCGGTCTACTTCGATACGCCGGACGGCCGCATGGTATTCGCCATCCCTCGCGAAGGCAAGACCTACTTCGGCACGACGGATACGAATTACACGGCAGATACAGCAAGGCCGGTCATGACGCAGGGAGACCGCGATTACTTGCTCAAGGCGGCGAACTTCATGTTCCCGTCGCTCGGTCTGACAGGGGCCGACGTGGAATCCAGCTGGGCGGGACTCAGGCCGCTTATTCAGCAAGAAGGCAAGTCGCCGTCGGAGATCTCGCGCCGTGATGAGATATTCGTATCGGATTCCGGTCTGATCAGCATTGCGGGCGGCAAGCTGACGGGATACCGGAAGATGGCGGAGTCCGTCATCGACAAGGTGCTGGAGCTGCTGAAGGCGGACGGAGCGCCATCCTTGATCGGGGCAAGCCGTACGAAGAATATGCCGATATCCGGCGGCGATGTGGGCGGATCGAAGGAACTGAAAGGATTCATACAGCGCAAGACGCAGGAAGGCGTTAAGCACGGCTTCTCAGCTGATGCGGCTCATCTGCTTGCCGGTCGATACGGCGCGAATGTAGATAACCTGTATGGGCTGGCTGAACAGGCGCATACGATGGGACAGACTTACGGCCTGCCGCCAGAGGTCGCCGTGCAACTGCGTTATGCGATCGATGAGGAGATGACTACGAAGCCGGTTGACTTCTTCATCCGCCGCACGGGCGATCTGTTCTTCCGTATCGAAGAGGTGCGCAAGTGGAAGGAGCCTGTCATTGCAATCATGGCTCAGGAATTCCAGTGGAACGATGAACAGAAGCGGAATTATACGGAGGAGCTTGAACTTGCGCTGCAGGATGCGGTGCAGCCGGTACAGCATGACTCCTAATCGCAGATCAACTATGAGAATAAGCCGAATGGCGCTCAGGAAATTTTCCTGAACACCGTTCGGCTTTTTGCTATAATAGTAAGGATTTTCGACTGACATGGGCAAGGGAAGTCATTTTATGGAATGGGTGGGATGGCGTGAGATGAAGCTCAATCAAAGAAGTGTATTCGTATATCATAAAATTATTATTGTTTTTTTTGCCCTTATTATTCCGGTGTATGGGATAAACATGGGGATGAACTACTTGAGCTTCTCTTATGCAAAAGAGCAAATCATCGATTCAACGATTTCCAATGCCACCTTTTACTCCAAACAACTGGAAAATCAATTCGAATTCGTCCGTATTCGACAATTGGAACTATTAAATGATTCGGACCTGCAGAAGCTTGGATTTCAATCTGATTCACTTGCTACGGCTGAAGAAATACGGCTTGTGAAAAATATTAATGAACAGCTTCTCACGATACAAAACGCGAGCCCGTTGATCGCCAACGTTGGTGTATATATCCGCTCTTATGGTAAAACGATTTCAACCGGCAGCTATGTTGCCGCTTTGCCGAATAGGGAATGGGACGAAATTCTGGATATGGCGGGCAGTACGTTGAATAAAGCGATCTATTATTCCGAAGAGAAAATGATCTTGCTTCGTTCCTCCAATAACGAAAATATAATCTCATATATTGAATTATCTACCCTCCGTTTGAAACAGATGCTGGAGCAGCTTGTCAATCAAAATGCCCATACGGGAGCGGCTATTTTTGCTAATGAAACGTCATTGCCAATTATATATGACAAGGAAAAGATGTCGTTAATGGAAGCGCTCTCCGATGGCATCCATGCTTCTCACTCCAATAGTATTCCGGAATACCTGTCTGTCCATGATAATGGCCAGACCTATATAGCAACGGCAACCAAGCTTCAAGTATTTGGCTGGACACTGTGCACATACATATCCGAAGAGGAAGTGACAGGGCCGCTAAAAAAGTACAGCTTTTGGTTTTTGATGTTATCGATCGTATCGGTCGTTGTCATCGTTATATTTGCCTTTTCAGTCAATCGTATGATTCATATTCCGCTGAATAAACTAGTGCAATCGTTTAGAAGGACGGAAATTGATTATCTCCATGCATCAAGCTCGCCAAGAAACAATAACGAATTTGATTATCTGTATGAAAGCTATGGCAAGATGCTTGAAAAACTTAAAACATCTATACAGCAAAATTATGAGCAGAAAATTGCACTTCAGGCGTTTGAGCTCAAGCATCTGCAATCGCAAATCAATCCGCACTTCTTGTACAACGGTTTCTATAATATATATCGGCTAAGTAAGTCAGGGCATCATGACAATGCGGCGACCTTGGCTCAGAAATTGGCCAGTTATTATCGGTTTATTACCAGAAGCGGCTCCGACCAGGTGCAATTGCATATGGAATACCAGAATGCTCTTGATTATTGCGCCATTCAACGGATTCGCTTCTCCAACCGGATCGAGATAGATTGCGATGAACTACCGGAGCATCTGCGCCATATCGCGGTTCCGCGCCTGATGATTCAACCAGTCATTGAAAATGCGTTCGAACATGCCTTCGAGCATAGCTCGAAGGGCGGTACATTGCACATTCGAATTCATTATGATGAGCATCTTCATATTTCGGTAGAAGATAGTGGAGCGGAACTGAAGGATGAAGCAATTGCTCATTTACAAAAGCAATTATCAGATCCTGGGGCATGGAAGGAAAAAACAGGTTTGCTGAATGTGAATCAAAGAATTCGCTTAAAATACGGTCGCAGAAGCGGCATTTTTGTATCGAGAAGTGTGCTCGGCGGATTGCGAGTAGAGATGGTCATGGATATTCATGGGGGGGATATGGATGTATAGATTGCTTATTGTCGACGATGAACCGGCAATCGTAGAGGGTTTAGCTCAGTTATTCGAAGAATACGATAAACTGGAGCTTGATGTGTGGCAAGCTTCTTCTGCGCAAGAAGCCATTGAAGTTGCCAAAAAAATGAAGCTGGATATCGTTCTTAGCGATATTCGAATGCCTGAAAAAAACGGCTTTCAATTAATTGATGAGCTGGTCGTGTATTGGCCGACTTGCAAAATTATCTTTTTGACAGGATACAGTGATTTTGATTATGCGTATAGCGCATTTCAGAAAAACGTGGAGAACTATCTATTAAAGGATGAAGACGATCAGGTCTTGTTAGAAGCCGTGGAAGCTGTCATTCGCAAGCTGGATGAGGAGAAGCGCAATCTGCACATGCTGGAAAAAGCGATGGATACATTGGAGACATACCAGCCGTATGTTCGCAAGCAATGCTTCGAAGGCATATTGGCCGGTGAACCTTCGGAAGGACTGGCATCGACTGCTCTACTGGACCAGGAAACGATGGACATTAACATGAATGCGCCCGTATTATTGCTGCTTGGCCATATCCGGAACTGGCCTCGCGGGATGGCCTACGCAAAAAAGCTGGATATACATATTTCGATTCAAAACATGTTTCGATCACAGCTATCCGGCTTATTATCCGTAGAGGAAATCATCTATGAGCGATCCCATCTGGTATGGTTCATTCAGCCCAGCGCAGCTTCGAGCGGACGAATGATGAACGAAGCGAGCGGGACGGATTGGAGAGCGATAGCGGAATATTTGAAAGGCATGCTTGAATTCGTACAAAATACTTGCCAAGAAAAGTGGGATGTCGAGGTCACTTTTTATTTATCCAGGGGGGCAATTGACTGGCAGGAGGCCCATGACGAGTATGAATTTATTAAATCCTTCATGGAGATGAGGAATTGGATTGCTCCGGATATGACAATCATCGATTTAAGTGTGGCCGCTAATCCCAGCTTGTTCAATCCTACGATGAAGCGGTTGACGGACAGCGAGCATTATGAACGGCTGCTCCATCGACTGGAGTTGGCCTTTCGTGATAGCGAGGAAGACGATGTACAGCGATTATGCAGCAGGTTGTTTCAATTTATCCGTCAGGATATGACGTCCAGTTATGCAGACGGCATGCGTAAATATTTACATGTGCGGCTTCTTTATATGTCACGGGCAATAGAGCTGGAATTATCGTTGAAAGAGAGCGACGATATCGGTTTATCCCATTTATTTCGTACAGATATGCCGGAGGATTGGAGAGAAGAGGAACGTTATTATATTGCGTTAGGGCGGTTGATTTGTACGCAAGCCCAGCATCAGCAAGGAAATCATACACATGAATCGATTGAAAAGGTTCATCGGTTTATTGACGACAATCTTGGTAATGATCTCTCTTTGATCAGGCTTGCGGATGTCGTTTACATGAACCCGTCGTATTTCTCGCGGTTCTATAAGCAAAAGACAGGACGGAATGTCATGAATTATATACATGAGGCTAAGTTAAAGGCGGCTCAGTCTATGCTCAAGGACGCTTCCATGAGAGTTCAAGCGATTTCAAGTCTGCTTGGGTTTACTTCGCCTTCGTACTTTTCGATCTTTTTCAAGAAAATGACGGGCATGACGCCTCAGGAATTCAGGGAGCGAATGGATGAAACGGCGATGAAGTAAACCAAATAAAAGAATGTAAAAATAAAGAGATTGTAAGCGCTTTTACTTGATTTTAGAATGAAATGTGTAGGGACCTACACACTTGTTAATAGGGGGAAAAATAAATGAACCGTAAGTATGGAGCCATCCTTGTGGCAGCACTCCTGGCCTTATTGACGTTATTCGCATCGGCCTGTTCGGAGCAGAACAAACCGGAAAGCAACAACGCATCGGGCAAAGAAAATAAGCCGACTACCGATCAAAATACGAACGACACACCTGCTGTATCGAACGAGCCGGTTGATCCGCTCGGTAAATATCCCGAGACGATTACGGTAACGCAAGTAATGGGATTCTCTCCGCCACAAGACGGAAAAACACCAAAATCCATTACACCGGAAACGAACGGTTATGTCACGAAATTAAAAGAAATGCTTAATATCGATATTAAATATTTATGGACTGTCCCTTCGGACCAATTCGAGCAGAAGTTTTCGTTGTCCGTCGCGTCTGGTGATTTGCCTGATGTGATGGCGATCGGCATCACTGACTTCGAAAAGTTCAAGGAAGACGGTATACTTGCGGACTTGACGGATGCTTACAATAATTACGCATCTCCTCGATTGAGACAATATGTCGAGCAAGATGGGGGCGCTACGCTTAACTTGTTCAAAGATGAAAATGGGAAAATATTGGGTCTGCCGAACTTTGAAGATCCGTATTTATCAACGCAAATATTGTGGATTCGCCAAGACTGGCTGACGCAATTGAATTTGGAAGTGCCGCAAACATTGGAAGAGCTGGAGATGGTGGCAGAAGCCTTCGTGAAGCAAGACCCGGACAACAACGGCAAGGATGATACAGTGGGTATTGCCATAAATAAAGATTTGATCACTTGGGGCTTCGACGCTAGAGGGTTGTTCCATACAATGGGCGCATACCCGAAAGCATGGATTAAGGGCCCCGATGGCAAGCTAATTGCTGGCGAAATCCAGCCGGAGACGAGAAAAGCGCTAGAAAAGCTACAGTCCTGGTACCAGAAAGGCATTCTGGATAAAGAGTTCGCTTATAAAGATATCAATAAAGTAGTGGAAGACGTAGTAGCAGGCAAAGTTGGCATCGCTTTCGGCGAATGGTGGTACCCGGAATGGCCGCTTAATTTGAATCGGGACAAAGATCCGAAGGCGGATTGGCAAGCTTATGTGCTCCCTTCATACGATGGCAAGCCGGGTGTTCCCATGATTCCAAAAATGAGGCTCAGCTCGGTGGCAGTGGCTAATAAAGATATGAAAAACCCTGAGGCCATGGTAAAGATGGCGAACTTCTATCTGGAAATGCAAAATCCGGAATATAAAGATATTAACAAGCCGGAGAATGGATTCGTATATACCTGGTATCAGCCGCGCTTCTATAATCCGACAGATATTGCCGACGGCTATACGACGGTCAACGAAGCATTAAAAACGGGGAAGACAGATACGCTTGATCCTCAGCACTTAAGTCTATATGAGAAAGCCAAAAAATATCTGGAAGGCGATCAAAGCCACTGGGGCATGTATACGAGTCGTGTAGATGAAAACGGAGGCTGGGGACTGACTCAAAAAATAAAGGAAATGCCCGTCATATTCAATGAATTTGCCGGCTCGCCGACGCCGACACAGATTGAAAAGGGCGCTTCTCTCGATAAATTGACGGATGAAACGTTCACAGAAATTATCGTTGGATCACCTATATCCGATTTTGATAAGTATGCTGAAAGCTGGAAGAAACTTGGAGGAAACGATATTTCGGAAGAAATCAATGCATGGTATGAGAAAACTTTGCAAAATCAGTAAACAAGGTATGACGGGGGGGAGTATTAGAGTATTCCCTCCCGTTTCATGAGCGTTCTTGTCTTTAACGGAGGTGTGTGGTCATGAATAAGGACTTCTTGAAAATGAAACGGACAGCAACAGAACTTCCGTTGCACTTGATGCTTATTCCGGGTGTGATTGTCACGCTGATCTATGCTTATGGGCCAATGGCCGGTATCGTGATGGCGTTTCAAAAGTTTAGGCCGACGCTCGGTTTTTTGAAATCAGAATGGATAGGTTTTGAAAATTTCTACTATGTATTTCATTTGCCTGACACTATTCAAGTGATTTGGAATACTTTCTTTATCGCCTTATTAAAAGTGATATTCGGTCTTATTGTTCCCTTGGCTTTGGCGTTGCTTGTTAACGAGGTTCGAAAAACATGGTTTCAACGGACGATGCAAACGAGTGTGTTCCTTCCTTTCTTCTTGTCTTGGACCGTATTGGGGGGCGTATTATTTGAGATATTCTCGCTGAAGGGTCCGGTGAACGGATTAATTGAAGCATTCGGAGCGGAGCCAATCATGTTCATGGGAAGTAATGGGTGGTTCCGGACGATATTGGTCAGCTCCGACGTTTGGAAAGGCATGGGCTACAACATGATTATTTTTCTTGCGGCTATTACGTCTATTAACCCTAATTTGTATGAAGCTGCGGAAGTTGACGGTGCTGGGAAATGGAAGCAGATGCTTCATATTACGCTGCCAGGTATGGCACCAATCATTATTTTATTAACAACGTTAAGCTTGGGTGGTTTATTGAATGCGGGGTTTGAGCAAATATTGATTTTATATCATCCGTTGGTCTATCAAAGCTCGGATGTCATCGATACATTCGTCTACCGTATGGGCATATTTGATCAGCAATACGGGCCGGCTGCGGCAATCGGATTGTTCAAATCCGTCGTCTCGACAGTACTGGTCGGAGTTTCGTATTGGATGGCTTTCCGCTTCAGTGATTATCGCATTTTTTAATGGGGGGAGTGACCATACATGTTTTACAAAGAATCGTTGGCTAGAAGGGCTTTTGTCTCCTCCAACTATGTGTTGTTGACGATCGTTACAATATTGGGAGTTATTCCGTTTGTTCATCTGCTTGCCGTCTCGCTAAGCTCTAACACAGCAGTGACCGCCGGCGAAGTCACCTTATGGCCCAAGGGATTCACATTGGAAGCTTATCGCTTCCTGGGGCAAAAAGTGGAGTTTATCCGATCTTTAGTCATTTCTTTAGAACGGGTTGTACTGGGCACGATTATCAATATGACACTTGCTATTTTAACGGCGTATCCGCTGTCAAAAGAGGTCAGGCATTTCCGTTATCGAACGATCTATGTTTGGTTTTTCGTGTTTACGATTTTTTTTGGAGGCGGACTGATTCCGACGTATATTGTTGTGAAGGAAACAGGGTTAATGAATTCAATCTGGGCGCTTATTATACCGGGAGCTCTCAATGTATGGAATATGATTATGCTGCTTAACTTTTTCAGAGGCATACCGAAGGACTTGCAGGAAGCGGCTGTTATTGATGGCGCCAGTCATTGGAGAACGCTATGGAGCATTTACTTGCCGATAGCCAAGCCGGCCATTGCGACTATTTTGCTGTTTACGATTGTCGGGCATTGGAATGCGTGGTTTGACGGGATTCTCTATATGAATTCGCCGGACAAATATCCATTGCAAACGTATTTGTCTACGCTGGTCACCTCCATTAATAGAACAAAGATTGGCGTAGATGATTTGAATGTATTGCAGAACCTGAGCGAACAAACTTTGCGTACGGCTCAAATTTTTTTGGGCGCGCTGCCGATCATGATGGTGTATCCGTTTTTACAAAAGCATTTCACGAAAGGAATTACAATTGGAAGTGTGAAGGAATAGTAGGACATGCTGTTCTGTTAGCTTGGAACAACGGGAAACCAGCCCATTACGCTGGAATCCCGTTGTTTTTTTGCTATGAGCTGCAGGCGATGTGGCCTCGGTTGCAATTGGGAAATAGGGATGAAGGACGCCGTTAGACGTTATTCATAATTGGATGCTTGACAAAAGGAATCATTCAACGTATTATAATACCCATAGGGGTATTGGTATAACCCACAGAACAAAATCGGCAGATGATTACGCCGGAAAGGAGGGAGTTATGGATATTGAAATCGGCTTGGTTCTTACCTTATTCGCCATAGGCTTCATCGGCTCATTCATCTCCGGCATGGTGGGGATCGGCGGTTCCATCATCAAGTATCCCATGCTCTTGTATATACCGCCCGCACTCGGCTTCCTGGCTTATACCGCGCAAGAGGTATCCGCGATTAGCGCCGTACAGGTGTTCTTCGCATCATTGGCCGGTATAGTGGCTTACCGTAGCGGCGGCTTGATCAATATGAAGCTCGTTCTCTATATGGGCATTCCCGTCATAGCCGGCAGCTTCATCGGCGGATATGGCTCCAAGTGGTTGCCGGACTCGGCTATCAATCTGACCTATGCCGTGCTGGCGCTGACCGCGGCGATCATGATGTTCCTTCCCAAGAAGGGAGATGAAGCGCGCAACGGATCAGAGCTTACTTTCAACCGCGGGCTTGCGGCAACTGCAGCGGGTATTGTGGGCATATTGTCCGGCATAGTGGGAGCGGCTGGCGCGTTCATCATCGTCCCGATCATGCTGGTCATGCTGAAGATCCCGACAAGAATCGCGATTGCTTCATCGCTGGCGATCACGTTCCTGTCATCCATCGGCTCCACGACTGGCAAGTTGCTTGGCGGGCATATGCTGCTCATTCCGTCCATCATTATGGTGGTGGCCAGCATTATTGGTTCCCCCATTGGCGCGAAGCTGGGGCAGCGCGTGAACGTGAAGGTGCTGCAATGGCTGCTGTCAGGTCTGATCACCGCAACGGTAGTGAAGATTTGGCTTGATATTTTAACGAAGTAACGATAGAAGTGCCATGAGTAAATAAATGGATTGCGATGCAAGGTGCCCGGTGGGCAAAAAAATTTGTCGTATTTATACCCCAATGGGTATTTCGGGTTAACTTGTGATGTGAAGCTAGGTAATTTTAATTCCATTAAGGAGGCAGTATGAATGACAACGAACCATATTGAGGCCAATGAAACATTAGATTGCACGGGGCTGGCATGCCCGATGCCGATCGTTCGCACGAAGAAGGCGATCCAGAATATGAACTCGGGAGAAGTGCTGGAGGTGCAGGCGACAGATAAAGGGTCGCTTGCGGATCTGCAGGCTTGGGCCAAAAGCGCCGGCCATCAGTATCTGGGAACGGTGACGGAAGGGGAACTGCTGAAGCACTTTGTCAGAAAAGCGAGTCCTCATGACGTGAAGCAAGAAGCGACGTACCCGCATACGGCGACTAACGAAGAACTGGAAGCGAGGCTCAGCGGCGGAGCGGACGACATGCTGCTGCTCGACGTTCGGGAAGCTGCGGAATACGCATTCGGTCATATTGCAGGCGCTGTATCGATTCCGCTGGGCCAGCTGGAGCAGAGACTGGAAGAGCTGCCAACTGATCGCGAGCTATTCGTCATCTGCCGCACAGGCTCTAGAAGCGATATGGCATGCAATCTGCTGGCGGAGAAAGGCTATGAGAAGGCGCGCAATGTCATTCCAGGCATGTCAGGCTGGTCAGGACCTGTAGAGAAGCTGAATTAAATTGACATATCTAATATCAATCATGAGGGGAGTATTAAATCAATGAATAACAAGGTAGAAGTAAAAGGCTTGACTGCAGGTGAACTGGCGCAATCGGTTATGAACGGAGAGAAACTGTTCCTTCTGGATGTTCGCAATGAAGCGGATTATAAGGATTGGAGGATTGAAGGAAGCGGCGTCACATCCCTCAACATTCCTTACTTCGAGCTGCTGGAAGGTGTCGAAGAGGCCATGGAGCAGATTCCGACAGAGGGGAAAGTGATTGTCGTCTGCGCCAAGGAAGGCTCTTCGATCTTCGTAGCGGAAAGCTTGGCCGAGGCTGGAGTGAAAGAAGTGCAATATCTGGAGGGCGGCATGAAGGCGTGGAGCGAGCATCTGGAGCCCGTCAAGGTAGGAGAGCTGGCTGGCGGCGGCGCATTGTATCAGTTCGTCAGACTGGGTAAAGGCTGTCTCTCGTATATGGTCGTCTCCGGTGGAGAAGCTGCCGTCATCGATGCAATGAGAATGACGGACGTGTACGAAGCGTTCGCGGAGCGTCAAGGCGCCGTCATCAAGCATACGATGGATACGCACCTTCATGCCGACCACATCTCCGGCGGGCGCAAGCTTGCGGAGGCTGTCGGAGCAGCTTACTGGCTGCCGCCGAAGGATGCAGGCGAAGTGGTCTTCGACTATGAGAAGCTGGAGGACGGCGAAGTGATTGCGGTAGGCGATACGCGTATTGCCATCGGCGCGCTGTATTCTCCGGGCCACACGATCGGCAGCACGTCATTCGTCATCGAAGACCGCTATCTGCTGACGGGGGACATCCTGTTCGTCGCATCCATTGGTCGTCCCGATCTGGCCGGCCAGGCGGAGGACTGGGCGGGAGATCTGCGGGATACGCTGTACCGCCGTTACAAGGCGCTGTCTTCGGATCTGATCGTGCTTCCAGCGCACTTCGGCAGCATAGCCGAGCTGGGTGAAGGCGGCGTAGTTGCCGCAAGGCTGGGCGACTTGTTCCAGCATAATCCGGGCTTGAATATGGAAGATGAGGCAACGTTCAGACGCGCCGTAACGGAGGAGCTGCCTCAGCATCCTAATGCTTATCAGGATATTCGCAGGACGAATATGGGCAGAATTACGCCGACTGACGATGAGATGCGCGATATGGAGATTGGTCCTAACCGCTGCGCCATTCATGACAAATAAGGCAATACCATTACGACAACACAATGATGCAATAACTTGAAACGATGCGATATCATATAAGAAACCAGAAACAAAAAAACGAGGAGGAATTATAAATGAATATTAAGATAACGGTAGATACGAAGGGGATGGCATGTCCAATGCCGATCGTGAAAGCGAAGAAGGCGCTGGATGGTATCCAATCGGGAGAAGTGATGGAGGTCATCTCCACAGACAAAGGTTCGCTTCAGGATTTCCAAGCATGGGTGAAAGGAACGAATCACGAGCTGCTCAAGCATGAAGAATCGGGCGGAGTATTCACATTCTATGTGAAGAAGTCATAATCCGCTAACGAATGTACGGGGCTGTCGGTGACCAGTTGCAGGCGGCTCCCTTATCTCCCCAATTCGATGCAACAGAAGGGAGTATATTGAGTTTTGATCGGGAACGGTATATAGTACCTCTAAGGGTATTAGATCGGTTCTTGAACGGAGGGGTTAGCATGAAACAATATGATGACAGCATTATACGCAGGCTGAAGCGGATGGAAGGTCAGGTGCGCGGCGTCATTCGGATGATTGAAGAGGGCAAGGAATGCAAGGATGTCATCGCCCAGCTCTCCGCCGTGCGCAGTGCAGCTGATAAAGCGATGGCGACCATTGTCGCCATGAATCTGGAGCAATGTATAGTGGAGGAGCAGGAACGCGGCGGGGACACAGGCAAGCTGGTCAAGGAAGCTGTAGAGTTGCTGGTGAAGAGCAGATAAGATATGACGTTATTGGCATCCGATGGACAAATAGCGCTTCGCAGCTTACCATTATGAGATGCTTTGAACGAAATAGCACTGGAACGCCGCAAGGCGTTTTTCTTTCTACCCTTCTCATACCTATAGTGGTATGTGTATAATGAATGAATAAAAGAGGAGAGATGAATCAATGGAAGTAACGACAACGAAGGAGAGAACGACAATTGTCCTGTTCAGTGGCGACCTGGACAAGGCGATTGCGGCATTCATTATTGCCAATGGGGCTGCCGCGTATGATCATGAAGTCACAATCTTCTTCACCTTCTGGGGATTGAATACGATGCGTAAAGACGAGGTCGTGAAAACCGACAAGGGCATGCTGGAGAAGATGTTCGGCTGGATGATGCCGCGCGGGGCGAAGAAGCTGGGGCTGTCCAAAATGAACATGGCTGGCATGGGTCCCCAAATGATCAAGCATGTCATGAAAAAGCACAATGCGATGTCGCTGCCGCAGCTGATTGAATTGGCGCAGGAGCAAGGCGTGAAGCTTGTCGCCTGCACAATGACGATGGATCTGCTCGGCTTGAAGCAGGAAGAGCTTATTGACGGCATGGAGTATGCGGGCGTGGCCGCCTATCTTGGCGATGCGACGGAAGCAAAAGTGAACTTGTTCATATAAGCTTCGATTCGACAATGGAACTCGACAATAGGCGACAATAATATGGTAGAATACTAGATAGAAGAGCTGGAAGCGGGTGATCATTATGAAGCAGCTGCGACTTGCTGCCGCGGCACTTTTACTAGTTATTCTATCAGGAATTGTCGCCTTGCCGGCACATGCCAATATGTTCGAACGAATTAAGGATATTTACGATACGCCGGAGCGCTTGCAGGAGCTTCAGAACCAGTACAATGATACGAAGGAGCAGCTGGAGGGACAACTGAAGACGCAGCTTGAACAGCTGGAGGCACAGCGTAAGCAGCTCGAGGAATCTCGGCGGCAGACGGAAGAACTGCTCCAGAGCCAGGCGGAGATGCAGCGAAGGAATGCTGATTACCGCCAGCAGAACGAAGCGTTGGTGGCGGAGAATCAGGAGCTCATGAACCGTATGCAGCAGGCGGAGGAGAATCGGAAGTCGCTCATCCGCAAGGTGACTTGGACAGCCGGTATTCTGATCGGCTTGATTGCGCTCTATGCGCTCGCTGTCCGCGTATGGCGGTTCATGGTATGGCGCAAGCAAGGTCGAGTCGGTACAACGGGCAGATCGAGCCGCCGCACAGGCAAGGGGGCATTGCTGCCATGAATATTCAGTGTCCTGCTGCCATCGGTCATGTGAAGGTGGAGCTGGAGGCGAATGAAGCGCTGCATGTGCTTCATCCGCAATCTATTGCGGCGTTCCAGGGCAATCCAAGGAATCGGGAGGACCGGTTCATGGACTTGGGAGGAGCATACCGGAAGAAGCGGTGGACCCGTTCCAGACTTCAGGGGCCGGTCCAATTCCTATTGGGCTTGCCTCCAGGCTTCACGCTGGAGATGGTCGATATACCGGAGGAGGGCAGCCTGCTATTCGATTACAGGCATGTAATGCTATTCTCGGACGGTATGACCTTCAAGAGCAAAATATTGAAATGGCGCACAGCGTGGATTACAAGAGAACTGGTTAGAATCAAGTTCAACGGCCCAGGTGTGCTGGGTGTGCTATCCGTAGGCGATATCGCCACCATTCAGCTTCAGCCGGACCATCCGCTGTTCGTGGACAAGAGCGCCCTTGTTGCCTATCCCGAGGATGCGGACATCAAGTTGTCCGTCTATGGCAACTCGCTGGCGAGCCAGCATATGAATGTGCAGTGGGAGCTTCGAGGCCGCGGCCCGGTGCTCATCCAGACGGGGGCCCGCGATACCGGGTTGCAGGACAAGCTGACGGATGACGGATGGGTCAAGCGGGTGCTGCGCGAGGCGCTGCCGTTCGGAAGCGTGTATATCAAGTAAAGGGCAGAGGAGACTAGCCGTATGTGATAAGCGGCTGGTTTTTTGCCGTATGGAGGTTTTGAAGGCAGATGAATTTATATCGGTTGAGAGTAGACGGCGAAGACGGAGAAGATCGTATGAAAGCGTATTTGGAGGATCACTTTATTAGTATCGGATGGTCTAGGTTGGGGGATCTGGCGTATGCGGAGGATCATGAAGCGATAGAGCGGCTGCGGCATCATTACGCACTGGAAGGAAATTCCTTGCGCACGGCTGTCGATGCGATACGGCACTTTACGACGGGTATGCAGGACGGAGACTACGTGTTGGTCGTACATGATAACGGTATCGTGCTTGGCGATCTTGGTGATTATTATTATATTGATGATCCACTGTCGGATGAGAGCAAGCTATGTCACAGGCGAGGCGTTACCTGGCTGAAGCGAATGGGGAAGGATGAATTGCCGCCGTCCCTCCAGGCCTTCGTTCGGGAGGACGGGGAGGTCGGCAAGTTCTGCAGACCGATATCGGCGGCGGAGGCGGAACAATGGAGAGCTGTTGAATCCGCGAGTGCAAGCGAAGGAACGGGAAAGATGCCGCGCGTTGATGAGGAATTGGTGCTGGAAGCGCTCGCGATACTGAAGGAGGCGATGCGAAGTGCCGAGCCGGAACGGAGGGAGAGAGCGGCCATCGCTATCTTGCAATATGCGCAGGGCTGCTTAAAGGAATAATGCGTGCCAAAATGTACACAATAGGCTTATCCAATCGTGATGCAGGACAGCTGCGGGAAGGGGCTAACCATGTTGAATAAGAATAGAGCACAGGAGATTGCGGAATCTCCTGTCATGGCGAACGTGACATATCAGGGGATGCCGGTCTATATCCAGCATGTGGATCAGGAGCGCGATACGGCAAGAATATATCTGCTTCATCAGTCTGAGCTAGAGCATGAAGTATCTCTCGACCAATTGCAGGAACAATGATTCTGGTTGTTGGCGATCGAATAGGATGAGGAGAGTATGATGTGGATATCGTATTCGCTGAAGTGCAGGAGGCGTATATGGAGCCGAGTGGCAAGTTGAGTGTGAGTGAGCTGAAGGCGGGCATGAATGGGCAAGGCGAGCGTTGATGCAGAGTGCATCAAGGCTCGCCTTGGATTCATTTATTCACTGGCGGCTCTGCTCGTTAGCGGATCTGACCGCGAATCTCGCCATCAGGATAACGTAGAGTATGCACATTGACGTACGCGTTGCCGCGTTCGATCTCGCGGATCAACTGACGGATTGTGCCGCCACGCAGCGGTCCTACGAGGTCGCTGTCCCGCAACATGCCGTTAATGATGCCGCGCCGGAACGATACGCCGCCGTTCACCGGCCCGAATAAATAGGCGACTATCGGCCCGTTCTCACCAGGGCGGCCCAGGTGAATATGCGCTTGCGTGACACGTCGAATATTACGCAAGACGAGTCGGTATTGCAGACTATGGCGTCTGCGTCTCCACCACCTGCGCGAGTTCACTCCATTGAAGCTGTCATCGCCGACGTTATTGTCGTCGTCATAAGGGCCGACTCCTCCCCCCCGGATTGATCTGAACAGTGCGCGTCCTGAAGCGAATGTCACGACAGGCGGCACCTCGTTCAATCCTCTCAATCGTGCGCGATAAATAGCCATTTGCTCTCACTCCTTTTCTCTTGATACAGCAATGTATGTGGAGACAAGCAGGAGAGCTTGTTCGATTGCCCCGAGGCAGAGGTGGAATTATGATTGACAGGTATGCACAGAAGAAGCCTCTGGCAGGCCGCATGGAGCGGCTGCCAGAGGCTTCTTCTTACGAATAAAATAGGTTAGTTCTCTTCCAGCTCCAGCTCAATAACCGTGTTGCGGTTATCCGGCAGCGGGAACGTAAAGTGTTCCGGTCGAGCGAAGTTGACGAAGGCGTCCGCGACGAATTCCTCCGCGCTCCAAGGGCGCGTCAGGAACAGCTCCGAGCCGTCTGCAAGCAGTCTGGCGCGCTTCACCTTGCCAGCCAACCCTACCAGGTTGATCGGTCCGATGCTCTCCTCCATCACATGCGCGTACAGCTTATTGCCGGATTGCGTATAGCGGCCCCAGTCCGGCTTCGGGAACTCGGACGCCTGACAGCCGTATATGCTGGCCCCGTTCCTGCTCATCCATTCGCCTACTTCCTGAAGGATATCGAGCGATTCCTTCGGAATGGCGCCCTTGGCATCCGGGCCGACGTTCAGCAGCATATTGCCGTTCTTGCTGACGCATTCCACGAGCTTGCGAATGACCGTCTGCGCGTTCTTGTAAGTGTGGTCCGCCGCAGCGTAACCCCAGTTGTTGTTAAGCGTAATACAGGCTTCCCATGGAATGGGGTTGCCGTGCTGGTCCTTCACGCCGCCGGGAGGGATAATCTGCTCCGGGGATGCGAAGTCTCCCGCGTAAGTGGTCGGGTTGTCGGTGTAGATGCTGCCGCCTTGATGACCGCTGCCCTCCAGACGGTTGTCGATAA
Organism: Paenibacillus chungangensis; assembly: GCF_042675905.1. Lineage (NCBI taxonomy): Bacteria > Bacillati > Bacillota > Bacilli > Caryophanales > Paenibacillaceae > Paenibacillus > Paenibacillus chungangensis. The sequence continues at coordinate 279,082 of NZ_JBHTJZ010000011.1, read as the reverse complement.
TGATGTGAGGCTGCAGGGAACGGATCATCTCCATCAACTCCTCAGACTTCCACTTGTCCTTGCGCATATCGTCATAGGAGAAGTCGAACCACATGACATCCAGCTTGCCGTAGTCTGTCAGCAGCTCGCGAATCTGTCCGTGCATATATGCCAAGTATCGGTCGAACGTAGCGGGATCGCGCTTGAACGCTTCATTGTTCCGCATAGGATGAATGCGGTCTCCGTAAGCGGGATAATCCTCGTGATACCAGTCGATTAGAGAGTAGTACAGTCCCACCTTCAGCCCTTCCGCGCGGAACGCTTCCAGGAATTCGCTGACCAGATCACGTCCGGCCTTCGTATTCGTCGCCTTGTATTCCGTGAGCTTGCTGTCGAACAGACAGAAGCCGTCGTGATGCTTGGCCGTCAATACCGCATACTTCATGCCGGCTTGCTTCGCCGCCTTCGCCCATGCCTTCGGGTCGTAATCGACGGGATCGAATTCGTCGAAGTATGGCTGGTAGTCTTCGATCGATAGCTGCTCGGTGCTGCGCACCCACTCGCCTCTGGCGGGAATGGCATACAGCCCCCAGTGGATGAACATGCCGAAGCGGTCCTTGAGGAACCATTCGGTACGCTCCGTTCTCTCGCGAATCAACTGTTGTCCTGTGCTCATATGATCTACCTCCATATTGGGAATGACCTGCCGGGATAGCATACATACTATCTGCTATTTTCAATCAATCATCGTTTGTCTTGCCCCTTTAGTCTAGCAGGGATGTGATACAATACATAGATAGAAGACTAACCTGTATGGGTAACATCGTAACTTTTTTTGGACGAGGGGTTGGACGTGAGCATGAACCGTAGCGAAGCGGATGGAGCAGTACAGGATATGCTGTTGAATATGCAAGTGCAGATCATAGAAGCGAATCTGACGCAGTGCTGGCCCGACTGGAGCGATATAGACTATACGCCGGCTTATAATAAGCTGTATTTCATTCTGGATGGGGAAGGATGGCTGAAGGTGGAGGATATGGAGCTGTACCCGGAGCCCGGCCAGCTCATTCTGATGCCCATTCATACGAAGCAGTCATATATCACCATAAGCGACAAGCCATTCTATAAATATTGGTGCCACTTCACGGCGACAGCGGGGGGAACCGACGTCTTCCAATGGCTGGACATGCCCTTATGCTACGGTCATCTGGACCGGGATCTCCTGGAAGGATTGTTCCGCGAACTGGTGGACGCCAGGCGCAGTCATGCGCTGGTATCACGGCTGAAGGAGAAGTCTGTGCTGCTGCATATTCTGACCTTGATTATGGAGAATCAGCCGCTACGCATCGGCGAAAGCCACAGCAAGGAGATTGAGCGTCTGACGCGCATACAGCGGTATGTCGATTCCCATCTGCAGCGGGAGCTGACGGTGGAGGAACTGGCTTCCGTCCTTCATCTTCATCCCAACTACTTCAGCAAGTACTTCAAGCGCCACTTCGGCGTATCGCCGTTGAAATATGTAAGCCGCAAGCGGATGGAGCATGCCAAGCTGCTGCTGAAGACGTCATCGCAGAGCATTAAGGAGATTGCTCAGGCGACGGGGTTCGAGGATGCCAACTACTTCTCCAAGACATTCCGCCGGGAGGTCGGCTACAGCCCGACGGAATATCGGGTTAATGTGTAGAGATTAGCTGCTGCCTAATCGCTCCCGCAAGTGCTGCAGGAGGAGCTTCCGCCTGAGTCGGCGCTGCAGGAGGAGTCCGATCCGTCGTCGGAGTGATCGTCATCGTCATAGTAGTCCGAATCCAATCATGGCTTACCGGAAGACGCCGTTTCACTAACTGGATTTCATGTCATAATTTTCTGTGATATGCGCCTACTCCTCTCTAAGAACTGGATTTCATGCTACTCTTTCGGCTCAATTTGTGATATTTGGATGAAAAGAATTAATTCAACTGTACATATTCCATTTGCAGCGTATAACGAATACGATATGTCCTCATTAATGACATGAAATCCAGTTAACATTGTTCGTGCACATCTGCATGATGGATTGGCTTGCGCTTAAAGCACTTTACTGTTTGCAGCACACTCTGTAGCTGTTCATTTGGATCCCTTACATAGAAGCATACCTTCGGTCATGTTTACTTTGTCATGTCTTGCGATTGACCTGCCGACTTGCTCGTGGTGCGTTTACTCTCCGAATTGGACTCATAATAGCCTGCCGCTTCACATACCCATGTTATAAGGCCTTGAGGCCTGTATACATAGAAGGGGAGGGTATGAGAATGATGAAGAGGGGCTTGCTTGCGGTGCTGAGCTTGATGCTGGTGATGGTTGCTGCCGCGTGCAGCAAGGGCGATAAGGATCTGGTCATCCTGACGGGCGGAGAGCAGGGTACTTATTATCCGCTTGGCGGCGCGCTGGCGCAGATTATTAACGACCATGCCAAAGGAATGACGGCAACGGCCGTTACAAGCGGAGCATCTGTAGTCAATGTGAATGATGTGAACGATGGCAAGGGAGACCTTGCGCTTATTCAGAATGACGTCGCTTATTACGCCGTGCAAGGATCGCAGATGTTCCAGACGAAGGTCAACGGCTTCAAGGGCGTCGCGATGCTGTATCCGGAGGTCGTGCAGATCGTAGCGGCGGCGGACAGCGGAATCGCAAGCGTGGACGATCTGAAAGGAAAGCGGATTGCGGTAGGCGACCAGGGCTCTGGAGCCGAGGTGAACGCGAAGCAAATTCTGGATATTCATGGTATTACCTATGATGATATTAAGGTGGAATATATGGCGTTCTCCGACGCGGCAGGCGGCATTCAGGACGGCAATATCGATGCGGCGTTCATTACGGCCGGCACGCCAACCGGCGCCATCGAAGCGCTGAAGGCGAACCGGGCTGTGACCATCGTCACGATAAGCGATGAGAAGATTGCGGAGTTGGCGGACCAATATCCCTACTATACTTCCTTCAATCTGCCCAAGGATGTATACGGCACGGAGAACGATGCCAAAACTGTTGCCGTAGGGGCAATGCTCGTCGCCAGCGACGACATGTCAGAGGATGATGTGTATAAGCTGACGAAAGCGATGTTCGAGCATCTGGACGTATTCGCAGCGACGCATCAGAGAGGGAAGGACATTACGCTGGACAGCGCGCTGGACGGCATGTCGGTGAATATCCATGCGGGTGCGCAAAAGTATTACGATGAAGTGAAGTGACGGTCATGAGACCACTATGGCTAGGAAAGAAGGAGGGGGCATTGCTGCGCGGCAATGCCCTCTCCGACTATTCGCAGCATATGGTCGCTGCTGCTGCACGTCGTACGAAGCTGTTATGGGCGGGCGTCATCGGCATTGCGCTCGTCGCGATCCTCTGGTGGCTGCTTCTGCCGGTATCCGCTTATCATCTCCAGATCGTGAGGGCCGACAGCGGGAAGGTGCTATGGTCGGACAATGTGCAGCCGGGTGAAGTATTTCTTGTGCGGTATGTTCACTCTGTCGAGCTGTCACCCGTGCTGGAGTTTTTCATGGTCGGAGATGATGGCGAGATTGTGGCGACCGAGAGCCGCACCCGATCATTCGGCGCGGGGCTGCCGCATGAGAAGAAGGGGATAACGGAGCTGGCGGGAGGTTATTATGTGATGCGGGGGCTGCATGAGCCGGTGGGCGAGCTCCATGTCCAGCCTTCATACCTCCACTCGCATACGCTTCAATTCAAGGGTGTAACGGTTCATCTGAATGAATCGCCCTATGCTCGGGAGCATCTGATCGTGCGGGCACAGCAGCCGCCACGCTGGCAAGCTTTATTAGGAGGGGGTTGAAGCATGATTGTTTCGGTCAGATCGAGTATTGTGCTGCTGCTGTGCGTCTTGTTGTCGCTGTACCACTTCTGTACGTCAGGCTTCGGTTACCTGCCTGGCGTCGGCTCGCGAACGCATCTTGTCATTCACCTTGTATTCGGACTTAGCCTCGTCTACTTGCTGTATCCTCTCATGAAGGACGGCAAGCGGCGCTATTCAGTGTGGCTCGACTATGCGCTTGCTGCCTGCTGCATCGGTATTGGGGTCTATATGATGATCAATCTGAAGTCGCCTTCCATCTTGAGCGCCCGCATGACGTTCGTCGATCTGCTCGTGGCAATTGCATTAGTCGTGCTCGTGCTGGAGGCGACCAGGCGGGTCGTCGGCAAGGCGCTCGTCATTATCGCGGGCGTCTTCATCGCCTATTACTTCCTTGGCGCCTATCTCCTCTATCCCTTCCGGCATAGCCGCGCCGACTTCGAGCGATTTTTCTACGAGATGTCCTTCACGACGAGCGGCATCTTCGGCACTCCGCTTACCGTCTCAGCCAATTATGTATTCATCTTCATCCTGTTCGGAGCGATTCTGGAGGCGACCGGCGCTGGCAAAATGTTCATCGACCTCGCGCTTCGCGCCTTCGGCCGATACCGGGGCGGACCGGCCAAGGCCGCTGTCGTATCCAGCGGCATGCTTGGTTCCATCTCCGGCAGCTCCATTGCCAATGCGGTGACGACGGGCACCTTCACGATCCCGCTCATGAAGAAGGTTGGCTTCAAGCCTCATGTGGCGGGAGGCATAGAGGTGGCCGCCTCTTCCAGCGGGCAATTGCTGCCTCCGATTATGGGAGCAGCCGCATTCCTGATGATCGAATATACCGGCTATGCGTATGTGGAGATTATTCGCAGCGCACTTATTCCAGCCTTGCTCAGCTACTTGGCCATCTTGCTGATGGTGCATTTTGAGGCGGTCAAAAACCGGATCAGCGGCTTGAAGCGGGAGGAGCTCGTCTCCGGCAAGTCACTTCTGCTGCGGCAAGGGTATCTTATTTTCCCGATAGCGGTGCTTATCTTCTTCCTGGCTTCCGGCAAGACGGTGGGCAACTCCGCCTTCTTCTCCATCGTCATCCTTATGGTGATCGCTTACTTCGCCAGTCTACTTCAACGAAGACTGCCGATCGGGCTGCTTATTGCGATAGTGCTGTCGGCAGTGGTCTATGGAATGAGCGCCTTCTTCGGATGGCCGGTGGAGATTGCGGTCGTGTGCGTGCTAGGCGTCGCGATTGCGCTATTGTTCGTGCTGCTGCAGAGAGCGGCGAAGCAGGAGTCTCAGCCGCTGCGCTTCGGCTTGCGGGAGCTTGCCGCCGGGCTGGAGCTTGCTGCGAAGAATGCGCTGTCCGTCATTGTCGCTTGCGCAACGGCGGGGATGATGATCGGCATCGTTAATCTGACCGGACTCTCCAGCAAGCTGCCGCATATCATCGTCGGCTTCGCCCGGGACGTCGCTTCCTGGCTGCCGTCCTTCGCAGCGGCATACAGCGATTCCATTCAACTGTATGCCGCTCTCGTCTTGACAGTGGTGGCCTGTCTTATCCTGGGGCTGGGACTCCCAACGACCGCGACTTATGTCATTCTTGCCGCTATGGTAGCCCCCGCGCTAGTTACGCTGGGATTGCCGGTTATGACGGCTCATCTCTTCGTGCTGTATTACGGTGTGCTGGCGGACGATACGCCGCCGATCAATCTGCCCGCATATGCGACGGCGGGCATTGCCGGCGCCAATCCCATCTCCACGGGGGTGCAGGGGTTCAAGTTCGATTCCGGCGCATTGCTGTTGCCGTTCGCCTTCGTCGCGAACCCCAACTTGCTGCTGTTGAACCCCGACGTATCTCCTTGGGTGCTGGGGCTCAATATTGGCACGGCGCTGCTCGGCATTGTGGCGCTCGCCTCCTTCATACAGAAGTGGCTGTTCTCGGCTTATAGGAGTTATGAGCGATGGCTTGCCTTCCTGGCGGCGCTTGTCCTTATCCATGGCAGCTGGATCACGGATGCGGTAGGTATTGCGGTGCTTGCTCTGCTGGGCGTGCTGACGTATCGCAGGCGCGAGTCGGCAAGTCGTTCGGGGGAAGTGGAGGAGAGGGCAGCGGGCATGGGAGGGTAATGCAGTTAATATGATTGGTGACGGTAACGTTTAGCGACGCTAATTGCTTGCAGCCTTAAATATCGCCTGCCTCCAGCCGTTGTACGGATAGGGACAGGCGTTTTTTGCCGGTTACTTTGGGCTGCAAGGCATGTGGCATGAGCTGGAGCGCGGGAAGTGGGTGATCGGAGTGATTGGATAACAGTAGGCGATGAATCCTCGGTTGAAGTGTGGAATGTAGTAAGTTAGGAGATATCATTTGAATTAATTACTTTTCAGTTATATAACTATATGGTAATATAAAATGGCAAAGTCAATTACAATTACTGGAGGGATTGGATGGACGGCAAGGTATTCGTGCGGGATGGTCGTCGTATTGTATGTTTCGAGCGTTATTTGAAGCACCCGGTGGAGAAAGTGTGGGAGGCGATTACAAGGCCGGATCAGCTTGCCCAATGGTTAACCGTAAAGTCGGAGCTGGATCTGAATGTGGATGGACAACTCGTGTTAAGATGGGATAATGGAGACGAGGTAACGGGCAAATTCACGAAAGTCGAAGCGCCTTACGAGTTGGAGTACACGTGGCTGGAGTCGTCTTCAGGGAATTCTGTGGTACGATGGATGTTGAAGGAAGAAGGAGACGGCTGCATGCTGCAATTGATGCACACCTTCCCTGAGTCTGTTGCCGTCATTGATTTCTTGTCGGGCTGGTATGTGCATTTGGATGTGCTGGATACCGTGCTGCATGAGCGGTTTACCGGCTTTCCGGACGGCCGCGTGAAGGAGATGCGGAAGCGATATGCGTCAATGATGAGTTAAGAAGGGGCGGACATGGGGCGATGAACGATGACAACTAGAACGGTTTTTGAAGTGTTGGCGGAGCCGCACAGAAGAAAGATTCTCGATCTGCTATGCGTTCGCGAGCGTTCTGTAGGAGAACTTGTAGCTATCTGCGAATTAAGCCAGCCGGGCGTATCCAAGCATCTTCGCATATTGCGAGAAGCCGGGCTCGTAGCCGTTCGATCGGTCGCGCAGAAGAGCATCTATACCATACAGCCGGAGCCGCTGCAGGAGATCGATCAATGGCTGGAATCTTACCGCCGCTTCTGGTCCGGCAAGCTGGATGAGCTGGAGCAGTATCTGGCTCAGGGGAATAACAGCGAGAAGCCGCATGCGGAATAACGGTGCAGATTGCTGCGAATCGTTGCTCTATCTCGAATTATTTTCCTCATCAGATATTTAGGCGTATACTAGAAGATAGACTGAGAAGTAACTCTTATGATGGGAAGGAGTGCAAGCAACGTGAAATACAGAAGATTGGGAAGTACGGACATGAAAGTATCTGTTGTTGGCATCGGTACCTGGCAGTTCGGCGGGGAATGGGGGAGAGCCTATACGCAAGCGGAAGCGGATGCGATACTGGACAAGGGGCAAGAGCTGGGCATTAACCTGATTGATACGGCGGAGTGCTATGGCGATCATCTGTCCGAGAAGTTCATCGGCGACTACATAAGCCGTCGCAACCGTGAAGACTGGGTTATCGCCACGAAGTTCGGCCATCAATTCCACGACTTGTTCTCCCGTACCGACAAGTTCGACGCTGGCAGCATGCTGGAGCAGCTGGACGCTTCGCTGAAGGCGCTGAAGACGGACTATATCGATCTGTATCAATTCCATTCCGGTCCGGACGAAGCGTTCGACAAGGACGAGCTGTGGACGATGCTGGATAAGCAGGTGGCGGCGGGCAAGATCAAGTTCCTGGGCACCTCCATCTCCAAAAACGACCGTACGCATCAGACAGACGCCTCGCAGAAGGTGGGCTCGCGCACGATACAAGTGGTGTACAATCGGCTTGACCGCAAGCCGGAGGAAGGTGTCTTCCCGTCCTGCCAGAAGCAGGATCTGGGCGTACTGGCGCGCGTTCCGCTGGCGAGCGGCTACTTAAGCGGCAAGTACAAGCCTGGGGCGGAGTTCGCGGGCAATGATGCGCGTCACCGCCACGATGCGGAAGAGCGGCACCGGAAGCTGGAGGAAGTGCAGCGGATTGCGCGCGAGGAAGTGCCGGAAGGTGTGGACATGGCCAGTTGGGCGCTCGCCTGGTGCCTGAAGCATCCAGCGGTGACGACTGTCATTCCGGGCTGCAAGGACCCGGCGCAGGTCGAGATGAATGCGAAGGCGGCGGAACTGGTCACAGAGCCGCATCCGCAGGATGTGCAGAGGTAAGCAGCAGTCAAGTGAAAAAGTCTTTATCACCATTAAGGCAATGGTGCTGAAGACTTTTTTTGTGCGTGGGTTGTCAACCATATCATATTTGTTAGTGACGAGTGTGCTATATTATGTGGAAGGAGCTTATCTATATAGGTTGAACCATTGAATGACCATGCTAACGGCGCAGAGAGCAGAGGTGATGGACATTAGCTGGCCAAGCTAACTTTTTACAGTTAGTCGTTCCGCTGACGTCAAGATGACAAATTCAATTGTTCATCCAATATAGCTAATTTATTTAGCGAAGCATATTCTAGCGATTATAAAGCTAATGGACATGAAGTAGCTATTAAAAAGATATGGCAAATGAGATTCTATTAGCTTTTTTTCGAATTATTAGTTTGGGCGGGGTCAAATTAGAGGTGGGAATTAACTATGAACAAGAAGTATTCTTTTACGTTGACAAGTGAAAGTGAACAATATTGTGATATGATTGTTGAGGAAATGGAAAGGTTATTTCGTATTTCAAAGAAAGAAGCTATAGGTAGAGTGAACCAAAAATGGTCTGCGTGTAATTTCAATGATGAAAGCTTGCTATTTCACATGCTTCCTGAAGAGTGGGCTAATGAAATTTATTACGGCTCAAATTCGATGTGGTGGAAAAAGGATAAGCAATTATTACGGCCTATGCCATTTCGTGAAAAATAAATTGATATAATATTTAAGAGCGAAGTTTGCCACATGCGAGCCTAACAACTCCATGTGGCTTTTCTTTTGCGAATTAATCTTGCGAATTTCTTCGTTTTCAAATGCCTCGGTAATACGCTTATTGTTTTTCCGTTTATAATTCATTCACAAAGCGCTACATACCTAATGTCTGTCAAACGGGAAAGCTCAAGAAGGCTATTACCATGTTCCTAACAAGGGCAGTTACATGTAAACACAATTATTGGGATAAAATAATGTGCGTAAAATGATTGACAGTGACAAAAGTTCCGCTTATTATACACATATAGACGTATATACGACTATTCATCATTCGAAGCATGACCGGAAGTTGAATTCGGTTAAAGGAGGTACAAATGCTTGTCGTAAAAAACGCAACAAAGAAATTCGGCGGATTGATTGCGGTAAACGATGTGTCCTTTGAATTACACAAGGGGGAAATACTTGGTCTTATCGGTCCCAATGGTTCAGGCAAGACAACAATGTTCAATCTGATTACAGGGTTTTTGACTTTAACATCAGGGAGCGTGACATTCAAAGGAGATGATATCTCCAATCAAAGGCCAGACCGGATCGTGCACAAGGGGATATCCAGAACGTTTCAGATTACGAGTATTTTGCGCGACTTGACTGTGGAGCAGAATATTCGGGCTGGTATGTTCGGTGCGATAGAGACAACTCTCCTGGACGACCTGTTCCGAACAAGAGCGTATAAGCAGAAGGAAGCTGCGTCTATGCAGCGGATTAACGAGGTTCTTGAATTAATTGGCATGGAGAAGCAGCGCGATAAGCTGGCCAAAAATATTACATCGGTGGAGCAGCGCAAGTTGATGATCGGAATAGCGTTGGCCAAAAATCCGGAGCTGCTTATGCTGGACGAGCCTGCTGCAGGAACAACAAAAGAAGAGCAGAAGGAATTAATCGATTTATTTCGCCACATTAATGAAAGCGGTGTCACGGTACTGATCATTGAACATCACATGCATGTCATTATGAATGCGTGCCAGCGTATTGTCGCTTTCAACTTCGGCAAGAAAATCGCAGAGGGCAGTCCGGAAGAAATTCAGAATCACCCGGATGTCATCGAAGCTTATCTGGGGAGTGGTGATCATGCCTCTTAAAGTAACAAATTTGAAAATTGCTTATAAAGGCATTCAAGCCGTTCATGGCGTCGATTTTCAAGCTGAAGATGGAAAGATTACAGTCATTATTGGTTCCAATGGCGTAGGGAAAACATCGATTCTAAAAGGCATTATGGGGATCGTCAAGCCAACCGCCGGAGAAATCGAATATAATGGCGTCGATTTGCTGAAGCTTTCTTCAAGCAAAAGAACCTCGATCGGCTTATCGCTTTGTCCTGAAGGTCGCCAATTGTTCCCGAATATGACCGTTCAAGAGAATCTTGAGCTGGGCGCATATGCCAGAAGCGATAAGGGAGTAAAAAGCGATCTGCATGATATTTTCCATAAGTTCCCGAGATTGTCAGAGCGGCGATCGCAGAAAGCGGGTACGCTGAGCGGCGGTGAACAGGAGCTTGTCGCTATTGCAAGGGCGCTGATGGCCAAGCCTAAACTACTTATTCTAGATGAACCATCATGGGGGCTGGCGCCAATTATGATTGATGAGGTCGTATCGATCATTAAAGATATTAATGCCCAAGGCACCACCATCCTGCTGATCGAACAGAACGCCAATATTGCGCTGCGCATGGCCGATTATGCCTATGTCATGGATGTAAGCGGTATCGTCGCAGAAGGCACGGGCCAGCAATTGTTGAATGACGAGAAAGTTAGAGAAGTATACATGGGGGCATAGTCCGCCTGATGCAATGACATTCTATTAATACAAAGTGAGGCGACCATCATGAAAAAAAAGAGATTGCATATATCAGCTCTGGTTGTTGTATTGGCTATGCTGCTGTCCGCATGCGGCAGCGGAGGAGGATCAACGGCTGGCGTGAAGGGGAATGAAATATTAGTGGGAGAGGTTGATCCGCTTACTGGACCGGCAGCTGTATATGGAGCGGCTCAAAGCAAGGCGCTGAAGATGGCCGTGGATGAAATCAATGAAGCTGGCGGCGTAACGGTAGGCGGCAAGAACTATACGTTCAAGCTTATCTCCTATGATGACAAAGGCGATGCGAACGAGGCGATCTCGGCCTCGAGAAAATTGATTGACCGCGATGGCGTGAAATACATTCTTGGCTGGGCCGTAAGCGGTTCCACTTCTGGCGCTTCTAAAGTGCTGGGGCAAGAGGACGTGCTTATGCTGATCGGCAACGCAGGCGAGACGGGCATTGTGACGCAAGGCTATAAGAACATATTCCGTACTAGACCTCCAGGCGGTTATACAGGCGGACCCGCCGGCGGCTTCGTAGCAGAGCAAGGCGTGAAGAAACTGGCTGTCCTTGGTCAGTTGAAGGACTCTATTTATAAGGAATATACCGAGAACTTCAAAGAGAAATTTATGGAGGGCGGCGGTGAGGTTGTAGCTGAAGAGTCGTTCAGCCTGAGCGATCGCGACATGTATACGCAATTGACCAAAATTATCGGCCAAAAGCCGGATGCGATCTTCGTTCCTGGCTCTGTAGAGCCTGCGGCGTTCGTCTTCAAGCAGCTGCGCGAGCTGAATTTCCAAGGCGAGATTTACAGCTTCACCGGCGGAACGCCTGAACAATTCAGCACGGTGCTGGATATTAAGCAAATGGAAGGCATCTACGATTTGAGACCTCTGGAGACAACTTATGAGGCGATGAGTGAAGTTGGCAGGAAGTACGTGGAAAACTTCAGAGCGAAATACAATGAGACACCGGTGCCTAGCGCGGTTAACGCCTATGACCAAATGTACGTCCTGAAGAAGGCAATTGAGACGGCAGACAGCCTGGAAGTGCCCAAGTTGATTGAAGTCATAAAAGAGATGTCTCCTCCAGAGGAAGCGGCTCTGTCCTATATTACGGTAAATGACAAAATGTTCGATGAAAACGGACAAGCGTTCACGACTAACGTAGCAATGCAATGGAAAGATGGCGAATGGCAGCTAGTGAAGGAGCTGGAGGCGGCGGCTGAGGAGTACTCGGCATACTTGTCCGAGCTTCGCCAATCGCAAGGGAAATAAGAGCTAACCGGATAGAAGGGGACGGATGAGCTTATGCGCCGCCCCTTCTCCCTTTTAGAAAGGAGTTGGATGGAATGTCAGAGTTCTCGCAATTACTGCTTAACGGCATTGTCATTGGCAGTTTTTATGTTCTGATCGCACTTGGGCTTTCGATTATTTTTGGCATATTGGATATTTCGCACTTTGCACATGGTTCTGTCGCCATGTTCTCTGGCTATGTGGGCTACATGCTGGCGACGAAGCTCAACGCTGGATTTATCGTTTCTTTGCTTCTCAGTATGGTGTTCGCCGCTGTGATGGGAGTTGTACTGGAGAAGGTGGCGTATAGTCCCGTGAAGAATGCGCCACCCATCAACGGCTTTATTATTGCGCTGGCACTCATGATGATTATCGATAATATTGCAGTACTGATTTTCGGTGCCAATCAGGTCGTTATTCCGACAGGCATTGACGGCGTTGTGCGGTTCGGGGATGTCGCGATCAGCAGTCTGCGGCTTTACTTGCTGGGTACAAGCTTCTTGCTTATTCTACTGCTGTATCTGTTCATGAAGTATACCAAAACCGGCAAAGCGATCCGCGCAGTTGCCCAGAATCGCGAAGCAGCCAGAATTGTCGGCATCAATACCAATCGGATTTCCAGCATTGTATTCGCTCTAGGTTCGGCGATGGCGGGAGCTGCGGGCGTGTTCATCGGCTCGATCTTTGCGTTGTACCCAGCGATGGGAGGACATACGGTAATGAAGGGCTTTGCCGTATTGATTCTCGGAGGATTGGGCAGCTTCCCGGGCGCAATTGTCGGAGGCATGCTGATCGGTGTTACCGAAAATTTCGGAACGGCATTCGTATCTTCCTCTTATAAGGACTTGTTCGCTTTTGTGATTCTGATTGCGGTGCTTATATTTAAGCCTAAAGGGCTGTTTGGAAACAGGGGGTTGTAAGCGATGTTTACGATAAAACGAATTTCGATCGCGGCAGCCGTCGTTGTGGCTCTTGTTATTCCTTTTCTGGGCATGCAGCAATACTATTTTCATTTAATTTCGTACTCGCTTATTTGGGTGATCATGACGCAAGGACTTAATATTATTCAGGGTTATACGGGGTACGTATCGATTGCCCAAGCGGCTTTCTTCGGAATCGGGGCATATGCCAGCTCGTTATTGTCGATTGATTTGGGCATTTCGGTATGGCTGTCCATTCCGCTCGCAGTCGTCATCTCCGGATTTGCGGGATTGATTGTCGGATTTCCTGCGCTTCGCACGCAAGGACATTATTTCGCCATTGTGACGATGTCCTTTTGTATGATTATTTGGGTGTTGATGGTGTCATGGGATTCCTTTACGCGGGGAGAAGCGGGCATTACGAACGTGGAAGGACCGAGTCCGTTATTCGGCATTGATTTCGCAGACAAGCACAATTACTACTATTTAATTCTGTTAGGGGTATTCGCATCGATTCTGATCAGTTACAGATTGGTCTATTCCAGAACGGGAAGAGCGCTTATTACCATTCGCGAGAATGAACCGCTCGCTCAGGCCGTCGGCATTCCGATTCTGCGCTATAAAATGATCGCTTTCACGGTCAGCGCCATGATGGGCGGATTGAGCGGAGCGCTGTACGCGCATTACACGCATTTCATCAATCCGACGCCGTTCACGGTCGACTATTCCTTGAATGCGATTCTGGCAGTTATTCTGGGAGGCAGCGGCACGATCGTCGGTCCGATTATCGGCTCGTTTATTATGAACTTTCTTCCGGAATATTTGCGAATGGCGGATGAATACCGTCTTATTATTTACGGTGTCCTGCTTATACTCATTATGGTGTACATGCCGAAGGGCATTATTCACTTGCTTCAGATCGGCTACGCATACGTGCGCATGAAGCTGAATCGGAGTGAACGAGGCTAACCGTCTTCCGAAAATCATTGAATAGGGTTGACGAAGACGAAGGGTATGCTATAATTCAACTAGACGTATATACAACTATACAAACATGGGCAAGGGGATGAGGATTGTGGAACTCGTAGGTTATACACTAGCTATGTTTCGCTCAGAGCTTGAAAATGCAGTAGGCAAAGAAAATGTGGTTGATGTGGAAGAGAAGCGCAAGGAGCTGTCTATTGATCAGTCCTGGATTACACATATGTGGAATGAAAGAAAGCAGCCGATGGCTACTCCTTACTTCATCGTAAGACCTTCGACGACAGAGGAAGTATCCAAGGTGATGATTATATGTAACACCTACAAAGTGCCGGTAGTGCCTCGCGGCGGAGGTTCCGGCACCGCGGGAGGAGCGGCCACGCTATACGGCGGCATCGTGCTGGACGTTACACGAATGGACAAAATTATTGAGATTGATCATAAGTCGCTCGTGCTGACGGCGCAGCCTGGAATCAATGGCCGTGTATTGGAGGATCTGCTTAATGAACAGGGCTTGATGCTCGCTCATTATCCTTCGTCTGTCGATATTAGCACGCTTGGAGGTTACTTGGCGGCGCGAGGCTCGGGTGTTATGTCCACAAAATACGGCAAAGCTGAGGACATGGTGCTCAATATCGAGGTTGTGCTGCCTGATGGACGCGTCATCGAGACGCTGCCAACGCCGAACCATGCTTGCGGCCCGGGAATGCTGCAGCTGTTCGTCGGTTCGGAAGGAACGCTAGGCGTCATTACGAAGGTCAGCATGCGGCTCGATCCGCTCCCTGAGGTTCGATTGCATCGCATGATCCAATTCCCGACCGTTAGCGCGGGGTTGGCTGCGGGGCAAGAGATTATGACCAACAGGCTGAATCCAGCGGTCATCCGTCTCTACGATCCAGGCTCAACGGAGAAGTCATTGAATACGACAGGCGTAGATCTCGATGGCGTCTATATGGTCATCATGTTCGACGGTTTCAAGGAATTGGCGGAAGCTCAGCAGAAGAAAGTGCTTGATATCTGTATCGCTAATGGCGGAACGGACTTGGGAGAAGAGCTTGGCAAGCATTGGTGGGATACGAGATATGTCGCTTACAAGCCGCCGGTTCATCCCGCTTTCCCGCAAATGTACGGTACGCCGGAGACAGTTACGACTTATGCCAATATTGAGAAGCTCTATTACGCCAAGAAGAAATTCGTCGAAGAAACGTATAAGGAGTGGGGAGCCAAATATACAGCCCACTTCTCACATTGGTACGCTTGGGGTACGATGATCTATGATCGCTTCTATATTGACCATCCGCCAGAGGATGCGGAGGAGGCGTTCCGTCTGCACAATGAAATATGGGCAGAGTGCACACGCATCAATTTGGAGAACGGAGCGGTGCTCAACGAACATCACGGCATTGGCTTCAAGCTCGGCTGGTTCATGCGGGAGCAATACGGGGAAGCCTTCAATGTGCTGCTGGACATTAAGAAGTCGATCGATCCGAAGGGTATTATGAATCCGGGCAAGCTAGGGTTCGGTGTCTGGTAATAATACGCCATCAACAGGCAGTAGGAGGAATGCTTCGTGCGAGGCTTGGTATATGAAGGGAACAAAATATTGACGGCCAGGGAGCTTCCTGTGCCTGAGATTGGAGCAGGCGAAGTATTGATCAGAGTCGCGTATACCGGCATATGCGGCTCGGATCTGCTCATCTGGAATGGAGGGTATCCAAGAGTGAAGCCTCCTGTGACGATCGGTCATGAGTTTTCGGGCGTGATTGAGGCGGTGGCGGATCGGAACGGATCGCTTAAGCCAGGGGATCGGGTTGTTGTAGAGCCGCTTCTGACGTGCGGCGAATGCTTCGCTTGCCGAAGCGGGGAATACAATCTATGCCGTTCGCTCGGGCTTATCGGCATTGATGTCAATGGAGGGATGGCTCATTATGTCAAAGCGGCCGCGGACAAAGTTATTCGCATTCCAGATACCGTGTCGCTTAAGGATGCGTCATTCGTAGAACCGTTGGCAGTGGGCGTTCACATGGTGAATCAAGCTGCCGTTCGCGCAGGGCAGACGGTGCTTGTCGCCGGAGGCGGTCCGATCGGATTGATCGCGGCGAGCATTGCCCGATTGCGGGGGGCGGACGTCTATATATCAGAAATTAATCCGTTCCGCATCGAGAAAGCGAAGGCATTCGGCTTTCACGTTATTAACCCTCAAGAGTCTAATGTCGTGGAGACGATTCGTGCGGTAACGGATGGAGATGGAGCTCATGTTGCATTGGAAGTCACTGGAACGCCATTCGGCTTGACCGATTGCATCGAAGCGGCAGGCACGAAGGGAACCGTTCTTATTGCTGGCATGGCCAAGAAGCAGCCGATGGTAGATACGTACAAAATATTGGCGAAAGAGCTCCATGTCGTTGGCTCCAGAGTGTATAAAAAAGAGGATTTCCATGAGGCGCTCAGGTTGATTGAATCGGGGCAATTTGTTCCGGGGCCTTTCGTCAGCAGAGTGGTCACGCTGGACAATGCGGTCGAGGATGGCTTCGTTGCGACGGAAGCGGGAGCGCCGGTCGTGAAAATTCTTGTCGAGCTGGAAAGGGAGTGAGCGGTATGGGGATAAGAAAACATCTGTTCATAGGCGGCGAATGGAAGGAAGCGAAGCGGTATGAGCCGCTTCGCTCTCCTTATTCAGGAGAGACGATTGCGGAAATTCCGTTAGC
Source organism: Paenibacillus chungangensis (assembly GCF_042675905.1). Classification (NCBI taxonomy): domain Bacteria; kingdom Bacillati; phylum Bacillota; class Bacilli; order Caryophanales; family Paenibacillaceae; genus Paenibacillus; species Paenibacillus chungangensis. The sequence goes on along the minus strand of NZ_JBHTJZ010000011.1, from coordinate 262,487 downwards.
GGATATCGCGGAGACCGATGCCGCCATAGAAGCGGCTTATGCGGCGAGGGGCGCCATGGCGCGCATGCCGGCGCATCAGCGGGCAGCGATATTGGAGCGGCTTGCCGCTTTATTGGACAGCCGCAAGGACGAAGCGGCCAGGCTGCTGGCTCTGGAAGCCGCCAAGCCGATGAAATATGCGGTGGCGGAGGTCGCGCGCACGGTGCAAACCTATAAGTTCGCAGCGGAAGAAGCCAAGCGCATTCACGGAGAGACGATACCGCTGGATGCCGCGCCTGGAGGGGAAGGCCGAATCGCCTATACCGTTCGGGAGCCCATTGGTGTAATCGGCGCAATTACTCCGTTCAACTTTCCGCTTAATCTGGTCGCGCATAAAGTAGGACCTGCGATTGCAGCGGGCAATACGATTGTGCTGAAGCCTGCGGCGCAAACTCCGCTCTCTGCGTATTTCATCGGAGAGCTGCTTGTGGAGGCGGGCTTGCCGGCGGGCGCGCTCAATATAGTGCCTGGCTCAGGCAGCGTCGTCGGCAATCACATTGTTGAGGACGACAGAGTCGCCATGATCACGTTCACAGGCAGTCCTGAGGTGGGCATTGGCATTCGTTCCAAGGCGGGTCTCAAAAAAGTGACGCTGGAGCTAGGCTCCAATGCCGCGCTTATTGTGGACCGCGACGTAGATATCGAACGAATCATTCCGCGCTGCGTCATGGGCGCATTCTCCAATCAAGGGCAGGTATGCATATCGCTGCAGCGCATCTATGTCCATGAGGATGTATATGATTGCTTCGTGCAGCAATTCGCAAGCGCGACATCCCGTCTGAAGCTTGGCGATCCGCTTGATGACGCAACAGATATCTCTGCGATGATCTCAGGCAAAGAATCCGGTCGAGCGTTATCCTGGATCGAGGAGGCCGTGGCCGGCGGAGCGAAGGTTGCGACAGGCGGGGCGATTCAGGACGGCATGCTGCAGCCGACCGTTATGACGGATGCGGCTTCTGAGCTTAAGGTGTCATGCCAGGAAGTGTTCGCTCCCATCGTATCGATCAACAAGATCGCCGATATCCATGAGGCGATCCAACAGGTGAACGATTCGAGGTATGGTCTGCAAGCGGGCATATATACGTCTAACATTCATACAGCGCTGCTTGCGGCGGAAGCGTTGCATGTGGGCGGCGTGATCATTAACGATATCCCTACCTTCCGCGTCGATCACATGCCTTACGGCGGAGTGAAGGATAGTGGCACTGGACGCGAAGGCGTTCGTTATGCTGTGGAAGAGATGACGGAAATGAAGCTCATTGTGATGAACCGGATGGTGTAATCAATCAATAGGGGGTAAAGCAATGCCATTTATTCATGTGGAAGTTTTGGAAGGGCTGTCAACAGAGAAGAAGCAGGAGCTTGTAAAGGAAATGACCGATATGTTTGTTCGGATCGCAGGCGCCCCTCAAGAGCGTGTATTTATTTTCTTCGAGGATTTGAAGCGGGATAATTATGCTAGAGGAGGCAGTCTTGTCAGCTTGCTGCCTCCGCCGTCAACGGCGCCCGCCGCAACCGGCAATGAAGGGAAATGATAGGTTTTGTGAAGCAGTTATAACGAGCGGGGGAAAGCATCATGTCAACCTATACTAGCGTAATTATTAGAATTGAAATGGATAGCAGGCGGGCGGCATTCGCCGATGTGTCGGCGGCCATCTCCCGTTCCGGCGGGGATATGATTGCTATTGATCTTATTCGTTCGCATCAGACGATGACGGTGAGAGACGTTACGGTCAATATGATGGATTCCAAGTGCGATGAAGTGTTGGATTCGATCCGCTCTATTGAGGGCATAACGATAGTCAATGTGTCAGATTGCACCTTCCTTGCTCATCTGGGCGGGAAAATTGAAATTCAGGCGAAGCGGCCGATCCGCAATCGAGAGGATCTCTCCAGAGTGTATACGCCGGGCGTGGCCAAAATTAGCCGGACGATCCACGAGCAGCAGCATAAGGCCTATTCCTTGACGTTGAAGCGGAATTCGGTCGCGGTTGTCAGTGATGGAACGGCAGTGCTGGGACTCGGCGATATCGGTCCTTGGGCTGCGCTGCCTGTTATGGAAGGCAAGGCGATGCTGTTCAAGCAGTTGGCAAACATCGATGCCTATCCGCTCTGCCTGGATACGAAGGATCCCGACGAAATCGTGCGTATCGTGAAGGCGGTGTCTCCTGGATTCGGCGGCATTAATCTGGAAGACATCTCTTCGCCTCGCTGCTTCGAGATTGAGCGGCGTCTGACGGAAGAGCTGGATATTCCCGTCTTTCATGATGATCAGCATGGGACAGCCGTTGTCGCTATTGCGGGATTGATTAATGCGCTGAAGGTTGTCGGGAAGCGGATGGACGACGTCAGAATTGTAGTGGCGGGTATTGGTGCGGCGGGGGTCTCCATCTGCAAAATGCTGATAGCTGCTGGAGCGGGAGAGGTCATTGCTGTCGACCGTGAAGGGGCGCTGAGCAGTCAGCATGAGTATGACAATCCCATGTGGTCATGGCTGGCGAGCCGAACGAACCCGTCCCAGCTTCAAGGCAGTGTGAGCGATGTCATGAATGGCGTGGACGTATTCATCGGCGTATCAGGACCGGGCGCGCTGTCGGTAGAAGATGTGCGCAAAATGGCGGACAATGCTATCGTATTCGCTATGGCGAATCCGGAGCCCGAGATTGATCCCGAGGTAGCGGAACCTTATGTGAAAGTACTGGCTACAGGCCGCAGCGATTATCCGAATCAGATCAACAACGTGCTATGTTTCCCGGGCATGTTCAGGGGAGCGCTTGATTGCCGGGCGAAGCTGATTAATGAAGAGATGAAGCTGGCCGCGGCAAGCGCTATCGCAGGCGTTATTCCCGAAGAAGAAGTGAATGAGCATTATATTATACCGAGCATTTTCAACGAGGTGGTCGTAGAGCGTGTGCGGCAAGCGGTAGTGGAGGCGGCGATTCAGACTGGTGTTCACAACCGCATTCCGCGAGATTTGCAGGACGGCATGAGAACGGCTGAACTTGCGGTCTCCGGCGCCTTTGAAGGAAAGGGAGTTTGACGGCAATGGCGATATCATATGTGCTTGGAGTAGATCATGGCTCGGGAGGCTGTAAGATCACATGTCTCGGTTCCGACGGAACAGTTGCATCTGAGGCCTATGTGTCCTATCCGTCTCTTTATCCCAAGCCAAGATGGGTGGAGCAGGACCCGAATCAATGGATTGACGCAGCTGTGGAAGGAATTCGGAAAGCGATTTCATCGTTTTCCACGGAACAGAGAAGCCGAATGGAAGCGATCGCCTTCTCCGCTCCGCATCATGTAGCGGTACTGCTGGATAAGGGGGGAAGTGCCCTTCGCAATGTCATCATGTGGAATGACCAGCGCAGTGGAGATGAGTCCAAGGAATTGTACAGACTGAAAGGGGAACGGATATACGATCTGACCAACAATGCGCCGAATCCCACCTGGACATTAAGCCACTTCCTGTGGCTGAGGAAGCATGAGCCGGAAGCTCTTGAGCGCGTGCAACGGATTGTATTCATGAAGGACTATGTCCGCTATCGCTTCTCAGGGGACATCGCCACCGATCATATCGAGGCCGAGGGCTCCTTGTTCTATGATATTCATGAGCAACGCTGGTCCGATGAACTGCTGGAGCTGATTGCACTGGACAAGTCGCTGCTTCCACCAGTAGGCTCTCCGCTGGATCGCGCCGGTTCGCTTACCCAAGAGATGGCGGATCGGCTGGGCTTGCCAGCCGGGATTGCGATTGTAATGGGAACAGCTGACACGGCTGCGGAGGTCTATGGCTGCGGAACGGTGGAAGCGGGCGACGGTGTCGTGAAGCTTGCGACGGCAGGGAATTTCGCTCTTGTCACCGATAAGCTGCCGCGTAATGACAAGCTGACAGCTTATCATCATGTTATTGACGGCTTGTATTATCAGAACAGCGCAACCAACTTCGCTGCAGCATCCTTCCGCTGGTTCAAGGAATCCTTCTACAGGGAGGCGGAGGGGCGAATTGGCGCCGAGGATATCTATGACTATATTGTCGGAATGGTGGATTGTCTTCCGGCAGGCTCGGAAGGTCTGTTGTTCCAGCCCTATCTGAATGGCGAACGCTCTCCGCATTGGGACCCTTACCTGCGGGGCTCATTCTTCGGGACGACGACCCGCCATACCAGAGAGCACTTCGCAAGAGCGGTGCTGGAGGGTGTTGCCTACTCACTGCGAGATTGCGCCAATCAACTGTCTGACCGTCCACTGAAGGCGGTTAAGCTGATTGGGGGCGGAAGCAAGGGCCGGCCATGGATTCAAATTATGGCTAGCGTGCTGAATCTGGAGATGGAGATTCCGGAAGTGAGCGACTCGTCCTTCGGAGCTTGTCTGATCGCTGCAACCTCAATAGGTTGGTACAGTGATTTGCGTGAAGCGGTAAGCCACGCTCAGCGAGTCGTTGAGTCTGTAGCTCCCGTGCCGGAAGATGTGAAGGTGTATGATGAGATGTTCTCTATCTATCGGGAATTGCATAGCCGCACCCATGATCTGGCCCACCGGCTGACGAGCATGCAGGAGTAATCTGTGAATAGAGATGAGACACACAAATCGGGAGGTTGTAGCGCCATGGTTGACCATCAAATCATATTTCCGCCGAAAAGCCATATCGGGAGAGGCGCTATCCGCAAGCTGGAGCAGGAAATAGCTGATCTAGCACCCGCGCATGTGCTGCTGATTACGGATCCTGTACTAGTCAAGCTTGGCGTGGCGGAGCAGATCGCTCAGCCGTTGCGAGAAGCGGGCGTCAACATAACGTTGTTCAGTGATGTCACGCCGGAGCCTGAGCTTGCGCTGGCGGAGCGATTGGTGGAAGTGACGAAGCGAACACGCTGTGATATGGTTGTCGGGTTGGGGGGAGGCAGCGCGCTGGACTTGGCGAAGGTTGCGGCAGTGCTAGCGGTTCATGAAGGAGCGGTTGCGGACTATTTGAACTTGTCAGGCGAACGCGTGATTACGGATAAGGGCTTGCCGAAAGCGCTCATTCCGACAACGGCAGGCACGGGTTCAGAGGTAACCGATATTGCGGTGCTGTCGCTTGGCCATACGAAGGATGTTATCGCTCACCGCTGCTTGCTTGCGGATATTGCAATCGTCGATCCTGAGCTTACTCTCACCGTTCCTCCAAGAGTAACAGCGGCAACAGGGATGGACGCGCTTACTCACGCCATTGAATCCTACTTGTCCGTGAATGCGAGTCCGGTTACGGACGGATTGGCGCTTCATGCGGTCAAGCTTGCAGGTCGCTCGCTTGTTCAAGCGGTAGCTGACGGTTCAATTATAAGCGCAAGAGAGGATATGAGCGCCGCCAGTTATATGGCGGGACTGGCGTTTTTCAATGCCGGCGTAGCCGGGGTGCATGCGCTGGCCTATCCGTTGGGAGGACAGTTCCATCTTCCGCACGGAGAAGCCAATGCGGTATTGCTGCCTCATGTCATGGAGCGAATTCGCGGCGGTTGCGCTGATCGGATGAAGGATTTACTTGAAGCTCTGGGTTATGATGTAAGAGGGATTGAGGCCGAAGAGGCTTCGGTGCGGTTGGTGGAACAATTGCGGCACTTCATTGCGCTCACAGGTTTGCCGGCGAGCCTACAGGAATATGGCATTCCGGAGTCGGCAATTCCCGTATTGGCGGAAGATGCCGCTACGCAAACCCGATTGCTCTCAAGAAGTCCGGTCAAGCTGGACTATGCAGCGATTGAAGCGATTTATCGCAGCGCATGGAAATAAGTAGGTAATCGTAGTATAATGATCCCAAAGACAGTTGATAAGGTGCGATTAAATGGTTAATAAATCAAATCCTGTTCCTATGTACTTGCAGATTGCCCGATCGATTCGCAATCGTGTAGTTGCCGGTGAATTCCCTGTCAATTCTCAAATTCCGACAGAAGATGAGATTTTGAAGGAGCATGGCGTATCGCGTATGACCGCGAGACATGCTGTGACACAATTGGTTAATGAAGGATTGGTTTATCGCGTGCACGGCAAAGGCGCGTTCGTATCGGCGACGAAGCTGGAGCGCAATCTGAATAAACTGAGCGGATTTTTCGAGGATATGCAGGAGCTTGGTCTGAATCCTTCCTCTAAAATTCTCGTGGCGGAGAACCGTAAGCCGACCCAGAAGGAGCAGCATACGCTTCAAATACGCTCCAATGAACTGGTTTATCAGCTCACTCGCATACGTTACTTGAATATGGCTCCTGTCGGCATTCAAACCGCAGTGATTCCAGCATCTCTGCTTGCCAACCCGGAACGGCTCGATCTAGTAGGGACTTCATTGTATGCTCATCTTTCAAAGAACGGACATACGCCAACGGTTGCGGAACAGCGAATGGAAGCTGTGTTGGCGCCCGAGATTGCGGAGCAGATCGGTGTCTCTGCGACAATGCCTTTCTTCTTTTTTGAACGGGTTTCATGTGACCAGAATAAATTGCCCGTAGAGATTTTGCATTCGCACTTTCGTGGAGATATGTATACATTCAGTATATCTTTATATCGCGACTAACTAAGCTTCCAACAAGCGGAGCTGTCCTGAAAGGCGACAAGCGGCCTTTGACAGCCCGCATGCGCAAATAGATAAGAGCAGCTGCTTCGGCGCAGCAGCTCTTTTTTTTCGTATATAATGATTATAGACGAATGGCAAGAAAGGGTGCGGGGCTATGAGTGCCATATTATTATACATAGAGGACGATCGCGAGATTGGCAGCTTTGTCCTCGAGCATCTGCGAGAGCGGAATTACGAGGTCAAGTGGCTGAGAAGCGGGGAACGCGCGTTGGAAGAGGTGACAGGCTGTCAACTGGTTATTCTGGACGTCATGCTGCCGGGACTGGACGGCTTCACGGTGGGGCAGCGGCTGAAGCGGGCGGAGCCTGGCATTCCGATTCTGATGCTGTCGGCTCGAACTGCGATCGACGACAAGCTGCAGGGGCTGCAGTTCGCCGACGATTATGTGACGAAGCCGTTCCATCCCGATGAGCTAGTCGCCCGAATCGAAGTGCTGCTTAGGCGCACGGGGGAGCCGTCCCGGGAGCCGGTGAAGGTGAAGCATCTGCTCGTCTATGAAGCGGAGAATCGGATCGTTCAAGCGGATAGCGGCGAGGAAATTCCACTTAGCGGCAAGCAGTTCCATATCTTCATGTATTTACTGCGTCATCTTGGACAGATCATGACGAAGGAACAAATCTATGAATCGGTATGGGGCGAGCCCTACTTGGAAGGCGACAAGACGCTGATGGTGCATATCCGCTATCTTCGCGAGAAGATCGAGAGGGACCCTGCGTCGCCGGAAATCGTGGAGACGATCCGCGGACTCGGCTATAGGGTGAGACGATGAAGGGCCGGTCGTGGAGAACGCGCTGGTTCTCCGCCCATTCATTGAAGAATCAATATTTGCTCATTGTGCTGGGCGCATTCTTGTTCATTCCCATCGTCCTGCCTGTCGCAAGCGTATTCTATATGATCTACGACAGCATATTACAAGGCGACGAGGCCAGCGGCCGTGAGTACGGCAATAGCTCCCAATTGAAGGAGATGTGGTACGATGCAGCGGCGGGCATGGAAGGGCTGGGGACTGATGAGATCAACGGACACATGCAGCAGCTGTACGAGCAATACCCGGAGGCGTCCCTGTTCTGGGTAAACGGCGAAGGAACGACGATGCTTCAGTTGCCCTTTCAGTCCGATATTCCACAGAAGTGGAGTGTGGACGATACTGTCGCTTTCATGAAGCGCAGCGTGGGCGGCGATCCTTACACAGTTGTAGCGTTTCTGGGGAAGGAGCATGCCGGACCGGGTTTTATGACGATGCGAATGCCGCGAGAGGTGATTCGCGCGGAAGTGTCGGATACGGGCACGCCTTTCTATTTGGCTTTCACTCTTATTGTGTTCCTGCTCTTCATCACAGTGTCGGTGCTCTTCTTCCGCCAGATTAGGCGGCGGATGCTACGTCTCCAGCACGCGATGGCGCTGCGGGACGAGCACGGTGTTCCTATGCAGGTTAAGCTGGGACGGCAAGATGAGATTGGCGCGCTGGAATCGGCCTTCAACGGCATGATTGTGCAGTTGCAGGATAGCCGCCGGCGGCAAGCAGAGGAAGAGGGACTGCGCAAGTCGCTCATTGCCAATCTGTCGCATGATCTGCGGACGCCGCTGACGGTGATGAACGGACATCTGTACACCTTGTCGCAAGAGCATCTGTCTGAGCGTGGACGGCAATCGCTGATGACGATGCAGGAGAAGGCGTCTGGGCTTGGCGAGTTGATCGATAACTTGCTGGCTTACACGTTAATGACCAGCGGCCGCTACAAGCTGGAGCCGCAGTCGGCTGATGTGAAGCGGCTAATGCGGGAGAGCGCTGCCGCCTGGTATCCCGTATGGGAGCATCTGGGCATCGAAGTCGATATCCGGCTGGAGGGCGAATCGCTATTGTGGGAGGTGGATAAGTCTGCGTTCCAGCGCATACTGGATAACTTATTCCAGAACGTCGTTCGTCATGCGCCGCAAGGCCGTTATATCGGATTGTATACAGAGATGAGGGAAGGCAAGCTGGCGCTTGTCATTGCCGACCGCGGCAATGGAATGAACGGCGACAGTGACAATAAGGGAGCAGGCATTGGCATGGCTATTGTGGACTACTTGATGGGACAGATGCAGCTGGCATGGGAACGGGAGAGTTCCAGCGACGGCACCCGTATCTATCTGTTCCGATTAAGCTAAGCACAGAGAGGCGTCCCGGCAGTCGTTATGATGACTGCCGGGACGCCCTGGCTTATATGTGCTGTCTTCCCGCCGAACAGCTAGTGTCTTCTGGGAATAGCGGATCTTCTGACCGGTTGCGATGAAGACTTATACGTCCCTCCGCTTCATATGCAGCAGCCCGCCGATGAAGAAGACGAGGAAGCTTAAGCCCACTGTAACGAGCAGATTCTCGAGCGGCAAGGTGAACGCGCCGAACTCCATCTCCTCGCTATGCACGAGCATCGCCAGAGCGGGCTGTGCCCAAGGGTAATAAGGACCGTACTGTGCAGAATTGACGATGAGCATATTGGGCAAGGTAAGCGCCACGTTGATCGCGAGGGGAGCGGCGAAGCTGCTCCACCCGATGGAAGCCCATAACTGTAAGGCAGCTAGCGGCAGACAGGCCAGCCAGCCGCTGCTGACAGCGAGCAGCGTAGGACTCCAATTCATGGTGCCTGCAATGCCGTGGAAGCTGGCGGATAGCGCAAGGACGGCCAGCATCAACAGTTGAGTGATTGCCAGCATGACGGCTACGCTGAGCAGCTTGGCCAAGTACAAGCCCGTCCGCGATACAGGCAGGCTGAGCATCGCCTTCCAGCCGCCTCCGCTATGCTCGTAGCGGCAGACGAAGGCTGAGAAGATGCCTGTCATGATCGGGAGCAACAGCATCGCGTGAAGCGAGAAGACGATAGACTGCAACTGCAAGGCTTGGACGGAAGCCGGCACATTGTCCAGCGAAGTCAGCAGTCCGATTACCAGTGCGACCAAGGGACTGGCGGGAATGAGCAGCCAGATTGGCGAACGGCTGAACTTGAGCCTTTCTGAAGCCAGCAGTCCCAGGAAGCATTTTAATAGCATGCTAGCTCACATCCGTTCGATTGAAATGAATAGAGCCGAGCAATTGAACAATGAAGCCGCACAGCAAGCCTGCCCCCAGGTATACTTCTTCATGCGATCCTTTCAAAACGGCCAACGGCCAGCCAAGCGGTAAATATTCCGAGATTGGAAAGATGGACAGCACCGCCATCACCACTCCGATTGTAATAGGAAGCGATTGATTCCGGTACGTCACGCACATCCACAGCACGAACGCTAATATGGGCCAAGCCGCGATATAAGGGAAGAAGGCCAGCTTCGCTATAGCCGAATAAGGAATATTGGTTCCCCCGAATTTCAAAGCCAATCCCAATGGCACGGTTCCGATAGCAAGCAGCAGGCAAGAGACGGCCAGCAACATCGCTATAATGAAAAACTTCCCACCGAATACGACATAACGGGAGACGGGCAAGGCGAGTAGTTGCTTCCATGCGCTGGTGTGATGCTCAATATTGGCCAGCATGGAGGCGAGTATTGTGATGCCCATGAGCAGCGCGATGGGAACGAACATGGCGATATTATCCAACAAGTACCTCCAGGGATCGTCTCCGTATGTGTCCATCATATAGTCGTAGCGTAAGCCGTAATTGAGCGCTTGCATGGCAATCAGTCCGACCGGGGCAAGGAAGACGAGATACCACAGCCCTTTTCCCCGAATTTTCAGCAGATCGGCTCTTATCGCTCTGTCAATCATAAGCCGTGACCCTCCCCTACGATTTCCAGGAACAACGTCTCCAGCGACTTCCGGTTCTCCTCTACCCGGAAGACGGAATGGCCGGAGCCTACCAGCTTCTCTACTGCTCTCGCCACTGTCCGATCATCCGCAGAGCTAATCGCCAGAGTCGACGGCTCCTTCCCGAACGCGGCATGAATGCCCTGCGCGTGCAGCGCCCTGAGCGCATGCTGCACATCGGAGATACGCATCGTTACCTCGCTCTTCGATTGCAGTTGCAGATTGCCGATCGTGTCCTGGAACACTAGCTCGCCTTGCCGGATAATGCCTACAACGGTGGCCATCTGCTCCACTTCGCTAAGCAGGTGACTGGAGATAAGTACGGTAATGCCGTACTGGTGCGGCATATTCTTGATTAGCTCGCGAATCTCCAGAATCCCGGCAGGATCCAGCCCATTCGTCGGCTCATCCAGAATGAGCAGCTCCGGATTGCCCAGCAGCGCGCTGGCGATGCCGAGCCGTTGCTTCATTCCTAGAGAATAGCCTTTCACAGGGCGCTTCGCCTCCTTGGTCAGACCGACGATCTCCAGAACTTCGCTGATGCGCTCGCGCGGAGCGTCGATGATGAGGCGGATGGCTTCCAGGTTGTCGATTGCATTCAAGTGCCCGTAGTTCGAGGGGTATTCGACCAGAGATCCTACCTTGCGAAGTATCGACATTCGTTCCTTAGCCAACGGCATGCCGAATAAGTGGATGCTCCCGCTAGACGGTCCAATAAGGCCGAGCAACATTCGGATCGTCGTCGTTTTTCCTGCGCCATTCGGGCCGAGGAAGCCGTATATTTCTCCTTTTGCGATTTGCAGATTGAGGCCGGATACCGCATACCTTCCTTTGTATCGTTTGCTGAGCCCTCTTGTTTCAATGATCCATTCTTTCACTATTATCACCTCTGGAACCAGCATATCGTCTCAAGGTTAAATGCACAGACGGCCAAGATTAAATTTTGTTTAAAATACCAATGAAATGAAATCGGTTGCATCAACGGGCTGTGGCGGTAATGGCGGTAATGGCTTGCCCGCTTTCAGTACGGAGTAGCCGATAAAAGCAGCCGCAACCGCGACCATCAAAAAGACTCCCGCCAGAACATGTGAGAGAAGCCTCTTATCGGCGCGTCGATGTTTATCAACGGCGACAAGAGGCTTTTTTTGTCAGGAGGGCTAGTGAAGTCCAGGAGCATGTACGTAGCAGGCAAGGTGCTGGTAAGTAGCATGTAGGTAGCAGGGCAGGGAGCAGGGCAGAGAGCATGCAGGTAACAGGCAAGGTGCTGGCAAGTAGCATGTAGGTAGCATGTAGGTAGCAGGGCAGAGAGCATGCAGGTAACAGGCAAAGTGCTGGTAAGTAGCATGTAGGTAGCAGGGCAGAGAGCATGCAGGTAACAGGCAAGGTGCTGGCAAGTAGCAATTTGCAATTGCCTCGAAGGGATTGTGCTCGAGTGCGCTTATGTGGCTTGTTCTGCTACGCTCGTTTTGCTATCTACCTCGGCGGTTCAAGGCACCTGTTGCCTAAGGATGCCAATCGTCTGCTCGTGGATTCCAGTTGGTGGAATATGCTGATCGTCTGCTCGTGGATTCCAGTTGGTGGAATATGCTGATCGTCTGCTCGTGGATTCCAGTTGGTGGTTTAAGGCTAACTGGATTTTATGTGCTTATTTTTGGGGAAATGCACATACTTCTAACAACTAATTGGATTTTGTGTAGTTAATTGAGACGTATGCTACGATATTTCGCCAATAGAAACATATTTAATGGAGTTTTTCCAGTTATATGATCCCCCAAGTCATTTTTCGTAGGAAATAACTGTACAATATCCATTAAACACTTACCCAGCCCACCAGCCCAGCCCACCAGCTCAGCACACCGCTCAGCACGCCAGTCCCATCACTGGGCACCCTCCTATCGGAGTACCAGTACCTGTCTACCTGTTCGCAGCTTCCCTACTTACCAGCGCATTCCCCATTCCATGCTTATCCGCCGTTGCCAAGCTCGACGAAGTCGTTGCGGTACCGCTCGTAGTCTGCCAGGCTGCATTCCAGCTTCATGCGCGTTCCTTCCGCTTCGTAGCTAGTTTCAAACACTTGGGCGCGTTCATTGAAGTAGGAGATCAGACGTCCTTGACTAAATGGGATGAGAATTTCGCGCTGCACATAGTTTTTGAAGACGTGGTTCCGGATAAGCTCGACGAGCTCCTGAAGACCTTTCCCCTCATGAACGGAAAGGAACACATCCTGCCCCACTACGCGCGGGTACGGATATTCCATCAGATCGCACTTGTTGTAAGCATAGATTGTCGGAATGTCCCTGGCTCCCAGATCGCCCAGCGTCTCGTTCGTGACTTGGATCATCTGCTCGTAATCGGGGTTGGAATAGTCGACGACATGAACAAGCAGATCCGCCTCTGTTACTTCTTCCAGCGTGGAGCGGAACGCCTTCACCAGATGATGGGGAAGCTGGCTGACGAAGCCGACGGTATCCGTGAGCAGGAACGACTTGTGATCCGGCAGCTCAATGCTCCGCACGGACGTCTCCAACGTGGCGAACAGCATGTTCTGGGCGAACACTTCCTTCTCCGTATCAGGGTCGAATTGCCGCAGCAGCGCATTCATCAAGCTGGACTTGCCCGTATTGGTATAGCCGACGAGACAGACGGAGGGCACTTCGTTCTTCTTTCGCTTCTTCCGCTGCAGCTGGCGGGTGGCGACCAGCTTCTCCAACTCCGCCTGCAGCGCGGTGATCCGCTCCTCGATCCGCCTGCGGTCCAGCTCCAGCTTCGTCTCGCCCGCACCTCTGTTCCGCAGTCCCGCGCCGCCGCCTTGACGACTTAAGGAAGCCCGCAATCCGACGAGGCGGGGCAGGGAATACTGCAGCCGGGCAACCTCCACCTGCAGCTGCGCTTCACGCGTCTTCGCCCGCTCCGCGAAGATGTCCAAAATCAACACGGTCCGGTCGATAACCGTTCGCTCCAGCTCCGACTCCAGATTGCGTATCTGGGACGGAGACAGCTCATCGTTGAAGATAATCATGTCGGCGTCCAGCCCGTCGGCAAGCGCGCGAAGCTCCTGCAGCTTGCCAGTGCCAATGTAATGGGAGGAATTAACCCGGCTCGCCTTCTGTCCCATCTCTCCTACGACTTCCAGATTGCGCGCTTCCGCGAGACTGGCGAGCTCCCCCATCGCGTACTGGAAGTCAGTATCGCTATTTAATTGCACGCCCACGATAATGGCGGTATCCTTCTGTTCTTGTTCCATCATATAAGATTCATCCTCTCACTAACGTAATTTCCCATTAAAAAAACACAGACAAATCCGCCTGTGTTCATAGCTCACGCATGAGGATATAGGGAATGGTCTTCTAAAGCATTGGAAATGGAATAGTAGTCAACGCACCCCGGTTAGCGGCTTACGCTTGCGCCGGAAGCCGGATGGACATGCCAGCCGGGCGTCACGTGTGCAGGCACAATTAGGCCAATGTACATTGTACGGGCATCGCATCACGGGCGTTGACGAATCATCGAAATCCAGCTATAGACGGTTACATGGAGAAGTGAACAGACCAATCCTGAGTCCTCTGCGCACAGGCAGAGCTATCGCGTATTGCAGGCAGCAACGGCATGATCAGCGCCACATACTTCATCAGTGTCGCCCTAATCATACGTCAGCCATTCATCGCGGAACAAGCTTGTGCCGTATCTCATTAACGGCAGTAGCTGCAGCGCTTGTTAGCCGCGCACTGTTCTGACTCGGATATAATCGATCACCTGTAACCCTCCATTCTTTGGAATGAAAACAGTGTAGCATACCGGCAAGGAAGTGGCAACAGCCAAGTTTTCAGCTAAGTGTTCCTGGCAACGGGGCCGCTCAACTCCGAATGGCATCGATAGGGGGGCTTATCCTTTATTTCGATTTTGGCATATTCTTGTCCAATATTGGCTATTGTCATAAATAATGGTGGATGCGAACAATGGGGTGCTGTATGATACGGTTGTAAGCGATTTAGTTGCCAATATGAGGGGGATGGAATATGGGGAACAAGCTGAAATTCGGTATCGTTGGAACAGGTAACATCTTCAAGGCGGCGCACTTGAAACCGCTGCTGGAGCATCCCGAAGTGGACATTGTCGCATTATGCGATATTAACGGCGAACGGGCTCAGGGATTGGCTGACGCCCATGGCATTCAGCATGTCTATACGGATTACAGGGAGATGCTGGACGCTTGCGAGCTGGATGCCGTCGATATTTGCACCCCGAATCTGTACCATTCCGAAGTGGCGATCGCGGCACTGTCGAAGGGGCTGCACGTATTCTGCGAGAAGCCGGATGCGGTCAATCCCGACGAAGCGAGGAAGATGGCCGATGCTGCGGAAGCAGGCGGCAAGACATTAATGGTTATGAGGAACAACCGGTTCACGCCGGCTTCGCAATTTCTGAAGCGATACATTGAAGAAGGGCAGATGGGTGAAGTCTACACGGGGCGCTGCGGCTGGGTACGGCGCCGAGGCATTCCCGGCAAGGGCGGCTGGTTCACGACGAAGGAGCTGTCGGGCGGGGGCCCGCTCATCGATCTGGGCGTACATATGATTGACCTGACAATCTGGCTGATGGGCAATCCGAAGCCGGTAGCGGTGACCGGAGCGACGTATACGAAGTTTGCCAATGACGAGATTTCAGATTCCGTTCATAGTTCTTTCGGAGAGAAGCAAGAGAATGGCACCTTCGACGTAGAGGACCTGGCGATCGGCTTTATCCGATTCGATAACGGAGCGTCGCTGCAGATTGAATTCAGCTGGGCGTCCAACATTGGCGCAGAGAAGAATTTTGTGGAGCTGAGGGGGACGAAGTCCGGTTCGGCAATGGCTAACGGCCAGCTTGAGATTTACTCTGAGACGGCTGGACAATTAACGAATGTTACGCCTGTATTGAAGGGCGGCAATCCGGATGCCCACGGCGAGAATCTTCGTCATTTCATTGATGTGCTGCAGAAGCGGGCGGAGCCGATCTTCGTGCCGGAGCAAGGCGTGGATATGATCAAGATCCTGGATGCCATCTATACGTCCGCGGCAACGGGACGAGAGGTCAGATTGGCCGACTAACTGCGCTTGAGGCTCTCGGCTTTGAGGTAGCGCGGCTGGATACGGATGAGACTGCAGTGCAGCGGGCGCTTTCACTGTCATGATCATGGAGATCGAGCGGGAAAGCATCAGAGAAGTGACGATTGCGTATTCCGAGAAGCAGTAAGCACCCATAACAACGACAAGAGAGGCTGTCCCGCGGGACAGCCTCTATGCTTCATACCGTTACATATAATCCAGCAGCTGTAGCAAGCGCTCCATAAGCATGACCGCTTCAGCTCGTGTAATGGCTTCCCGGGGGGCTAATGCAGTCGGTGTCCGGCCGTTGAACAGGCCTTCCTTGACCGCCAGCGCCATGCTGGTCATAGCGTAGTCTGCGTCTGCCGCATCGGCATATGCTTGCAGCGCATCCTCTTCTTCTTCGCTTGTAAGAGCTGTGTCGTATCCTGCAAGCTGCAACGCCCGGTTCAGAATAACGGCTGCTTCCGCTCGCGTGATGGAACGTTCCGGACGGAAGGAGCCGTCTTCGTATCCGCCAATGAGACCGGCGCTGACGGCGGCATTCACCTCATCCACGAACCAGGAGTCAGAAGCAACATCGGAGAAGGACGATTCGCTCTCTCCAGCGTGCTGCAAGCCCAAGACGCGATTCATTAATGCCATGAATTCCGCACGGTTGACAGGTTGTTCCGGGGCGAAGGCGTGAGCTGTACGACCTTCCACGATAAGTCTGCCCGCCATGCGCAAGATCGCTTCCTCGGCCCAGTGGCCGCTGGTGTCGGCGAAGGAGATGTCGCTGTTGCTGTAATATAGGGCATATTGATCATTGCCATTGCTGAAGAACATCGCTTCCCCTTCCCGCAAGCGGCTTGGGATGAAGCGGGGTTCGCCAGTCGCTGGATGCGGAGCAACGACAATGGCGCCTTCCGGCAGCGTCTCTCCGGTGCGCAAGGTCAGCTTCCCTCCATGCGGCAGGGCAATAGGCTCCGCCAGTATGGATTGCCCTTCTTGATCCGTTACACTTAGCGAGAATGTCACCCATGGCGACAGAAGTCCGCTTGCAGCCTTCTCGTCAGTCTCGCCATTAGATGGCTGCTTCCCGGTGATCGCGATGCGAATGAAGGAGTTCTCTATAGGTTGGTCACCCTCTAACAGCGCCTCCCAGTCCTTCAGCGGCAATTGGCTAATATCCAGTGTCCATGAGCCCTGCTCCGTCCGGATAATCAGAGTGCTTTCACCCGCCTTGTTCAGCGAGGAGACGGGGATCAGCGCTGCGCTGTCCGTATGAATATCTACTTGATCGTATTTCCCGAACAGCTCATCCAGCAATTGACTGTCTATAGCCTGCTCCGCAATATCTTCGGGCAGTATAATTGTGCTGCCATCGACAGTCGGCATGACTGGCGATGGGCCTACTGGCGGATAAGTCGGCGGGTCGATTGGCTTCGGCTTCGCCGGACTTACTGCGATGTCGATTGCCGAAGTAGTCAGCAGCCGCCCATCCAGCACAACTTGTGCCGTAATGGATGTGGTTCCAACGGATTGCCCAATCAATTGATCGCCGCTTACCGATACGATATCCGGGGCGCTTGACGTATAGATGATCTCGGCGCCGCCCAATTGAGCAAGCTTGCCGTTCTTCTGCATGACCGATATGGACGCTGTAGCAGCCTCTCCCACCTCAATTGTGCTCTTATCGGCATGCAAGCTCGCGCTATCCAATTGCACGGGCACTTTGTGCAGCTTGCTTCCTTGCGCATAGTACAGGCTTCCGTCCTCGCCCATCGTCATCAGATTGACAGTGCCAGGAATGACCTGCTTAGAGCGCAGATCGGCGGGATCAATCGCCATCAGCTTCCTGCCGATCGTAGAGTAGATTAATCCGTCCTCTCCCCAACGAATATAATAAGGCCTGAATTTACTCGTATTGTAAGGCGAATTTGTAATGACCTTGCTCTTCACGATTTCCAGCGTCTCCGGATGCATGGCGAACAAGGCGGCATCATAGCCTGAGCTCTGGTCGATGAAACCGTCCAGAATGCCCCAGATTAGCCCGTCAGGTCCAACCGACAGCTCGCCAATCAACTTCACATCGCCGTTGACGCCGGGAATTCTCGGGGTGAACGGCTCTTGAACCATTGTGCGGGTGACCGTATCGTAGACGAACATTTTCGCCTCCGCTTCTGGAGGGACGCTGCCGAGACCTCCCCAGACGGAGGTGCCTCCATAGATTTTGCCATCCAGATAGGCCAGACCGAACAAGCTCTGATCGGGGACGATATGGCGCACCGTCTCGGTGTTCACCGCGATACTTCCGTCCGCTTGCTCTGATTCCTCCAGTATGGTTAGAGCCCCGCCAAGTTGGCCGTATGTCGGGAATGTGCCGATGAACAACTTGCCGTCGCCAGAGGTCATCGTGAACGGACGATCCTGATCTGCTTCTATATCTGCTGCCAGACCGGGATTGCCCTCGCCGAGCTCGTTGTATTGGAACGGCTTGTCCCGGTCAAGGCGGTACATGACCGCTCCGGAATAGGTGCCGAAGTAGACGGCGTCGTTCAGGAAGCTGATCCCCTCGGGCTGATGGAATTCCTTATTGCGGTAGAGAAATTCCCCGCTGTCCAGATCGTAGACGCTCATGCCTCTCTGATAACCGCCCATGTACAGGGAGGTGCCATCGCTCTCCATGGCGTTGATGCTCGTAGCGGAGGCAGGCACCTGAACAGCATGCTCCGTATAACGCTTCGTAGCTGGATCCAGCAGGAAGGACTCGCCGAAGGCAGCCATGCCCGCCAACACTTGGACACCTTGCAGCGGCCCGCTGTCCGGCGTTATCCACGCATGATTCTTGATCGCTGTATCGGCTGGCAATTCGGGAATATTGTCGACAAGTGCAGAGCTGTTGTTCGTTATGTCGTAAGCATAGAGCTCTCCTGCCAGCTTGTAGTACACCAGATTGGGCTGATCCGGCGAAGGCGGCGCAAGCTTGGATTGGAACTCCAGTGTGTTGATTAACTCGCCGGATTGCTCATCGATCACGAACAGGTCCTTCCCGCCGTAGACGAACAGCTTGCCGCCATAGACGTCGATTTCCGACAGAGTACGACTGGTGCCGGAGACGCCGGGAATAAGCACTTCCGATTTGTCGCCTGTCTCCCGGTCATAACGGATAAGATGCGCAGTCGTTCCTATGCCTACGTAGACGTAGTCCTCCGTTACGCCCAGCCCCCGTGCATATTGCTGCCCATCCTTCGCGACACCCCAGTCGCTGAATTCACCGGAAAGGATGTCGTATTCGAAGACGCGTCCCATGTTGGTGCTGGAGAAGGTGCTGCCGTATATTTTGCCGTCCGAGCTTGCCTTCAGATCGAATACCTGCTTGTTGGAAGGATTCAGCCCCAGCGCCTCGATGGCGCGTTCCGCTGTCACATAGCGATAGAGCATGCCATTCGAGCTGAAATACATGTTATCGTCGGAGCCCTTGACTATCGACCAGATCGTATCGCCTGATCCGGCGATCTGCTGCGTGAACTTCAACTCTCCCGTAGAGGCATCGACAACATGGAAGGATACCGGGGATCCCACGGTCGCGACATATTGCTCCCACTTGCCGTCCGGTCCAATACCGTATGCAGCGGCTTGGGAGAGGGCATAGGATACAGCATCCCCAATCATGACTGGCTCGTCGAAGTGCAGTTGCAGAGGATTAGCCGCCACGACGCGTTCCAGCTTCACATGATCGATATAAGCCTTCGTTCCAACCCCTGAAGCACCGTAATAAAAGGAGACCTGAGCATAGTCCGCATCCGCGGGAGCGATGCCCTCCAGCGCAATCTCCTTCCACTGGCCGACTGTATTGGCGAGCACATTGATCTGGCCGCCTGTCAGGTCTGTGTTAGAGCCCTCCTTCTTGAAGTGTAGATAGACACGGACGCTCTTCGCCTGCACGTAAATGCTGGAGGAGAGCTTATATTTCTCGCCAGGGGTTATAGGCACAAGCCCACTTAATACCTGAAGAGACTTCTTCGAGTTATCATCCGTCATATACAGACTGTTGGTGCTTGAACCGTATACACTGTTGGCAACGCTTACATGAAGCCCCTCTTGAGGCAGCTCAGGTACGGTCGTCCAGCCGGGATAATCCCCCAAGGCTTCTTCGAAGCCGTTATTCGGGACAGATACCTCCTCGTACATCTCGTCCGCGGCATGGGCTGCTTTCGGCGCGGTCATCATGGCCGGAATAGCTAACGCGATGCACAGAAGTGCAGCGGTAAATCTGGTCCAATTCATTGTTCATACCCTCCTGAATAGTGGTTTGACCTCTCTATCAAACTTCCGTTATGGAAGATTGTGAGGATTTGAAGACAAGACTAATGCCAGTGTCATCCAATTGTCAATGTCATTTTTAACCATTAATTATGTGAATTATCGTGAATTTCATGAAAAAACCTTGTGAATTTAGGGTTTTGTTTGATGTGATATTTTTTTGTGAAGGGTAGACGCTCTGCTGAACACCAGGAAAAGATGCTTAAGATTTTCTTGTTTTTATTAAGATTGCATAATTCCTTATTCGCGGTATATCCTCCATAATGATACGAAGAAAACGGATACAGCAAAAACTTCTTAGCAAAAGGGGAACGCGACTATGAATGTGACGAGGATGCCGCGGCGAGCGGATACGTGGAGAACCATCGTCAAAGACTGGGATCTTTACTTGATGCTCATACCGGGATTATTGTTTTTACTTTTATTGAAATATACCCCAATGTATGGTCTTATTATAGCTTTTCAGGATTTTAGTATTTTCAAGGGGATAAGCGGGAGCGACTGGGTCGGTTTGAAGCATTTCGAGCGCCTGATTGTCAACGACCAGTTCCTCAATGTGCTGACCAATACGCTCATCATCAGCGTGTACAAGCTCTTGTTCCTATTTCCCGCACCTATTCTCATAGCGGTGCTCATGAATGAGATCAGGAAAATGATGTTCAAGCGGGTCGTACAGTCTGTCATCTATCTTCCCCATTTCATCTCATGGGTCATCATCAGCGGTCTATTCATCAATCTGCTGTCGCTGAACGACGGCATTGTGAACACGATTATCGCCAAGCTCGGAGGAGAACGGATAGCCTTTTTCATGGACCAGAGCGTATTCCGCGGATTGCTCGTCTTTACCGAAGGTTGGAAAGAAGTCGGCTGGGGCACCATCATCTATTTGGCTGCGATCGCGGGGATCGATCCCCAGTTGTACGAAGCGGCCAAAATGGACGGAGCCAGCAAGCTGCAGCAAATGATTCACGTCACGCTGCCGGGCATCTTCTCTACCATTGTACTGATGCTCATCCTGCGGCTGGGCAATATGCTGGAGGCCGGGACGGAGCAGATTCTCGTCATGTATAACCCAGTCGTCTACGATGTCGCGGATGTTATCGGCACTTATGTGTATCGAGTCGGGATCGGGGCGTCGGATTACAGCTTCTCTACCGCTGTGGGCATGTTCGAATCCGTCATCGCCTTCACGCTCGTCGTCTCGGGCAATGCGATATGCAAGAAGTTTCTGGGAAGGAGCATTTGGTAATGGGAGCGACAAGCGAACGGGCCATCCGGCCAAACAAGAAAAGCGGCAATGCGATCAAGCTTTCCGCGGGAGAGAAACTATTTACCGTATGCAACTACGCTTTTTTTATCCTATTGGGCATTATGACCTTGTTTCCATTTCTTAACGTCATCGCCAAGTCATTCAGCAGCGAGGCGGCGGTCGTATCCGGCATTGTGACGATCTACCCGATTGATTTCCAGATCGGCACATACAAGCTGGTATTGGCCAACAGCCAATTCATTAACTCTTTCAAAATTACCATCTTCGTGACGGTGGTCGGAACGCTGGCGTCCTTGCTTATGACCGTGCTGGCGGCGTATCCGCTGTCCAAGCCGGGGTTGAAGTTCCGCAAGCCACTGCTGCTGATCTATGTGTTCACAATGCTGTTCAACGGCGGCATTATTCCCTCCTATCTGGTCATGCGGGAGCTGGAGCTTGTCAATACGGTATGGGCGCTGTTCGTGCCGGGTCTTGTGAACGTATTCTATATGTTGATCGTGAAAAATTTCTTCGAGGCTTTGCCGGACGGACTGGAGGAGTCGGCGAAGCTTGACGGGGCATCGAATATGCGCATCCTGTTCAATATTATCTTGCCTCTATCGAAGCCAGTGCTGGCGACAGTGGGATTGTTCTATGCGGTTCTGCTGTGGAACAGCTACTTCAACGCTATGATCTACATTACATCAGCCGAACTGAAGACATTGCAGCTGTACCTGAAGGAACTGATCGCTTCTACGCAGGAAGTGCTCACGACAGCCGGGCAGATCGACGTCAACCGCGACTTGAACCAGGCGCCGGAGGCAGTGCGCGCCGCATCCATCGTGACGGCTACCGTTCCTATTCTGCTCGTCTATCCTTTCTTGCAGAAGCATTTTGTTAAAGGGGTGCTGGTCGGCTCCGTAAAAGGATAAATGCCATATCATTCCTTCCGTCGCTTCTCGCTCTCGAGGTAGCGATGGGAGGTTTTTCTGCTATCATGAATAATGACAGCATAGAGACGAGAAGGTGGGGGTTGAATGAAAGTAATTATAGTAGACGACGAGCCGATGACGAGGAACGGCTTGAGGCGGTTTATCAAGTGGGATGAACTTGGCATTGAAGTGGCGGGCGAGGCGGAGGACGGCATTGCGGCTTATGAGCTTTATCTGGAGAAGAGACCGGATATTGTGTTGTGCGATGTGCGAATGCCCCGCATGGACGGCATCGCATTCGCCGGACGAATCCGCCAGATCGATCCGGATTGCAGGATTATTTTTTTAAGCGGTTACAATGATGTCGATTACTTGAAGTCTGCGATCAAGCTGCAAGCGGTCGACTATATGCTGAAGCCGATACAGATGGCGGAGCTGACGGAACTGCTTCGTCAGACGATAGAGACGGTGCTCTCGATGCGCAAGGAGCAATGGGAGCTGCAAGCGATGCGAAGTCAATTCGATCGCAGCAAGTCGGAGCTGACAGAACATCTGCTGAAAGCGTTGGTAGCAGATGATTCAGGTTCCAGCGAGCGCGCTCGCGAGAAGCAGAGCGATATAGCGCGCTTGCACCCATCCTTTCCGTTAACAGGCTATTATCTGGGCATCTCGTTCCGGTTCCGCGACGAAGCCGACAAGCAAGTATGGCAGGATGCCGCAATTGCAGAGGCTGAAAAAGCGGACTTGCCTGTGCTTGCATCTCTCATCGACGGCATGGGATTCGCTCTTGCCGCAATCCATGGTCCGAAGGGGGATGAAAGGATTGCCTTATGGGTGGACAGGCTCATTCGCCGCAGAGAAAGAGGAGAGCCTGTCGGCATAACAGCGGGAATCGGCGAGCCTTGCCATAGCCTGAATGGATGTAGTAGTACGTATAGACAGTCGTTAATAGCGCTATCCTATCAATTCTATCGCGGATGGGGCACGGTGATCGCTTATACCAGCTTGCCGCAGGAGCAGCGGGAACCTCGGCTACTGGATAAGCAAGCCATTATCAAGTTCGAGGAATTGCTGCAGAATAAGCAATTGCAAGCTGCTGAACAATGGCTGGACACGATCATCAACGAGCTGCTGCTGCATACGCCGGCTGATATTGAAGGCATTCGCAAGAAGCTGTTCCGCTGGTATGCATCCATGACCCGCATCTATCCGGAGGCGATGTGGGAATTTGAGCATGACCGGACGTGGGCGGCTATGTTCGTGAGCGGCGAACTGTACACGATTCGCAAGTTTCTGGTCCAACGCTTATCCGGGATCGGAGAAGCGCTAGACCAGATGAATATGGGTGACAAAGCGGTCATCAGAGATATCCTATCCTTCATTCAGGATAATTACGATAAGGACGTATCTGTCAATACGATAGCGGGGCATGTACACTTGGCGCCTACCTATATGTGCATGCTGTTCAAGAAAGAGAAGGGGCTCTCGATTCATGACTATATTACCCAATACCGGATCAAGCAAGCGAAGCGGCTGCTGGAAGACCGCAAGCTGAAGTTGTACGAGGTGGCGGCAAGGGTCGGTTATCAGGATGCCAATTATTTCGCCAAAGTATTCCGCAAGGTGACGGGTGTCGTTCCCTCGCAATATAGGGATGCACGGCAAGACGGAGGGTGATGGCTATGTTGATGCAAGCACTTCGCAACAAGCTGCAGCATATACGCATCCGAACGAAGCTGATGCTTGTCTTTATGACGCTCATCGTCCTGCTGCTCAGCGCCATTTCCTTCGTGGTCTATCAGAATACTGTGGAAATACTGGAAAACCGGGTGAAGCAAGCGACGGAACGGGCGATGGATCAAGCCAGCTCGTTCCTTTCCTATAAGCTGAGCAATGTGAAGGACGTCTCCAGCATTTTATATATGAACAAAGAACTGACGACAACATTATTGCAAGGCCAATCCGGCCTGCCGTTAGGAAAGCAAATCGATGATTACCATAAAATTCTTAATATCTTGCGTTCGGCTCAGAATAGCCGGGAAATATACAGCATCAGGCTATATGTGAATTCGGACAGCATCTACACTCGTGAGAACGTCACGATCTTTCCGATTGCCGATATTGTGAATGAGAACTGGTACAAGGAGATGCTGATCAATTCGGAAGGTATTTATTGCCGCTCTACCTATGAGCATGATTATCTGGGAGAGAGAGGGGTTCAGCGAATCATATCTTGCATCAGACCTCTGCACGCGGACGGCAACAGTAGAGTTATCGTTGGCGTGCTCTCCCTGGATGTGCTGGAGAGTACACTGCAGCAGATTATCATGCATACGCAAATTACGAAGCAAGGAAAGGTGTACTTGATCGATCGTGGCAACCATGTGCTGTCCAGCGGAGACGATATCGATATCGGCCGTCCGCTGCCCGAGGTTGACGCCAAGACGCATATGGTCGTGAACAAGACAATCGACGGCATGAGCTGGGAGCTGGCAGCCCATATTCCGAAGGATGAGATCTATGGGGAGATCAGGAAGTGGTCTTATGATCTCTATGTTATATTGATCGTCGTCCTCATCGTGGGGGCGGTGCTGGTGGCGGCAGTGTCGCAAGGACTCACGCGTCGCATCGGTCCGCTGCTGCAGCAGATTAAACGGATTGAATCGGAGAACTGGGATCATCGCACGCCCATTACGTCGTATGATGAGATCGGAGTGCTGCAAGCGCATATGAACGGTATGGGAGACAATATTCAGCGGCTTATACAGGAGAAGTATCAGTCGGAGACGTTGAAGAAAGCTGCCGAGCTGCAAGCGCTGCAAGCGCAGATCAATCCCCACTTCCTGTACAATACGCTGGATATGATTCATTGGATGGCCATGGAAAGGGATGCGGAAGAAATTAGCGAGGTTGCAGCACAGCTGTCGAGCTTCTTCCGAATCAGCCTCAGCAAAGGGCGGGATATCATTCCCATAGCGGACGAGCTCGAGCATGTGCGAACGTATCTGGACATTCAGAACCGGAGATTCGGCGGTCAAATTGGGTATACGATTGAGGCTGAGCCGGAAGTAAGAGCGCTTATGACGGTTAAGCTGGTGCTGCAGCCATTAGTTGAAAATGCGCTGCTGCACGGCATTCGCGAACGTCATAACAAGTCGGGCTGCATTGCGATCTCTTGTCGCGCTCAGGATGGCTACATTGCCTTCATCATTCGAGATAACGGGATCGGCATAGCTCCGGACAGAGTAGCCGAATTGAATGGGCCAGAGGGCAGTGAAGGGTATGGTATCCGCAATGTGAAGGAGAAGCTGAGGCTCTACTTCGGCGATGAGGCGTCCGTCACGTTCCAGTCGCAGGAACATGAAGGGACGGGGGTGACGGTACGCTTTCCGGTTATGATAGAAGAAGTACGGCTGACCGATAAGCTTGCAGGAAGCGGAAGCGACTTATGACAACCAAGGAAGCGTTCTAGGACAAATACAGTCTCTCACACACATGCTAGACTAAATGGCAAGTCAAAGAAAACACTTACATTTGGGGGAGATCACATGTTCAAGAAGTTATCAGCGGGCATTGCGCTCGTGCTGGTGATGGCGTTGCTCGCGGCATGCGGCAGCGGCAATAATAGCGGCGGAAGTTCAAGCAATGGCGATGGAAAGCCGGAGGGAGAATCGAAGCCGGAGCTCAGGCAGCTGGGCTTCCAGCGGAACTTTGATCCTAATCAGGATCCGGTGGCGAAGTTCCTGGAAGAGAAAACAGGGTATAAAGTGAAATATGAGACACTGCCTCTTGAAAATCCGGACGACAAGCTGAATCTGCTGATGGCCAACAACGAGCCGTATGATATTGTCAAGCTGTCCGGCACGCAGTATAACCGCTTGGCGGTGCAAGGGGCGCTGGAGCCGCTGGACGAGCTGCTGGCGGAGCACGGACAGAATTTGCTAGAGGCAACGCCTGCCGAATTTTATGAGAACACCAAAGTAGACGGCAAAATTTACGGCATCCCGGAGAAGCACCCGCGCGGTTTTGTCGGCAGCGCGCTTGCGATTCGTCAAGGTCTGCTGGATGAGCTGGGGATGGAAGTCCCAACCACAATTGATGAATTCTACAATCTGCTGAAAGCGATTAAGGAGCAGAAGGGCATTATTCCGCTGACCGGATTCGAGAGCATGGTTCCCGAGATCTCCGGGGCATTCGGCGTAGTCACAAGCTTCGATGTACAGGACGGAAAGTTGATTCACCGTCTGGAAGGACCGGGGATGAAGGATTATCTTGCCTTCATGAACAAGCTGTATAGCGAAGGGCTGATGGACCCGGAATGGCCTGTGAACAAGTCGGAGACGGTACAGCAGAAGTTCACGACCGGCAAAGCGGGCATCATGACGTACGGATGGGGCGTGGCGCCTGCCGTGACGGATGCGCTGAACAAAAATATGCCTGATTCTAAAATCACGCTGATTACCTCGCTGCAAGGCGAAGACGGTCAGATCGGCAATTGGGTGCAAGGCGGCGGCGTGAGCTGGTATATTGCAATTCCGAAGTCATCCAAGCATAAAGAGGATGCTATGAAGTATTTGAACATGAAAGTGGAAGCGGCGACGTTCAAGGAGCTTGCAATCGGTCAGGAAGGCGTTCACTTCAAGGTCGAGGACGATGGCATGCACCCGATATTGCCGGCCTTCAACGACGACCGCGGCAACTCCGACTGGTTCATGACCAGCACGGATGCGGACGCATTCGAGGAGCAGTGGCTGCTACGCGTTCGGAAGAATCCGATCATGTTCGACACGTTCCAGGAGATTCAGAAGCAGCTTCCTGTCTCTGTAAGCGACCCTACGCTATTGGCTCCGCCGATGCCGGTCGTAGCGAATAACTTGCAGAAGCTGAACAAGCTCGAGAATGACTATGCGATTAAAGTGATGGCCGGAGCGGAATCATTGGATGGCTATGATCAATTCGTGGAGGGCTGGATGTCGCAAGGCGGCAAGGATATGGTGGATGAATTGAGAGCTTGGCACGAACAATCGAAATAAATCATGCCGATGAGGGTCATGCGGGATCTACCGCATGACCCTCTGCTTATTGCAGAGCCAAAGAGCTGAAGATATTCCTTATTATCTTAAGATTCGTTGGCTGACGGACGGCGATGCTCTGCGGCAAAATAAGAGAAAGCGATTCATAGTCGCCGCACAAGACGCAGAAGCGAAGGAGGTCTATTCATGTCTGCAAAAGCTGTAACATCCCTTAGAACCGGCTCCACGCCCGTCTTCCACAAGCGCTATCTGGAACGGTCCTGCACGCTGACGCATGTCAGGCTGCTGCAGCTTCATGATCAGTGCATGCATGCGGCGCAAGGACGCACACGGCAGAATAGTTATAGTCTTCTCTATATGCTGTCGGGCAGCGGCGTTCTTCAGACGGAGGAAGCGGAGCTGCAGCTGTCGCAGCGGCATGCCGCATGGCTAAAGCCGGACTATGCGTATCGGGTCAGCTCCGACACCCGCGAGCCGCTCCGTCTGGTGGCCGTCGACTGGCAGCCGATCGGCGGATTATTGCGTCATCATGCCGCCTTGCAAGACTTCAATAACTGCAGAGTGATAGCGGACCATACGGGAATGGACGGCCTGTTAATTGATATGATGCGCGAGCTGACACATAAGGACGAATATGCCTTACCGATGGTAGACGTGCTTGTGAGCCGTTTGATTATGGTAGCTCTACGCGGGCTTCGGGGCTCAACTCTGAAGGAATCCCCTGTCGATAAGTCTCCTAACAGGACTGAGCTTGTCTATCGGGCCGTTCAATATATCGATCAAGAAGTGGACAGCATGACAGAGCTGGGAGAAGTAGCGAAGCGGCTCGGTTACAGCCATTCGCATCTATCGCACGCTTTCCGGGAGGAGATGGGCGTGTCCATGCAGGCTTACTGGGCTCAGCGGCGGATGATGCGGGCGATGAGCCGGCTGCAGTCGGGCCATTCCAGCATTACGCAAATATCGGAATATTTACATTACCGTTCCATTCATGCGTTCAGCAAGGCGTTCAAGAAGGCGACGGGCTTTACGCCTTCGGAATATCAGGCCTTATATGGAAGCGATGATCGGGAAGGCTACCCTATTTAAAGGTTGGAGGTCGTATCATGAAAGTGGTCATATTTTCGGAGAAGCCGTTTAGTGGGCATATGAATATAGAAGGGGCATTGAGGAAGGAGTGGGCGGACTTGGAATCCGCCGTTCTGGAAGAATACGATGCCGTGTGTTTAATCGGAAGCCAATCATTGGACTACCCCTTGTCCTTATCGATGGAGGTCTGCTCCAAGCTGTGGGCCTATGCGGAGAAGGGCGGACTGGTTTACGCGGAGATGATCGAAGCTTTTGACTTCCCTACCTCCAGGCTGCTGGGCTGGAAGCAGGATTTCCCCGCCACAAGAAGGACGATGGAGAAGCTTCGTGCGTCAAGAGATCTGGGAAGGCTGAAGGAAGGCGCACTGCTGGAATGGGGCGGCGCTATGCAGCAAGGATTTTCGTTCGAATCGGAGGTGCTGCTCTCCTTCGGACCATATGGAGATACGCATCACAGTGTACATGAAGCGGAGTCAGCCCGTCCGGCGATTAATGTTCGCAAGCTTGGAGAGGGGACGGTGGTCTACGCGGCGTTCTCGTTATTCTCCAGTCCGTCTCCAGAGCAGCTGAGACCCTATAGCAGCTGGGCTATGCTTCTGGAAGCGCTATCGGACCGGACTGGTCTACCCTGCGTCATAGGGGAACCGTCGATCAAGCTGGCGGGCGACGGCGGATCGGAGCAGGCGCTGGCCTGCAATATGCGCTGGTTCGAGCGTTCCGGCATTCTACCTGTTAGAGACGGATCGGAGGGCGTGTTCGAGAATATTCACTCCGTTACCGCCAAGTTGTCGAAGGACCGGAGACCGGACTGCCATGCGCATACCGCTCTTATGTTCCATCTATACGGAAGATGGAGCGGGGATGCCACCTATGAGGAGCGTTCCTATCGTCTAATGGATTATCTCTTCCGCGAAGGCTATCAGGATATGGACCCGGATTCGGAATCCTATGGCTTCTTCAAGTGGTATCAATTCCCTGGGGCGCATCCTCACCAGATCTTCACGGATGACAACGCATGGGCATGCTTCGTGCTTCTCTATCTTGCCCGGAGCACGGGGCGGGAGGAATACCGACGCCGCGGCATCCTGCTGGCGCAAGCGCTGCTGGATACCCAGCGTCGCGACGGCCTCCGTCCGAACGTGCTGATCCGCTCGGAGATGAAGACGCTCGGCCGGGAAGGCGTATTGGAGCTGGAGCCAAGCTTGAATCCGCATTTCGAGAGCATTACGCATGCTGCCTATATTCAGGCCTACCTCGTCACAGAAGATGAGATGTATCTGGATGCCGCATTGACGGGGACACGCACCTTACTGGCCAAG
This sequence comes from Paenibacillus chungangensis, assembly GCF_042675905.1. Classification (NCBI taxonomy): domain Bacteria; kingdom Bacillati; phylum Bacillota; class Bacilli; order Caryophanales; family Paenibacillaceae; genus Paenibacillus; species Paenibacillus chungangensis. The sequence goes on along the minus strand of NZ_JBHTJZ010000011.1, from coordinate 233,052 downwards.
GAAGCGGCGTACAAGTTCATGTATAGCCGCACATCGGGGCTGACGCGCTTGCTGCTTCCGCTCGGTTATCTGATCGGGCATGACGGTACAGGAGAGATTGAGGCCGCACTGAACCGGACGATGGCGTATCTTATGGAGCACCGGCATGCATCCGGCGGCATTGAAGAGGCCGATAATCCGGATCCGCAACGGTTCGGCAAGGAAGATGCGGGCGTGTATATCGCCAATGGCGAGGGCATAGCAGATCAGCTGTACACGAACAACTTCCTGCTGATGAATAGCTGGGAAGCGTGGAAGGCGACGGGGAATCCGGCTTACAAGGAGCTGTATGATGACGTGTCCGCCTTCATGAGATCGATTCAGATCAGCAGCGAGGACAAGCGGTACGATGGCGGCTGGATGCGCGCCTTCGACCTGAACAAGCGGGAGTACTTCGGCAATAACGGCGATACGGGCTGGGGGCCTTACTGCATGGAGAGCGGATGGACGAATGCGATCGCTTCGGCAGGGCTGCTGCTTGGTCTGCTGGATGAGAGCTTATTTGCCTAATAGGGACGGAGGGATATAGCGATGCAACATAGAGTAGAGACGATGTCGCTGGAGGAGAAGGTAGGACAGCTGTTCACCTTCTATTATTGTAATCAGAACTATGCAGAGGCTGCGGAGATGTGCATTAAGCAGTTGAAGGCGGGCGGCATGTTCCTGGACGTTCAGAGCCTGGACAATCCGGAGCAGGTGCATGAGCTGACCGGAAGGATGCAGGAGACGGCGTTGCAGGAGGGGAGCGGCATCCCCTTGTTCATAGCCGCCGACTTCGTCGCCGGCGCGGGCTGCAAGCTTCCTGGCGGCGGCGCGGTGCACTTTCCCAAGAACATGGCGATCGGCGCTGCCGCAGATGAACAGCTAGCCTATGAGAGCGGACGAATTACAGCCGTAGAGTCATTGGCGATGGGCGTTAACTTCAATTACAGTCCGGTTGTCGATATTAACAACAATCCGGATAATCCCGTCATCGGTACGCATTCATTCGGGGAGACAAGTGAACTTGTCGCGACGATGGGGACGGCCGTCATCAGAGGTTATCAGGAGCATGGCATGATTGCGACCGCCAAGCACTTCCCGGGACATGGCGATACGAATGTGGATTCGCATCTGGCGCTTCCCGTCTTGCCATTCGGCGAGGAGCGCCTCCGGCAGTTCGAGCTGTCGACGTTCAGGGAGGCGATCCGCTGTGGTGTGGATGCGATTATGGTGGGGCATATTGCCGCGCCCGCCCTGGACCCCTCCATGCTTCCGGCCTCCTTGTCGAAGCCGATGATCACAGGGTTGCTGCGGCGAGAGATGGGCTTCCGTGGACTCATCGTGACTGACGGCATGTCCATGAAGGGCGTCACAGCGCTGTATTCCCAAGCCCGTGCCTGCGTCCTGGCTCTGGCAGCGGGAGCGGATATTGTGCTGGCTCATCCCAGAGAAGATCGGGAAGCGGTAGAGATGGTCGACGCCGTTCTGGAGGCGGTGCGGAGCGGCGAGCTGGAAGAAGCGCGAATCGATGAATCGGTGCGGCGCATATTGGCGGTGAAGGAGAAGTATGGGCTGACGCCGGAGAGAGCCGCAACTGCTGCTGGGGCGATGAAGACGACTCTTCTCAATCAGCCTGCGTCTCGAGAGATCAGCTCTCGGCTGGCCGCTCAAGTGATGAGGCGGACTGGCGAACCCGCTCGATGGGAGCAGGTGAAGAGAGTGAGAGCGGAGGGGGCGAAGTGGAATCTAATTGCACATTCTTCCTTGACGTTATTTGCCGATAGGCTGGAGGAGAGCGGCGCGATCGCCGACAAGCGGCTAGTGGATGCCAATGAGAAGCTGCCGGAAGCGGCTGGCGAGTGGGTAGGCGTGGGGCCACTGCTTGTGGCGATCGCCCATAACAAGCGGTTGCCGGATGAAGTGTATGAGCAATTGCGCGAGCTTGCTGCGACTTCGGAGTATGATGTCGTGGCGGTGCATTTCGGTTCGCCATACGATGTGGGGGACTGGCCGGAGCTGCCGGTTTTGCTCATGTACGACCATGCTCCCGCTTTGCAGGAGACGGCGGCGCAATTTCTGAATGCCGCCGAATGTCGGCGATAGCCGTTTACGCATGCCGCTAGCAAGTACCAGCCTTATCTTGTAAAGGTGACGAATGACATCCTCAAGAAGGTGCTGTTGGTGTGTTGGGGCTTGCAAATGGATTTTATGTCGTTATTTCTGCTAGTATTGTGATTTTTATATACTGGAAATGGATTGCGTACAGTTAAATTCGATTGCACAGCCCAACTTCTCATTCATCGGTCAAAATAATAGCATGAAATCCAGCTCATTGCGATAATAAGGACAATATTGGTAAGTTAATAGCAAGAAATACAGTTGGACGAGATGACTAGACGAGATGACTAGAGATGACAAGGTGAGTTGACTAGACGAATGACTGGATGAGATGACTAGATGAGTGTACATAGCGAGCACTGCATATATTGCTCCGGCGTTCGCCATTAACGGATTTGAGGTCGCGGATGAAGTGGGATTGGTCGTAGCAGCCGAGCGTTAAAGCCAACTCCATCCAGTCTCCCGCATACCCTTTGTCCAATTGCTCTGCTACGATCTGCATGCGGTACAGCTTGATGACCCGCTTGGGGCTGACGCCGACATAGTGGGTAGAGACGGGCAAGACGATCGATTATGGGTGGTAATGGAAAAATCGAGATGGCGCAAATAGTTGGCAGGAACCTCTCCTATTCTTTATACTGATGTATAAAGAGAGCTAGCGGATAGTTATGCCGTACAGGAAATGGGAGAGGATGAACCGCCATGAAATGCAAAATCGTGTTTTTTGATATCGACGGTACCCTGGTCAATGAGCAGAAGGATATTCCGCAGGACACCGTTGAAGCGATTCGTGAATTGAAAGCAAGCGGAGTGGAGCCTGTTGTCGCCACCGGACGGGCTCCTTATTTTATTGGACCGATACTGGAAAAGCTGGGCATTGAATCCTACGTCTGCTTGAACGGCGGTTACGTCGTCTATAAAGGGGAGCCGATCTATCGATTCGCCATTGCTAGAGATATAATGGGCAAATTGGTCGATAAGGCTGAAGAGCATGGGCATGGCCTGGTGTATGAAGGGGCAGAAGCTTATTACGCCAATCAAGAGACGAATACGTTCATGACCGATTCGGTGCTCTCGCTTAAAGTGAATCCTCCTGGCTACGACCCGGAATTCTGGCAGAAGGAAGACGTGTATCAGACGTTCCTGCACTGCGAGGCGCAAGAGGAGACGCTGTATGAGTCGCTGAAGGATGAGTTGACCTTCATCCGTTGGCATGAATGCGCAATGGATGTGCTGCCGAAGGGCGGCTCCAAGGCGAAGGGCATTGAAGCGATGTTGAACAAGCTGGGATATGATGCTTCCCAAGCCGTCGCCTTCGGAGACGGGCTCAACGACAAGGAGATGCTGGAATACGTCGGGTTCGGCATTGCGATGGGCAATTCCCATCCCGATCTGCTGCCGTATGCCGACTACGTTACCGCCCATGTCGACGATTCCGGCATACGCCGCGGGTTGGTGAAGGCGGAGCTGCTTCCGGCCAAGGCTGTTGCTGCGGCGCATAGGGGCGCGGGCGCGGTGTAACACTCACCAATTGTCACGGGCATACGTACAATAACCTAACCATATCAATGGCTTGGGGGTAAGTGACGTGATTGTGATCATGAACGACAGCATTAATAATCTATATCCCGGCGTGCTGACGGGTCTGGAACAACGAATTGTGAGCAAGAAGCAGGCCAGTCCCATGATTTACCGGTATCCCAGCATGGATGCCTTATTATTCGAGCTGAGGATGCGTTCCAATATTGTGCAAGCTGCCAAGGATATGAATGCCAGCGACGTGGGCTTCGCCACATTCAGCAATTCCCGCTGCAACCCTCAATACTGGATACGAACGCCGAATGGAGGCTTCCTGCTTAGACCCGGCGTACCGCCTTCGATAGGCATCAATGACATTTTCCAGAACGGTCAGCTGTATGCGTTTGAATGCGCAGGCGCGATTATTATCATGCTGTACAAGGCGGTGCTGTCGACGATCGGTGAACCGTTGTTCAACTATTATTTTCAGAACTTGTTCCTGAGAGATTGGCAATATGACAGAGATCTGCGCTTGATTACTACCTATAACCTGGCTGAGACTTATCCTGGCGACGTCCTGTACTTCAAAAACCCGGATCATCATCCCGCTAATCCGGAATGGCAAGGAGAGAACGTCATTATGATGGATGAAAATCTGTACTTCGGCCATGGAATCGGCATGGGGACGGGGCAGGAGATGATCGCAGTCTTGAATCGCGCAAGGCGGCCGGGCAGCATGGTATCTGCCTATCTGCAAAATCTGGTGCTGACGCCGGACTTCGAAGCTGTTCGCAGACTGACGATGCGGGAGCAGGTGGAGGCGGAAGAGGTGGCATTGGCGGCGATGTCGACAGCTGATGGAGATGAGGGCGTTGGGATTGTTGGCGCAGCGGATGAAGCAGCAGCTGTAATGGCTGCGGAGGATGCTGACGACGAGCAATTGTCGGTATGAGGTGACAGGAATAGAGGGGCTTAAGTCGTGCTGCATTTGATGCGGTGCGGCTTTTTGTATGTTCATGTGCCGGGTTCGGGCGCTGTCTAAACAAAAATGCCCCGAAGCCCATATGGACACGGAGCATTTGTAATGTCGTTAACTTGTTTTCTTCGGCTCCTCGAACGTCATGCCTTTCTTATCCACCGTAACTTTCTTCATGGAGATCGGCTCCAGCGGCTTGTTCTGCCCGTTGCTGTCCTGATTGACAATTTCATCGACTGCATCCATGCCTTCGATGACTTTGCCGAATGCCGCGTAATCTCCATCCAGATGAGGCGCTTCATCGACCATTATAAAAAACTGCGAGCCGGCCGAATCCGGCATGCCCGATCTAGCCATGGAGATAACGCCGCGGTCATGCTTTAAGTTATTTTCGAACCCGTTTTTGGTGAATTCGCCAGGGATCGAATAACCCGGACCGCCTGTGCCAATCCCATCCGGATCTCCGCCTTGGATCATAAACCCGGGAATGACGCGATGGAAGATGACATCGTCATAGAAGCCCTGGTCAACGAGTGCAATGAAGTTGTTCACCGTATTGGGCGCAACCTCGGGATACAGCTCCACTTTAATAATGCCGCCGCTGCTCGTCTCGATAGTGACCTCAGGATGTTGGTCGGAGCCAAGCAACACGGGCTCCTTGTCTGCCGGAGCCACTGTCTCCGCAGGAGGTTGAGTTTCCTTTGGCGCTTCCGAGTTTGTAGCGGAATTACCTGCGGAGCCTTGCGAATTGTTCTGCTTCGCCTGATTTACACCGCAGCCTGCCGCCACCAGCATAGTGAGCGCGATAACAAGCAGGGCGCATAATCGCAGTGTTGTTGTAAGTTGTTTCAATGGGGTAGCCTCCTTCTTCATGTTCCACAGTCCATATTATCACAGTGATGGAAGCCAAGCCAATGGGTGCAGCCGGTGCAGTGCGGACGGTTGCAAGCGGACTCTGATCCGCGCAGGAGCAAGTGTAGCGGTTGCCACAGCGCCTAATCGGCTCGAATATGGACAGATTTGATCCTCATCCGGTTAAGGGGCTTGACCTTCTCGCAGCGTCAACGTATACAGTGTGAAGGAACACATGCGAGAAGGAGATGGAACAATGCCGAATCATGAGCAAATTTATGCAGAACAAGCGACCCGTTATGAAGCGATGATCTCGAAGCAGCCCGATCTGCTGGAGGTTGTGAAGGGCATATGCCCTGTGCGGGGGCTGGACGTCGTGGATATGGGAGCGGGGACGGGACGGCTGACGAAATTGCTGGCGCCGGATGCGAAGTCGATTGCCGCACTTGATGCGTCGGTAGCGATGCTGCAACTGACGGCTGCAAGCCTGCGGCAGTCCGGGCTGGTGAACTGGAGCGTGCATACGGCCGATCATCGTACACTTCCGCTGGAAGACAACTGCGCCGACCTGGTCGTATCGGGCTGGAGTATTTGTTATCTGTGCGCGACAACTCATGAAGAGTGGAGGAGCAATCTTGCTGCCGTCATGAATGAAATTGAACGAATTCTGCGACCGGGCGGAACGGTCATTATTTTCGAAACGATGGGAACGGGGTGTGAGACGCCTTCGCCGCCGTCCTTCCTCGTACCTTATTATGAAGCGCTCCAGGCAGAGTACGGCTTCCAGCACAGCTGGCAAAGAACCGATTATACGTTCGGAAGCGTGGAGGAAGCAGAGGAAATGACGAGATTTTTCTTCGGTGACGAGCTTGCCGATGCGGTGGCGCGGAGAGGAGAGTATGTCGTGGCGGAATGCGCAGGGGTATGGTGGAAGACGCTTGAATGAACGGAGGTGACAGAAGGTGTGCGGGGCTGAAGCGTGAAAACGGTGAAAAGGCTGGTTGTAGGCAATGTGACTTCAGCTGGAAGGGCGAGATTTTATCTGTTGTTTGATGAATCGCTGCCGGGCGCTTTTCTCATTCTGTCTAATAATGTATGTACTTGATCCAGCAGCGCCGCTCCCTCTTGAGGGGAGGCGTTCAACTGACAGGCAAGCTTGTGGGGGATGGAGACAGCCTTCTCACGCAGCGCTCTCCCCGATTCTGTCAGGGTGATCACAACGCTTCGCTCATCCTGTATGTCCCGGGTGCGGACGATCCAGCCCGCTGCTTCCAGCTTCTTCAGCAACGGCGTCAAGGTGCCGGAATCCAGATACAGCTTATGGCCGAGTGTATTGACGGTAACGCCATCTTCTTCCCATAACGCCAGCATCGTGACATATTGTGTATAAGTTAAGCCCAGGTCTTGCAGCAAAGGCCGATACAGCTTCGTTATTTCGCGCGAGCACGCATATATGGCGAAGCATAGCTGCCGGTCTAGCTGCAGCGGGTTGTTTGTCGTCATCGTGATCCTCCCGACAATTGAGTGGCTCTCAATTCAATTGTATTAAATCCAATATAGCGAACAGGCTGGTTGAAGTCAATTTTGAAGAGGTTGGCAAGTGTTGTAATGTACGGAGTCCTCTTATTCCAATGATAAGCCGATATTCAACCGACGGCTTTCCCGGACGAACCAGCCTGCCACGGCGATATCGAATACAGCCATGCCCATGGGAGCGAACAGCACGGATTCCTTGCCAGGATCGGTCAGGACGACCGACAAGGCGTTCCGGCAGACGACATCCCGGAGCGATAGCGTATCCTCTTCCTTCAATCCGTGAAGAAGATGCAACTGCTCGATATCCGTATTCTCCCGGCACACTTCCGTCCAGTCATCTACGACGATGTGGGCTACAGACTGCAGGGCTTCTGCTTCGTAGTCGCGCAGCGAGACATGCAGCAGCAGACTCCCTGGTCGCGGAGGGACATTCACATAACGTGAATGGCTTGCCGTACAGGTGATTACGACACTGCATTGCCGATACAAGGATAACCAGCTATCGGCAATCGAAGTTACGGCTTGCAGCGATGGCGGTACAAGCTCCAGATCAACCGGGCGAATGTCGTGGATGAGCACTTGGCTGACGGCATCGGGGAATAATGCGGCGCACATCTCCAGGTGGAGACGACCGATAGGTCCCCAGCCGATAATACCGATACGAAGAGCTGCCGGAGCGGGATGAATGTCTGCATAACGGCGCAGCATAACCCCGCTTACCGCTGCCGTGCGGACCGCGCTGACCAGTGCGCCGTGCAGTAAGGCGAACGGCGCTCCGCTGTCGGCGTCGTTCAGGATGGTGACGCTGTGCGCCCGAGGCAGCCCCTGTCGCAGATTGTCCGGGAAGCTGGCGATCCACTTCAAGCCTGCCGTATGAACGGCTCCGCCTACATATGCCGGCATAGCGATGATACGGTTGCGCGGATCGCCGTATCGCAAGTAGGGCTTCAGCGGCTGAGCGCAGTCGCCGTTATCCAGCAACCGTACAGCTTCTTCTATCTCCTGCAGCAGCGCCTGCCAATCAGTCCCGATCCGCTTCATATGCCTCTCTCCCAAATAGATCAAGCCGCATCCCTCATTTCTCTGACAAGCGTGTTCCGAATTGCTCCTCTACCCATGCTTCATTGTATACCGTGTCCAAATAGCGCTCTCCGCGATCGTGAATGATGGCTGCGATAACGGACTCTTCAGGCAGACGGTCCATGAGCGTCTGCACAACCGATATAACGGCTCCGGAGGAAGGGCCGGCCAGAATCGATTCTTGCCGCAGCAGACGATGGCAGCCTATCGTCATGTCCCGGTCCGTCACCTTCACAGCATAATCCATTGCGATGCCTTCAGCGAACGGGGGGACGATGCCGGCTCCCAATCCGGGGTAGAGCCGCTTGCCCGGCGAACCGCCGAGAATGATGCTGCCGGCAGCGTCGACGGCGATTGATTTGGTCGGCAGACCGTGCTTTCGGATATATTGCGAGCAGCCCAGCATGGTGCCGCAGCTGCTGACGCCCCCTGCCACGTAATCAACGCTGCCCAGTTGCTGGGCAATCTCACGCATCGTTCCTTCTTCATGCGCAAGCGGATTGTTGCTATTGCCGTATTGATTGGGCCAGAAGCTGCCGGGGATATCCTCCAGCAGCTCCCGCACCCGCTGCAGTCTCGCGGGCAGGAATTCCCCGGTGTCCGGGTCCGGCTCTGCCACATAAGACACTTCCGCTCCGTAGATCCTCATAATGCGAATGTTCTGATCCGTCGTGCGGGGATCGATGACGCTGATGAATCGCATGCCCATGCAGGAGCAGATCGCCGCCATGCTGATGGCCATATTGCCGGAGCTGGATTCCACGACGACAGAGCCCGGTCCGACCGTTCCTTCGCGCCAGGCGTGCTGCAAAATGCGCAGAGCGGGGCGGTCCTTGGCGCTGCCGGTAGGATTCATCAGCTCCAGCTTGCCGTACACTTGAATTCCGCGTCGATTAGCGAACAGCTTCGACAAGGGCACCAACGGTGTGTTCCCGATATGTTCAAGCCAACTGCGATCCATACGCCAATTCCCCCTACGAATAAATGCGCTTCCCCTTCACGGCGCCGCCGGGGAGCTGCTCATGCTCCTCCAGGACGATGATCTCGATGTCCTCCAACAACCCGTTGCGGATCATCATCCCGATAGCGGGTATCTTGTCTCGCAGCTCCGACTGCAGAAGCGCCAGCTTCCTGCCGTCCCCCCGCAGCTCAGTACTCTTCACGACAAGCTTCAGCCGGTTGCCCTCCACCATGACGCGCAAGGCCGCATCCTTCAGCACACGGCTCGTCACTTCTTCAATGTCATACAGGCTGATCTTCTCGCCGTGCTTCAGCTCCGTTCCGATTCGCTTCACGATAGCGGAGAAGGCGCCTCTTCGCTGTCCGTTCACTTCTACCGTCGTAAAGTTCCTGACCACATCGTAGGTCACGTAGCGTATGGCGGGGAATTGCTCCCGTATAAGGGAAGTGAGCACGAGTACTCCTTCGTTGTCCGCCAAGTCTGCGAGGCTATGCTCAAGCTCTGGCAGATCATCCGGCAACGGATCGGGAGTCTGTTCGCTTGCATCCAGCTGTTTCATCGCCTGCAGACCCTTCCAAGTTATACACTCGCCTTCGACGCCCTTCGCCAGCACATACAGACCCAGCTCATGGTCATAAGCGGCGATGGAGCCGATCTCGATGGAGCCGTAGGTGTCCAGCACATCGCACTGCGACAGGCCGAAGCGCGCGGCGATGTTGCGCTGCCATTCCGGCGGTGCGATCTCGCCGACCAGAATGATCTTGCGGATGCCGAGCCAGCTCGGATCGGGCGCAGCTGCGGCGATGGACTCCAGCAGCGACGGCATCGTGTAGAGCAGCTGCGGGCGGAAGTCCGCCAACTGCCGGACATGTTCTTGTATCGGTGCGGTGAACGGGATGCTTCTTCCTTCCATGCCCATGCCCATGAAGATAGCCAGCGCCGTGCTTGCGGCATGGCCGGTGCCCAGATCCGCTATGGCTCGGCCGCCGCTCAAGCTGCTCCCGAGCCACCTTTGGAACGTTTGCCGTTTGCTGCGGATATATTGCTCCTCGTCTTGCCAGGAGTAGCGAATCTCTTTCCTATGACCGGACGAGGTGCCCGATGTGTAATAGCGCGACAGCTCTTCTCCTGCCTCGCAGCACTGATTCAGATGATATGGCTCCAGCCGCCTCGCGGTGAGAAGGGGAAGTCGTATAAGTGCGATATTCTCATTGCCGGACGGCATGCCGCTCGGGAACAATTCTCTATACCAAGGGTGATAGTGTGCAATCATGTGCAGATGCGTTCCTGGCACGCGCCAGTTTGCCAGTTTTGTCATACAGCGTTCGTTCCCCCTTCGCGCAACAACGCCCTTTCCATAAGCATATGTGATTATCGCCTGTTGGTTCGCCTTGGATGTCAGCTGCCTACAGCGAATTTTCTATTCTTTCGTATAGTAATAGTAGGGAAGTCTCATAGAGATACCAGTCTAGCGAAGAGAGGAGATTAGATGAGGAGCATGGCGAAGTCGAGTGTGAAATCAAGCGGCGTCTACCGGATTGCGGACAAGTGGGCCAAAACGAATGTCATGCTGACTGATGAAGGCTTGCGTTCATATATCCCTGTTACAAAAAAGCTGAGCAAGCAGATGTTATCTACTATGCTGGAAAAGCACGGGATGGTCTATGTGAAGCCGGCATTCGGTTCGCTGGGAAAAGGCGTCATGAGGGTCGAGCGACTGTCGGGCGATCCTTCATCCGGGTATATCTATCAGTTGGGCGGCGAGCGCAAGACCTTCCAGAGCTTCCAGCCGCTCTATCGATCTATTATGAAGGATGCAGGCGGCAGAGTGTATTTAGTGCAGAGAGGGATACATGTATTGACTTATAACGGCAGGCCGTTCGACCTTCGTCTCGTTGTCCAGCAATCGCCAAGCGGTGGCTGGGAAGTGACAGGAACGGTAGCCCGTGTAGCCCATCCCGGGAAAATCGTTACTAATGGAAGCCAAGGCGGCACGATTGTACCGGTGGAACAAGCGCTGCAAGGATATGGGAATCCTCTTCAGCGAATCAAGCTGATGAGACAACTGGAGCGAATAGGCGTGAGTACGATGCGGAAGCTTCATCGCCGCTATCCCGGGCTGCGTGAGCTCGGCCTTGATATTGCGCTTGATCAGGGGCTGAAGCCTTGGATTCTGGAAGTGAATACGACGCCGGATCATTGTCCGTTCGCCATCTTGCGAGATCAGACGATGATTACCCGTATTGTGCATTATGGCAGCCAATATGGCCGCAAGTACCGGCTGAACTGCTTCAAGGCGCAGAGGGGGTAAGGTTCGATCGGGAGAGCGGACTTAATAGTAACATAAGAGCAGTCCCTGCTCATACGGGACTGCTCCTGCCATTCAAGCTTTCTTCGCGATGGAGAAAACGACTGTGTCGCCGTCGATCATAATCTGAACGGTATCCTTACCGATAAAGGCTTGCTCGGATTCAGGGATTTCACCTTTCTCGACACGATTGCACACATTGGCGAACAGCTCACGGAATGCGCTGGCGTTGTAGCCGAACAGTCCGTTCGCGAAGCCGTCGACGACCTCCTGATTGCGTGCAAGCGCTCCTTCTCTTAGCGAGATTGTCACGCCATATGTATTGTATTGCGGGTCTAACCAGATCGCAGCTTCTTCACGAGGGGAGGTTGATCCGGACGGCCTGTTCTGAACGCTGTCCTTCTCCGTCCGATCGCGATACAGGCGCAAGGTCGTGCCGTACAGATCGTGATTGCTGCCACGCAGCTCGCTGATGACTGTCAACGTCTCATAGGCGTCCCACATTATTTGATCGGGGAAGACGATTATTTTGTTGCCGCCCTCGGCTGTAGGAACGATTCGCTCCAGATTGTCTGGCGACACTTCGATGGCGATGCGCTTCGTCTTGTCCCGCAGTCGCTGGAGGATGACGAGCGCTTCTGCACGGGTTACTTGCTCGCCTACGCCGAAGAAGCCGCTGGGGTAGCCTTCCATAATCCCTTTCACAAGCGTCTCGGCGATGAAGCGCTGTTCTCTCTCCGAAGCGCTTATGATATCGCCGTAGGCTTCCGCCATACGTTGGCCGAATCGGCTATCTTCAAGAAATTCGGTTTCTTGAAGCGTATAATAGATAATTTCAGCTACATTCTCACGCTTCATGTCCGCCTGGAAATCGGCATAGCGCTCCTTGTTCATAAAGTGCAGGTCGCTGGCGATATCGATAAAGTCCTTCGCCCAATAGCCGACGGTGTTCGGCTTGAAGCTGAAGTAACGGTAATCCTGCTTTATAATGGCTTGATTCTCGAGGCTGAGCGCATCCAGAAATCCCTTGTTCCAGCTGCGCGAGCCGTTCTCGTGGAGCTCGCTGTAGGAGAGAATAAGCATTTTGACGAATTGATCGACTTTCACAGGGTCGTTCGGCCGGAACGTTCCGTCCGGATATCCATTCAGTATGCCCTTGCCCACCATCTCCTGTATCGTATCCCTTGCCCAGTGCTCGTCAATATCGTGGAAAGCTGCCGCATCTGACGAAGCTGCAGCGGCAGAGAGGCCGAGCGACGACAGAAGCAGGGCGATGCTAATCGTGAATAAGGCCCATCGTTTCATGTGAATATTTTCCTCCTTATATGGATATAATCCGACATTCTCTAGATAACCATAACTAGTAATGAATGAGAATGGGCTATATGATGCAACTATATCAGGGGATAAGGTCCTAATTCCAATGGTGAAGGCGGGATGCAAGTTATACGAGCATGGCGATGAATGGTTCTTTTCTCTCGGTGGAGGGCGCGGTTGGGGGTCTGGGGTCACGAGTGTGGCCGCGCCTCATGTCAGCGACTTACTATTGATTTTCCCTCGTGAGACGTGTTACTATTTTTTTGGACGAATTGACCGCAATGGTATTGTGGTCATTCAGTTCGTGACGCGATAGAGTCGGGAGGTGGCAAGATGGCTGTTGATCGCAAGCAGCAAGTGATGGAGGCAGCGGCGAGATCGTTCGCTTTATTCGGATATAAGGCTACGACGATGGACGGCGTGGCCAAGATCGCAGGCGTCGGGAAAGGAACGATCTATACGTTCTTCGCGAATAAAGAAGAGCTGTTCCAGCATATTATGAACGCGATGCTGCAGGAGATGAAGCGAGTCGCCGAGCATGCGTATGACGAGCGGTTGACGTTCTTCGACAATCTGCACATTGTTCTGGAGCGGCTGCTGGAATTCAGGGAGCAACATGAGCTGGCCTTGAAGCTGTCGCAGGAGGTTCGGGAGATCGGCACGCCGGTGGCGGTCGAAGCACTGCAGCAGATGGAGAGAACGGTCGTGAGCTATATTGCGAATCAGGTGGCTGTCGCGGTAGAGCGGGGGATGATCAAGCCGTGCGACCCAGAGATGACGGCATTCATTATGCTGAAGCTGTACATGGCGCTTACGGTGGAATGGAAGTTAAAGCATGAGCCTCTGGAAGAGAAGCGGGTTGCGCAATATATGCGGTTTTATTTGGAGCAGGGCTTGGCGCCGGAATGAAAGGTGCCGTTTTTTTCTGAAATAATCGACCAAAAAACTAAATTAGTCAACTAGTGCTATATAAGGGATAGGAGTGAAAGCTATGAAGTTAAGAGGAATGAGGCAATTCGGCCACGAGCTGGCTGCAATTGTTCGCAACAAGAAGGTGCTGATCCCGGTTATTGCGGTGCTGCTGATTCCGGTCATGTATGCCGGTATGTTCCTGGGGGCGTTCTGGGATCCTTACGCCAAGCTACAGGATTTGCCCGTCGCTGTCGTTAATTCCGATGTCGGCACGGAGCTGAATGGTGAGAAGGTGCATATCGGGAAGGAGTTCGAAGAGCAGCTTCGCGAGAACGAAGTGTTCCGATGGGACTTCGTCACCAGGGATGAAGCGCTGGAGGGTTTGAGGGAGAATCGTTACTATATGGCGATCGAGATTCCGGCGAACTTCTCCGAGAAGACGGCATCTCTTACATCGGAGGTGCCCGAGCCGGCCAAGCTGATCTATCTGCCGAACGAAAGCTTTAACTTCCTCGCCGCCCAGATCGGCAATACGGCTGTGGAGCAGATGAAGGGAATGCTTAATAAGGAAGTGACGGAAGCTTATACAGAGACGGTATTCGACAAGCTGCAGGAAGCGGCCGACGGTATCGTTGCGGCGAGTGAAGGGGCGAGCCAGATTGCCGACGGTACATCGAAGGCGAAGGATGGCGCCCAGCTGCTGATGCAAAATCTGAACAAGCTGTCGATCGGCACCACTTCATTGACGGAAGGAACGGCGAAGCTGAACGATGCCGGCAAGCAGCTGCACGGCGGCGCGGCCGAGCTGAATGCGGGAGTCAGCCAGCTGGCTGACGGGCTCGGACAATTGTCAGCTGCAGGCGGGAAGCTGGCGGAAGGAGTCTCCGGAGCCAGACAAGCGGCTTCGGAGCTTGAAGATGGTCTACAGACATCGGCAGATGGCACGGCGCAGCTGAATGCTGGCGTGAAGCAATTGATCGCCGGGCTGGAAGGAGTGGCCGCTTCCAATGAAGAGCTGGCGGCCAGTGAGCAGTTCGCTTCGCTGTTGGCAGCGGGCAAGGAGCTGTCAGCGAAAGTATCCGCAGCGGCAGCGGGACAGGATCAGCTGCATGCCGGTGCAGAGCAGCTGGCGAGAGGATTGGATGAGCTGCAAGCGGGAGCGGGCACGCTGCAGCAGAAGCTGGCTGGCGCGCAGCAAGGCGCGGCTGGTCTGGCGGAGGGAAGCGGCAAGCTGGAGGCCGGCTCTCAGGAGCTGTCCGCAGGTCTGCAGAAGCTGAATGACTCTGCCGCATCGCTGTCCTCCGGCTCCAGACAGCTGGAGAACGGAGCGTCGGAGATCGCCACGGGACTGCTTGAGCTGGACAATGGCTCGCATGAGTTGTCGTCGAAGCTGAGTGACGCTTCTAAGGAGACGGCCGACATGGCGCTGTCCGAGGAGCAGAGCGATATGTTCGCTGATCCGATTCGGCTGGAGGTTGACCGCATGACGGAAGTGCCGAACTACGGTACAGGCTTTGCGCCGTACTTCCTGTCGCTTGGCTTGTTCGTAGGCGCCTTGCTGATTACGATTGTTTATTCCGTGCGCGAGCCGGTCATTAAGCCGGACAACGGCTGGAGCTGGTTCTGGAGCAAGTCGCTGACGCTTGTAGCGGTCGGCGCGCTACAGGCGCTCATTGCAGATGCTGCGCTGCTGCTGGTGCTGAAGCTTGAGGTGCAGAACTTGCCATCGTTCCTTCTGTTCTCCATTATCAGCAGCATT
Organism: Paenibacillus chungangensis; assembly: GCF_042675905.1. NCBI lineage: Bacteria > Bacillati > Bacillota > Bacilli > Caryophanales > Paenibacillaceae > Paenibacillus > Paenibacillus chungangensis. Next base: position 217,694 of record NZ_JBHTJZ010000011.1, on the reverse strand, counting down.
ACGTTCATGATGCTGACCCAGTTCTTCGTCACCTTCATGGGGAATCCGGGCCGCTTCGTCGCTATCGTCATTCTCATTCTGCAGCTGACGAGCTCGGCGGGCACGTTCCCGATGGAGCTGACGCCGAACTGGCTGCAGAAGGTGACGCCTTGGCTGCCGATGACGTATTCCGTCGCGGGGCTGAAGGATGTCATCTCCGGCGGCGACATCAGTCGGATGTGGGACGATGCGGGCATGCTTGGTCTATTCTCCTTGCTGTTCGCAGTATTGACGATGGCTTATCTGATGATCAGCCATCGCCGCGAGCATGCAGCAGCAGAGCAGGCTAACCCGACAACGGCATAATGAGAGACAAGGGCGGAAGCGCCGGGAATCGTTCCCTGCCGCTTCCGCTCTTCGGCGTAATGTAAGCAAGCTGGCGACGGATTCATTAGGGGAAATATGGGGATGATGAAACAAAGCAGATGTGATAAGATGGTTAAGTTTGTGATTAGTAAGGGCAATAGAAGCAGGGGTAAAGGAGAAGGCGGAATGTCGGAAAGCAAAGGAAATACCATTATACAATTCCAGCATGTGACCAAGCGTTACGATGCGCGCGAGCCTGCCGTGCTCAATGATGTAAGCCTCGAGCTGGAACGTGGCAAATTTTATACGCTGCTGGGACCGTCCGGCTGCGGCAAGACGACGATATTGCGTCTGATTGCAGGATTTACGGAGCCTTCGGAAGGGCATATTTACTTCAACGGGGAGCTTATCAATGAAGTGCCCGCCAACGAACGGCAGGTCAATACGGTGTTCCAGGACTATGCGCTGTTCCCTCACTTGAACGTGTTCGAGAATGTAGCGTTCGGGCTGCGGATCAAGAAGCTGAAGGAGCCCGTCATTCGGCAGAAAGTGGAGGAGTCGCTTCGCTTCGTTAATCTCAAGGGGTATGAGAATCGCGAAATAACAGAAATGTCAGGCGGACAGCGCCAGCGCGTCGCTATTGCCCGTGCGATCGTCAACGAGCCGGAAATATTGCTGCTGGACGAGCCGTTGTCTGCGCTTGACCTGAAGCTGCGAACAGAGATGCAATATGAACTTCGCGAGCTTCAGCGACGTCTGGGCATTACGTTCGTCTTCGTCACGCATGATCAAGAAGAAGCGCTTGCCATGTCCGATGAGATCTTCGTGCTGAATGAAGGTCGCATCCAGCAGTCCGGCACGCCGAACGATATTTATGACGAGCCAATTAACCGGTTCGTAGCCGACTTCATCGGGGAGTCCAACATCGTCAAGGCGCGCATGCTGCGGGATTTTCAGGTGGAGATCGCGGGCAAGGTGTACGAATGCGTCGATCAAGGGCTGAATCCCAATGAAGCGGTCGATGTCGTCATCCGTCCGGAGGATCTGGAGATCGTGCCGCCGGAGCAAGGCAAGCTGCAAGTGCGAGTCGATACGCAGCTGTTCAGGGGCGTGCATTACGAGATAAGCTGCTATGACGACTCCGGTAACGAGTGGCTTGTTCATTCCACGCGCAAGGCGACGGTAGGCGAGCGGATCGGACTGCGATTCGACCCGGAAGCGATTCACGTCATGCGGCTCGGAGAGACGGAGGAGGAGTTCGACAGACGTCTTGAATCTTATGAGGAGCATGATGATGGAGAATAGAAGCCGCGCTTTGTACCTCATTCCATATATGCTGTGGATGGTCGTCTTCGTCGTCGCCCCCATTGTGCTTATCGCCTACTATTCCTTCTTTGATGTGGAAGGTTCATTTACGCTCGGCAACTACGCCAAGTTTTTTACGCCCGTATATTTGAAAATGACGGCAAGCTCATTCTGGTATGCGTTCCTCATTACCTTATTTGCACTCTTGATCGCGTATCCCACGGCTTATCTGCTGACGAAGACGAAGCATAAGGAGTTGTGGCTGCTGCTCATCATTTTGCCCAGCTGGATCAATCTGCTGTTGAAGGCGTACGCTTTCATCGGACTGTTCGGTACATACGGCTTGGTGAATAGCTTGCTGGAGGTGACAGGCATCGGAGGCAGGCAAATTCTGTTCACGGATTTCAGCTTCGTATTCGTATCTGTGTACATCTTCATTCCGTTCATGGTACTGCCTATCTACAATGCGCTGGAGAAGCTGAATCCTACCCTCCTCTATGCTGCGAAGGATCTGGGCGCTTCGTCATGGACGGCATTCAAGCGCGTCATCTTCCCGCTCACAATCGGCGGTGTGAAGGCAGGGTGCATGGCTGTGTTCATTCCTGCTCTGTCGCTGTTCATGATTACCCGGCTGATTGCAGGCAATCGGGTTATTACGCTGGGAACGGCGATTGAACAGCATTTTCTGGTGACGCAGGACTGGGGAATGGGCGCTACGATCGCTGTATTCCTTATTATCGCGATGGCGCTGATCATGGTGCTAACGGGGAATCGGAAGCGAGGGTTGATCGACATTGTCAAAAAATAAATGGAAGCTGTCCCGCTTCTATCTGATTGCTGTATTTATCATCCTGTACGCGCCGATCTTCTATCTGATGGTATATTCGTTCAACAGCGGCGGGACAATGCACAGCTTCGAAGGCTTCACCGGGGAGCATTATGCAGAAGTGTTCCAGGATACGCGGCTGCTTATCATCGTGCTCAATACGTTCGTCATTGCGCTGCTGTCAGCTTCCGTCTCTACGATTATAGGCGTTCTGGGGGCTATCGCCATATTCTATATGCGCAGGTACCGTCCGAAGCAGACGTTGCTGACGCTGAATAATGTGCTGATCGTCAGTCCGGACGTCATCATCGGCGCTTCCTTTCTGATCCTGTTCACGATAGTGGGCATTCAATTGGGCTTCGTCTCAGTATTGCTGTCGCATATCGCGTTCAGCGTGCCGATCGTCGTCATTATGGTGCTGCCCAAGCTGGAGGAAATGAGCCCATCCTTGATCGATGCTGCCCGCGATCTGGGAGCAGGAACGCTGCAGGTACTGACGAAGGTGGTGCTGCCTTCTATCAGCCCCGGTATTTTTGCAGGGTTCTTCATGGCATTAACGTATTCCATGGATGACTTCGCGGTCACGTTCTTCGTCACAGGCAACGGCTTCTCCACGCTGTCCGTCGAGATCTACTCACGGGCGCGGCAAGGGGTGTCGCTGTCTATTAACGCGCTGTCCACGCTGATCTTCTTGTTCACGATACTGCTGGTGATCGGTTATTACTTCATTAACAAGCGCAATAACCGTCTGGAAGGGAAGGGGGCTGGAGCATGAGTAAGCTGCTGAAGGCGCTGCTACTGGTAATCGGCACGGCGATTGCGCTCATGTATGTGACGGCCTACTTGAACTCGAGCGAGGGTTATACAGGCGACAATACGCTGACGATCTATAATTGGGGGGATTATATCGATCCCGAGCTGATCGATCGCTTCGAGCAAGAGAGCGGGATCAAGGTCATCTATCAGACGTTCGATTCCAACGAGGCGATGATGACGAAGATTAGCCAGGGAGGTACGACGTTCGATGTCAGCGTGCCTTCCGAATACGCCATCAGCCGCATGAAGGAAGACGGGCTGCTGCTGCGGCTGGACCATGCCAAGCTGCCGAACCTGAAGCATATTGACGACCGGTTCATGGATCTCAGCTTCGATAAGGGCAATGCCTATTCCGTTCCGTACTTCTGGGGGACGGTCGGTATCGTCTATAATCCGGAGCTAGTCGGAGAGCTGGACTTCCTGAGCTGGAACGATCTGTGGGACGCTTCGCTCCGCAACGATATTCTGCTGCTGGACGGAGCGCGCGAGGTAATGGGAATGGGGCTGAACAGTCTCGGCTATTCTCTGAACGATACGGACAAGGCACATCTGCAGGAGGCGCTTCGCAAGCTGTCGGAGCTGACTCCCAATGTGAAGGCAATCGTCGGCGACGAGATCAAGATGCTGCTGGCCGGCGAGGAAGCGGCCGTCGGACTTGTCTGGTCCGGTGATGCGTCGGAGATTATGAGCGATAACGAGAAGCTGGATTACGTCGTGCCGCGCGAAGGGTCCAATCTATGGTTCGACAACATGGTCATTCCGAAGACGGCTCGCAATATCGATGGGGCCCATCAATTCATCAACTTTATGCTGTCGCCCGATGTTGCGGCGCAGAATGCCGAATATGTGGGGTATTCCACGCCCAATCATTCTGCGCTTGCACTGCTGCCGGAGGAGATTGCCGGCGATGAACGGTTTTACCCCGACGAGGAGCTGACACGCAGGCTGGAGGTATATGACAATCTCGGTCCACACATGCTGGCGCATTATAATGAGCTGTTCCTGGAATTCAAGATGCACAGGAAATGATTGCGATGAGATATAGAAGAACTTATTGCCGGCTCTATAAGCTTGGAGGAGTGGAGGAGTGAACAATTATTCCCCATTGCAGAGACTGCCTGACCGATAACGGAAGTGCAGTCTTTTTTTGTTCACTAGAGACTGAAGATAAGCTATGATTATAGGATAGGGGGAAGTAGCGGTCTGTTGTTATAAAGAGCCACAATAGGATCTGAAAGGAGGAAGCGAACATGATAAAAGCAATAATATTTGACTTTGATGGCACAATAATTGATACAGAGACACCATGGTATTACGCGTTTCGCAATGCGTACGAGGAGCATGGGGTGGAATTGTCGCTGGAGCAGTATTCGGAATGTGTCGGAACGAGCCACCATGCATTCAATCCTTATGAATATTTGATGACGGAGCTGAATCTCCCGATCGATAAGGAAGAATTCCACAGGCGCATTCACAACGATCATGCACGGCTGATGGAACAGCAAGGAATCCGCGAGGGCGTGTTAGAATATCTGGAGGCGGCGAAGGCGGCTGGAATGCGCATCGGTCTTGCCTCAAGCTCCAGGCGCAAGTGGATTGACAGATATCTGTCACAGCTGAAGTTGGCGGATTGCTTCGAAGTGATCTGCACTGCGGACGATGTCGATCAGGTGAAGCCGGACCCGGCACTATATAAGATGGCAGTAAAGGGACTTGGCGTAAAACCAGAGGAAGCAGTTGCGATAGAGGATTCTCCGAACGGGGCCAAAGCTGCTGTAGCGGCGGGACTGGCCTGTATTATCGTGCCCAACGCACTTACGAATCTGCTGCAATTTGATGAGGCGGAGCGCTGCAAGTATGGCCAATCCTTAATGGATATTGATTTTAACGAAGTGGCGGCAGGCCGATTTTAACGCTTGCTCTCTTTCCTTGATCAATGATTGCCAGGCCTTGTGTGAAGTTACATGACATGTAAACTATGAATTTTTCGTTACAGTTGAATGGACTTTTTTATGAAGAACTTGCATTTTTTCGATAATAAAATCTTTAAAAATGCTTTATTGTCGGTTAGAATCAAAAAAGCGGCTAATAATTGGAGTCGAAAACTAGAATCGAAAGGTAGAATGAAGGATGACAGTAACAACTATGCAAGAAACATTGAATCCCTATGAAATTGCCCAACAGCAGGTAGATACTGCTGCGAAGCTGTTGAATCTGCCGGAGCACATTACACACATCTTGAAAAATCCTAAACGTGTCCTCTCCGTCAGCTTCTCCGTGAAGATGGACGACGGCTCTGTGCGGGTATTCCAAGGATACCGTGCGCAGCATAATGATGCTGTCGGTCCGACAAAAGGAGGCATTCGCTTCCATCCCGACGTCACGCTTGACGAGGTCAAAGCGCTCTCCATGTGGATGAGCTTCAAGTGCGGCGTAGTGGGCCTGCCGTATGGCGGAGGCAAAGGCGGCGTTATATGTAACCCGCGCGAGCACAGCAAGGCAGAAGTAGAACGGATTAGTCGCGGCTTCATGGAAGCTATCGCTGACTTCGTGGGGCCGGACAAGGATATTCCTGCTCCAGACGTGTACACAAATGCGCAGACGATGGGCTGGATGATGGACACTTACAGCCGAATGAAAGGTGTATATTCGCCAGGCGTCATTACAGGGAAGCCGCTTATTATTGGCGGTTCCAAAGGTCGGAATGAAGCTACGGCGCAAGGCTGCGTATATACGATTCTCGCAGCTCTTGAAGATATGGACATTCCAGCTGACACAGCAACGGTTGCGGTTCAAGGCTTCGGCAATGCGGGCCGGATTGCCGCTAGATTGCTGGCGGAGGCAGGCTGCAAAGTAGTAGCGGTAAGCGACTCCAAGGGCGGCGTCTATCAACCAGACGGACTTGATGTTGCCGTGCTTGAAGAGCTGAAGGATAATGCTTCGATCGCGGATTACAGCGGGGCGCAGCAGATCTCGAATGAAGCGCTGCTTGAGCTGGACGTTGATATTCTGGTGCCGGCTGCTCTGGAGAATGTCATTACCTCCAGTAATGCCAAGCGGATTAAAGCCAAGCTGGTTGCGGAAGCGGCGAACGGACCAACGACGCCAGAAGCGGATCGCGTCCTGTCGGAGAAGGGCATCATCGTCATTCCGGACGTGTTGGCCAATGCGGGCGGCGTAACCGTTTCGTACTTCGAATGGGTGCAGAACTTGCAGCATTTCTATTGGAGCGAGGAAGAAGTGCTGGAGAAGCTGCAGGGAAATATGATACGGTCTTATCAAGCTGTGCGCGATCTGGCAGCGCAGTTCGAAGTAGATCTGAGGACGGCTGCGTATATGATCGCCATGAAGCGTATTGCTGCTGCGATGGAAGCGAGAGGCTGGGTGTAGCGTCGACAATACTTTAGAGAAAAGGTGTGTGACAGCATGAAGGAGCAGATCCGTATTGGGATCGTCGGGTATGGCAATTTGGGCCGAGGCGTCGAGCTTGCCATCCGTCAGAATCCGGATATGAAGCTGGATGCCGTATTTACGCGTAGAGACCCTTCCACGATTCCTTCCGAGGCGAAGGTATATCCGATTGAGGATGCTGAGAAGTTCAAAAATGATATCGATGTGATGATCTTGTGCGGCGGTTCCGCGACAGACTTGCCGGAGCAAGGTCCGCAGTTCGCTTCTATGTTCAACATTGTAGACAGCTTCGATACGCACGCGAAAATTCCGGAATACTTCGAAGACGTGGATCGTGTGGCGCGTGAGCATGGTCATGTCGGCGTTATCTCCACAGGCTGGGACCCGGGCTTATTCTCCATGAATCGCCTGCTTGCGGAAGCTATTCTGCCTGAAGGCAATGAATATACGTTCTGGGGCAAGGGCGTCAGTCAAGGACATTCCGATGCCATTCGACGGGTGAAAGGCGTGAAGTATGGCGTTCAGTATACGATTCCTAGCGAAGCGGCTGTGAATCGTGTACGCGCCGGAGAGAACCCTGAGCTGAGCACAAGAGAGAAGCACATTCGTTCTTGCTATGTTGTGGCAGAAGAAGGGGCTGATCTGGCAGCGCTGGAGCAAGAAATCGTATCCATGCCGAACTACTTCGCGGACTATGATACGACTGTGGAGTTCATTAGCGAAGAGGAAATGAAGAAGAATCATTCCTCTATGCCGCATGGCGGCATGGTGCTTCGCAGTGGCAAGACTGGCGAGAATACGACGCAGATCATCGAGTTCGGCTTGAAGCTGGAAAGTAATCCGCAGTTCACGGCAAGCGTCCTGGTCGCATATGCTCGCGCGGCGCATCGCTTGTCCCGGGAAGGACAAGCGGGTGCCAAGACGGTGTTCGATATTCCGCTCGGCCACTTGTCTCCGAAGTCTGCTTACGATCTTCGCAAGGAATTGCTGTAGATTTTATCCGTTATAACCATAGTTATGAAGTACCGTTCCCCCAGTGTGCCATTGGGAGCGGTACTTCTTTTGCTATATGAGTGTTTATAACATTACGAAGTGGGATTGTCTTCCCCCTTGTTTAGGCGATGTAGCCTCGGTTGGAGGGTTGAAAGTGTCCGAATGGTGGGCTGTTCCGCTTGGCGAGGTAGTGTGCGTTTATGCAGGTAAGGAGTGTGCTAAGTGGATTTCGTGCAGTTGTTGCATCCGAAATCGTTATTGTGTCGTCGAACAGATGGAATTAGTACAGTTGAATGATGTGAAATAGCACAATTTTCTTGTGAATGGTCGGATTAATGACATAAAATCCAGTTGATTGTGTCCGAGTGGAGTCAATCCAAGAAATTAAGGGCATTAAATCCAGTAAGTAGATACATATTGAATCAGTCAGAGGATATCTAATCAGTGAGTGGATATGTGATACGAGGTATTTTTCTGTTAAAAGCTAAAGCTTGGATTGACAGCAACCTCACAATTGTATACCATTCTATTGATAACCATTATCAACACTTGTCGGTTAATTCGACAGAACACAGAAGAGAGAAGAGGAGCAAAGAATGCTGCGACGATTTTTTTCTTATTATAAACCGCATAAGAGATTGTTCCTGCTGGACTTCTTCAGCGCGGTGCTGCTTGCGATACTGGAGCTTGTATTTCCGGTCGCAGTCGGATATGTGATCAGAGAGCTGTTGCCGAACGGCGATTGGGGGATCATCGTTGCTGCTTGTGCCGTGTTGCTCGTCATATATGCCATTAATACGGTGCTTACCTTTGTCGTCAACTACTGGGGACATATACTTGGCATCAATATCGAGACGGAGATGAGGCGGCGGCTGTTCAATCATATTCAGAAGATGTCCTTCCGCTTCTTCGACAACAATAAGACAGGTCATCTGTTGTCCCGCATGACCAACGACCTGTTCGAGATCGGCGAGGTGGCTCATCACGGTCCGGAGGATATGTTTATTGCCATCATGACGTTGCTTGGCGCGCTTGGCATCATGGTCTATATTAACCCCGAGCTTGCACTGCTCACCTTTGCTATTGTGCCACTTATCTTGTGGTTGGTGTTGTTTTTCAACAAGAAAATGACGGTTGCGGTTCAGAGGCTGCTGAAGGATATGGCGGATTTCAACGAAAGGGTAGAAGATACGGTGGGCGGCATTCGCGTCGTACAATCGTTCGCTAACGAGAAGTATGAAAGAGGTCTGTTCATGGAAAGTAATCTGCGCTTCCGCCTGGCGAAGATTCTATCCTACAAAATTATAAGCATGAACAATTCCATCACCTATATGCTAATGAGACTTGTATCGCTGTTCGCCCTCTTGGCGGGCGCCTATTATGTGCTGCAGAAAGGAATGAACTACGGCGATTTTTTCACCTTCCTGCTGCTGACGAACATATTCTTCAAGCCGATTGAGAAAATTAATGCCGTTATCGAGAGTTATCCAAAAGGCATTGCCGGATTTAAACGCTACATGGAGCTGATGGATACGAAGCCGGACATTGTAGACGCTCCCGGCGCCATAGCAGTCGATCAGTTGAGAGGCGATATTCAATATCGCAACGTGACGTTCGGTTATGAAGGCGAAGCGAAAGTGCTTCGGGGCATCAATCTGACGATAAAAGCCGGAGAAACAGTTGCCTTCGTTGGGCCGTCCGGTGCGGGCAAGACGACGCTGTGCAGCTTGCTGCCTCGTTTCTATGAGCTAGACGAGGGAAGCATCTCGGTGGACGGCTATGATATTCAAGAGATGAAGCTGGAGTCGCTGCGCAGAGGGATTGGCATTGTTCAGCAGGATGTATTCATGTTCGGAGGCACGATACGTGACAATATCGCCTACGGCAAGCTGGATGCCAGCGACGAGGAAGTATGGGCTGCGGCGCGCCGTGCGCAGCTTGAGAGCTTTATCAGCGAACAGCCGCAAGGACTTGAGACGGTGGTGGGGGAGCGAGGCGTCAAGCTGTCCGGCGGTCAGAAGCAGCGTCTGGCGATCGCCAGAATGTTCCTGAAGAATCCACCGATTCTAATTTTGGATGAAGCGACTTCCGCGCTGGATACCGAGACGGAAGCGGCGATTCAGCAGTCGCTGGCCGAGCTGTCCGCAGGGCGTACGACACTGGTCATTGCCCATCGACTTGCCACGATCAAAAATGCGGATAGAATTGTCGTGGTCACAGAGGATGGCATTAGCGAGCAAGGCCGTCACGATGAATTGGTTGCGGCGGGCGGTATTTACAGCCGTCTGCATGCGGCACAATTTGCCACTGCTGCGCACTGATCGACTTGTTAAAACATTGTGAATGCTGTTGAATCGCGTTCGGAGCAGTTGACGTCTGTCAAATGTTGACTTACACTGGAATAGCGCTTAATTTCCAATGCTAGGCATTGGAAAGCGGGGGAACCAATTGTTGCGAAGCTGCCTGGCAGCTACGCACGGGGCGAATAGATGGAGCGGCAGCGCTCGTCTTAGGGGACCATCTTACCCGAGTCCGTCAGCTAACCTCGTCGGCAGTGGATGGGTCACAAGCATAGTGAATCGTGAATACGTTTGATCTGACCCTGGTGCATCAAGGGCGGATTCGGACAGGATGAACCTGCCCGCTCCGCTTCAAGATGCTCGGACCGCTTGCGTCCGAATGCTGGGGTCATTTTTTGTGGGGATCGGTACCATCCACTGGCATAACGCGCAGACCAAATTCTGAGGAGGAGTTGGAATGCCGCAGCCTAAATACATTATGAAGCTGGACAAGATTGCAGAAATTCCAGAACGCGAGCGGGAACTGCTAAAGCCAATTACGGAGAAGTTCGCGTTCAGGGTGAACGATTATTACTTGTCGCTGATCGACTGGAATGATCCCGACGATCCGATCCGCAAGCTCGTTATTCCGAACGAAGGCGAGCTGATGGAATATGGCAAGTGGGATGCTTCGGACGAGGAGGCCAATTATGTCGTGCCGGGCTGCCAGCATAAGTACCGGACGACGGCGCTGCTCATCGTATCGGAAGTATGCGGGGCTTATTGCCGTTACTGCTTCCGCAAGCGGCTGTTCCGTAATGACGTGAAAGAAGCCGTCTCTAATGTGGAACCGGGTCTCGCTTACATTGAAGAGCATCCGGAGATTAACAACGTGCTGCTGACGGGGGGAGATAGCCTGATTCTGGGCACGCCGAAGCTGCGATCCATTATCGAACGGCTGCGCAGCATCGATCATGTGAAGATTATCCGTCTGGGCAGCAAGATTCCCGTATTCAATCCAATGCGCATCTATGAGGATGAAGCACTGCTGCAGCTCATCTCTGAATTCTCCACCCCGGAGAAGCGAATCTATGTCATGGCGCATATCAATCACCCCAGGGAGATTACAGAGGAGGCCAAGCGCGGCTTCGAAGCGTTACATAAGGCAGGGGCGATCGTCGTGAACCAGACGCCGATCATACGGGGCATTAACGACGATCCCGAAGTGCTGGCTGAGCTGCTGGATCAGCTGTCATGGGCGGGCGTGACGCCGTATTACTTCTTCATTAATCGACCGGTCGCAGGTAATCGCGACTTTGTCGTGTCGCTGGAGAGGGCATATCAGGTAGTTGAGGAAGCGAAGGCCAGGACGAGCGGTCTCGGCAAGCGAGTCAGACTGTCTATGAGCCATTCCTCCGGCAAGATTGAGATATTGGCGATTGCGGGTGGCAAGGCCTACTTGAAGTACCATCAATCGCGGGAAGGACAGTATGGGCAGTTCATGGTGCTGGATTGTCCGAAGGAAGCGGCATGGTTCGACGACTTGCCGGGCAGCGAGCGTTATTGGCAGGCGAAGGAGGAGGTTACGGTCTAGGCAAGTAGACAAAGGCCTGTACGCGTCTGTGATATAATATATTCGTCTGTAGTAAAGACTAGGAAAGCGGAACATATCAGAACAGACAGCAGAACAGGGGGCAATGGCGATGGGGAGCGCATTACAAGCATCGGAGGCTAATATAGCTGCATTGATCGATCATACATTGTTGAAGGCCGACGCTACGGCAATGGAGATTACGAAGTTGTGCGAGGAAGCGCGGGACTATTCATTCGCGACAGTGTGCGTCAATGCTAGCTGGGTGAAGCTTGCGGCGGAACAACTGAAGGGGGGCCCAGTCGGCGTGACGACGGTCGTGGGATTCCCTCTTGGTGCGACAAGCTCGGCGTCCAAGTCGTTCGAAGCGGCTCAAGCAATCACGGACGGTGCGACGGAAGTGGATATGGTGCTCCATATCGGTAAGCTGAAGTCGGGCGATCTGGAGGCGGTAGAGGCCGATATTGCAGCTGTCGCTGAAGTGTGCAAGGGCAAGGCGGTGCTGAAGGTTATACTGGAGACGGGCATGCTGACGGATCAGGAGAAGGTTGCGGCATGTGAGCTATCCAAGCGTGCGGGAGCAGACTTCGTGAAGACGTCGACCGGATTCGGGAAAGGCGGAGCCACGGTAGAGGACATTGCGCTGATGCGAAGCGTGGTGGGGCCGGAGCTTGGCGTGAAGGCGTCAGGAGGCGTTCGTGATCTGAAGACAGCGCAGCAGATGATTGCTGCAGGGGCGACTCGTATCGGCGCCAGCTCCAGCATCGCAATCGTAACCGGAGGTCGAGGCGAAGGGTACTGATGATGGAATACGTATGCTGAATAGGCAAGCTGACGATTTCGATAGACCATCCACAAGTTTGCGTGGATGAAGGTGACGATCACATGCGCTTATCAGGTTCATACAGTATAAGGACAGCCGGGAAGCAGCCGTAAACGGTCGCTCCCCGGCTGTCCGAGTTTATTTATGGTATGCCTTCAGCCGTTATGCCCGGCTAATGATCAGGTTACAGGAGAGCGTCTCTCCCGCTTCCAGCAGGACCAGCTCTTCCTGACGATTCAATTCGCCCGTCTCGGCCATCCATGGCTCTACGCAGATGAAGGGATGGTCAATTACAGACCATAGCACAACATATTTGAAGGGATCGTCATAGCGCATTCGCACCTTCACGCCTTCACGTATCGGGAAGGCGATCTCACGTCGCTCGGCGTCCAGCAGACAGACGGATGCCCCACGATTGTTCAGATCGATCACGCCGGTGTAAGGCTTCACGACATTATCGTTGTAATCCACATAGCGAGTAGCGTCGGTATCATAAGGAATCGACTTGCTTCCCTCGATGGCGAAGTAGGGATGGAACCCTGCGTAGAACGGCATGGCGCCGGAGCCCGCTTGTCCGCAATTGCGGTAGTGCTGGCGGGTATGCAGCTCGCCGCCGACAAGGGCATAGGTGAATTCCAGCTCGTAGTGGAAGGGGTAAGCGGACAGCGACTCCTTGTTGCTCTGCAGGCGCAAAGTTATTGAAGCTTCGCTATTCGTGCTCGTGCTGATCACTTCCCAAGGCGACGTGCGTGCGACGCCATGATTGGCCATCTCATAACGTGTCCCAGCCCACTCGTAGCTTCCATTCTTCAGATGTCCGCAGATCGGGAACAGGATAGGATTGCCTCCCCGGATATTGGCGGTTGGGTGCTCTAATGTCGCCTTATCCAGATAGAAGAGCTCTTCTCCATGCAATTGGCAGCCGATGACGATGCCGCCCCGCTCCGGGCAGACCAGCACTCTGGACGAAGTGCCCGGCTCCTTCAACTCGTATATCGTGTACGTATCCTCATATTGGCTTACTTCGAATTGGCTCACGATCATGACCTCCATTTAAAATAAACTTCTACGTTCTCATTCTGCCCGAAACGGAGCAATGCGTAAAGGGCGGATCGCCGGAAGATACGAGGTATCCTCAAGCAATCCGCCCGAATGGCTAGTATAACGACGTATTATTCCGCCGAAGCTTCGCCGCTTTCACTGCCTGCTGTACCGGAAGCTTCTGATTCAGCTTTCTCCTCAAGCGTATTCGTAATGATGGCTTTCTCGTGCTTCTCCTGCAGCCACGTATTGGTCAGAGGATTAGCTTCCTGGTTGAGCAGCATCGTGCGGATCGCAGCTCTCTTCTCTTCGAAGACCGGCTCCTCAGCCGGCTTGCTGTCCGTCTTCTTAATAATATGATAACCGAAGCTCGACTGGACGATATCGCTCACTTCGTTCACTTCCAGAGCGAAGGCCGCTTCTTCGAATTCCTTCACCATTTGGCCCTTTCCGAAGAAGTTCAGATCGCCGCCGGCAGCAGCCGATCCTTCATCCTTGGATTTCTCCATCGCCAGCTCTGCGAAGTCAGCGCCGCCTTCCAGCGCCGCAACTACCGCTTTCGCCTCATCTTCCGTTTCTACAAGAATGTGGGAAGCGCGGATCTGTTCCGTAGTAGACCAGGTCGCTTTATTCTGATCGAAATATTGCTGCACCTCATCGTCGGTTACTTCAGTCTGCGGCTCCAGCAGCTTGATCAGCAACGTCTGAATGCGCATGTCTTCGCGCAGCTCTTCTTCCGTAATGCCTGCTTGCATCAATTGCATGTCGAACACTTCCTGAGAAGGGAAGCCCAGCTTCAGAGCGTCCAGCTGATTGGTCACGTCATCTTCTGTAATGGTAATACTTGCCGCTTCCGCTTCTTGGCGAATCAGCTCTTCCGTAATCATGTTGTCCAGTGTGGCGGTTCCATAACGCTTCACCATGAATTCGTACAGATCTTCCTTCTTAATATTGGTGCCGTTCACTGTCGCTACATTGCTGTTGTCCACGCCGAACGGCGGCTTTAAGATAACAACGACTAACGCGACAGCCAGCGCTGCGGATAAGAGTATCCATCCCCAAGGGCTCCTCTTGACGACAGTAGTCGGAGCTTCCGCCGTAATGGAAGGTACGGCCGCGATGGCAGCAGCAGCTACCTCGTCTTCCGAATGATGCTTGTCCGTCTCCGTCTCTGTCTCTTGTTCCGACGCGACAGGCTGTTCGGCGGCAGAGGCAGTTTCCTCTTCGTACGTATAACGCTCTTTTTTGACGGACTGCTCGTCCGCTTGATCCCCTTTATTCTCGTTGTTCAGCGAATCCTTGTTATTCATCCTGCAAGCTCCCTTCGAATATACAGTTTCTACATTACTATAACAAATGGTGTTCCAAAAAACCTTAATCTTAAATAAAAAAAGCTTACAGGAAATGTCGAATCTTAGGCAAGCACTTGCTATACTATGAATGACATGGCTGAACGGCGCAATATGGAGAGGCTATTATATATGGTCCAAATGCAAGGAACGGCATAAGGATGAGAGATTAAGAGGGGGATGCTGGTTGAATAAGATGTCGCTCAGAACGAAAGGTCTGCTTCTCATTGTATTAATCTCGTTTATTCCCCTGCTTCTGGCAGGCGTCGGCAACTACTCCGCGGTAAAGCAGTCTCTGTTGCAGTCGGAGAAGGATAAAATGATGAGCCAGCTTCGTAGTCAAAGTAATGATATCGCGGCATGGATGCATATCCGCAAAGCCGAGGTGATGGTGATGAGCAGAACGGATGCGGTGCGCTTCGGCACGGAAGAGCAGAAGCTTGATTACTTCACAAGCGAGATGGATCGCAATGGGTTCCAGTACCATAACATTGGCTATATTGACATGCAGGGCAATGCGTTGCGCAGCGACGGCAAGCGACTGTACCAGGGCTTCGAGTCGTTCTATCATGCGGCGAAGAGGGGCGAGATTCATATGACGGATCCCTATATCCCTACCTTCTTGGATACGCGGCAAGCCATTATTGCCGTGCCGGTATACAATCATTCAGATGTAGTGTCAGGGGTCATCTATGCCTCCATTCGCTACGAATCCTTCCACGAATACTTCGACTTCGATAATTGGCCAGCGCCGGTATTCGTCTATAACGATCAGGGCGAACTTATCTACAGCACAGATCCAGAGCTGCACCCTTCCCGTTCTCTGACGGATCGGGAGTCTCACTTCAGCGACAATGCCAGCCTCATGCTGAGCGGCGAAGGCGGAGAGGTGAAGCTGGCGTCGAGTGGACAGCGTTATGTCGTGTTCTATGCGAAGGTAGCCGGCACGCCTTGGCGGCTAGCGCTTCAGGCGCCGCTGCGGATGCTGGAGGCGCCGCTTGCGCCGGTATTCTGGCGTACGGTGATGACGATCGCCGCATCGGAGATCATTATTGCATTGTTCTTCTATCTCTACTTTGAACGGATCGTGAAGCGTCTGGAAGGCGTGCTGAAAGTAACCGAGCAGGCGGCTTCGGGGCAATTCCAGGCACAGCATCTGGATACTTCTGAGCGGGATGAGATCGGTAAGCTGGCGGGCTCCGTCAACGGGATGATGGAGCATCTGCAGGAAATGTTCGACCGGCTGAACGCAATCATTAATCAGAATCAGTACGCCTTCATCGTGCTGGACGACCAGTATCGCGTCGTTCATATGAATAAAGCTGCCGAGGAAATGCTGGGTTATCAAGCGGAAGAGCTGGTAGGACAAGCGACGCCGCTTGCCTTCATCGATTCGGAGGAATTACGCAAGGAAGCGGAGCGGCTGACGCAGCTGCTGGGCAGAGAAGTGCTGCCCGGGCTGGAGGTGTTCAAGGAGCTGCGTAAAGAGCACTTCTCCTATGAGCGGGAGTGGACCGTTATTCGCAAGGATGGCAAGCGAGTGCCTACGCTTCATAGCTCGAATGGTCTACGCGGCAGCGACGGCAAATTCTCGGGCGTCGTAGGCATGCTTCGGGATATAACGGATCGCAAGCACGTCGAGAAGGCACGCAATCGATTGCTGGATATCGTAGAGTCCGCCAAGGACTTGATTGCTTCTGCCGATATGAAGGGTCGAATTATCTATATGAATCGTGCCGGAAGGGAAATGTTGGGTCTTAGCAATGAAGAACGGACCGTGGAAAGCCTTGCGGTGGAGCATTATGTCGATTCCCAGACGTACGAGCAGCTGCTGGAAGGGGCGAGGCTGGCCAAGGAGTACGGCTATTGGGAGGGCGGCGCGGAGCTGCTTAAGAGGGGCGGCGAGCCGTTGTTCGTATCGATGGTCGTCGTAGCGCATAACGATCCGCTGACGGGCGAGTTGTTCTTCTCCTGCATCGCCAGAGACGTCTCGGAGCAGAAGCTTGTGCAGGAAGAGCTCGTTCGCGCTACGCTGGAGGCGGAAGAGGCGAACAAGACGAAGGGGCGCTTCCTGGCGATGATGAGCCACGAGGTGCGGACGCCGCTTAACGGCATCATTGGCCTGACACAGCTCATGCGCAAGATGGAGCTGACCGAGCTTCAGCGCGATTATATGGACAAGATGGAGACTAGCTCCGAGAGTCTGCTGCGGATCATCAACGATGTGCTGGATTTCTCGAAAATTGAAGCGGGCAAAATTGAAGTAGAACGGCTTCCGTTCCAACTGGAAGAAGTGCTTGAGAAGCTGGCAAACGGACTAAGCGTGTTCATGGGCGGGAAAGAGCAGTTCGAATTCATGATCCGCCAATCCGAACAGCTGAAGTATATGCTAGTAGGAGATGCGATGAGACTGGAGCAGGTGCTGCTTAATCTGTGCATGAACGCGATTAAATTCACCCCGAAGGGGATTGTGAAGCTTGAGATTGATGTGGAAAGCCGCAGTACAGAGACAATCAGCCTCTCCTTCACCGTGGCGGATACGGGAATTGGCATGAACGAAGAGAAACGACGGCGTCTGTTCCAGCCGTTCACACAAGGCGACAGCTCTACGACGAGACAATTCGGGGGGACGGGGCTCGGTCTTGTCATCTCCAAAAATCTGGTAGAGCTCATGGGAGGATCTCTTGAGGTGAACAGCGAGGAGGACGTCGGCAGTGTATTCCGCTTCACGCTTCCATTTGCAATCAGCCCTTATCGCCATGAACAGACCGCTGTCTTGGGCGACATCGGAAGGGAGCAGCCGATATGGGTCGTAGAGGACAATATGCAGATGATGCGCTTCTGGGAAGAGATGCTGGAGCAAGCGGGATTATCCAGTCTGACGTTCAAAGATTGGCATTCTGCGCGTGACCGACTTCGTGACCTGGGGGAAGGAACCAAGCCGCAGCTGCTTGTCATGGACATGGAGATGCCCGATATGTATGGTATCGACACATGGCTGGAATTCCGTCAGGCAGCGGAACAAGCGGCTATCCCGATCATTGCCGTAACGACGACTTATGGCCGGGATGAGTTGCTTCAGTTACAATCGCACCAGCAGCCGATGGCAATACTGATCAAGCCCGTGACGCGATTGGCACTATGCCGTGCGCTGAATGTAGTTTTGGCTAATAAGGAGAAGGACGTTGAGCAGGCAGAGGAAGACAGGAAGATTGCAGTCGTATCGAGAAAATATCAGCCAACTGTTAGAATATTGTTAGCGGAAGATAACAAAATCAATCAACTGGTTGCGGTCGAGCTGCTAAAGGAGCTTGGCTACGAGGTCGGGGTAGCGCAGAATGGCGAGGAAGCGCTGGAATTGCTCGCAGACGGGCAGTGGAATCTGGTGCTGATGGATATTCATATGCCAGTCATGGATGGTACGGAGGCGGTCCGTATCATGAGGAGCAAGAGGAAGTATGACCATATTCCGGTCATTGCCGTAACAGCGAATATGGTGAAGAAGGACCATGAATATTATATCCGGCTTGGTATGCGCGATGTCATCACGAAGCCGTTGTCGCTTGATACGCTGCAGGAGAAGATTAACGTCTGTCTGGATGAGGCAGCCAGCGGCAACAAGCTGTCTATTGCGAACGGCGACGGACTGCTGCCCGGTACATTGTCCTACTATAGCGCTCCCTCCGGCATTCCCTCCTCTCTGGGCGGTATAGCGGGAATGGATGTGGCAAGCGCACTGGAGCGGGTTAACGGAAAAGTGCCGATATTGCTGCATATGATCGGACAATTCAAGATGGATTATGGACGGTTCATGGATCAGCTCCGGCTAAAGCTGGATAACGGCGATTCGCATGCGGCCATACGTATGCTTCATACGCTGAAGGGAGCCGCCGGTTACTTGTCCGCTTATGAGTTGTCGGATGCCGCCGGTGAAGCGGGGAAGTGGCTGAATGGCGAAGCTGGGCTGTCTACCGGAAAGAGCATGCAGGCATTACTCGCGCGGCTGGAGAAGGAACTGACGAAGCTGCTGATTGGATTGAAGGATGTGCCGACCAAATTCGACAAATAGTCTAACATTTTTCTAACAAAATATTGTTCCTTATGTTTAGGTATTGTATAGTAGAGTTACAGAAATGATTGGACAGAAATCTTCAATCCTATTTAAGGGTGACTGCAATGTATAAAGTATTAGTTATTGAAGATGACGTCATGATGAGCAATATGCTGTCTATGTATTTGTCTGAAGAGGGCTACCAGGTGGAGCAAGCGGATTGTGGAGAAGAGGGCTTGCACAAGGCTGCGGACTTCGTTCCCGATCTGATTTTGCTGGACCTCATTCTTCCGGATTTGGACGGAATGGAAGTATGCAAGCAAATACGGGAAACGTCCAATGTCCCCATAATGATTCTCTCGATGAAGAGCGAGGTATCGGAGCGTGTGCAGGCGCTAAAGGCTGGAGCGGATGATTATCTATGCAAGCCGTTCAGCATGCATGAGCTAACCGCGCGGGTGGAGGCGCTGATTCGCCGTTCTCATACGGTACAGGCGGAGATGAATGAGAAGAAGGAAGTCACCTCGTCCATCGGGCCATCAGAGCTTATTCAATTGGATGCGAATAGAAGGCTGCTCATCGTAAGGGGTCAGCGTGTGGAGACGACGTTCTCGGAGTACGAGCTTATAAAGCTGTTAATGGCTCATCCGGGGAAGGTATTCAGCAGGGAAGAATTGATTAATGCGATACGGGGATTTGATTCCTTCGTGACCGATCGTGCCATTGACGTTCATATCGTCAATCTCCGTAAGAAAATCGAACTGAACCCGAAGGAACCTCGCCTGATCAAGACGGTGTGGGGGTTCGGGTACAAGTATGTGGCCGAGCCAGCCATGTAGTTGTGACGGGATCCGCAAGCTGAACAGGCTTCAGGTGAAGAGCATTCCGGTTATCCGGGATGCTTATTTTTTATTTTCGGGAGCAATCATTAGGTTTTCTAACAAAGATGCGATCCGGGCTGCAGCATTATTCTAATAATTGTATGTGAATATTAAGCTTAATAATGATGATTAATGAAAGGAGCTTTTTGTGATGGAGGCAGCTATTGATATGCCTGGACGGAAAGCGGCATTTCTTGAGCTTGAACTTGCCATCGAGCATGCAAGGACGACGGGACATCATATGCTGGTTGCCCTTGTGGATATGGATCGTTTTTATCGCTTGAATGAAACAAAAGGGAATGACTTCGGGAACTATGTGTTGGGTGTGATAGCGAACCGTCTATGCGAGGCTGGCGCGACGCTCTCCGGTGGCCTCTTCAACGAGACGAGTAGATTTGGCGGTGACTGCTTTCAAATTGTGATCGCTTTCCATGAGCAGGAACTGGTTCGGGTCACGCATGTGCTGGAGGCGATCAAGTTCGCCGTTGAACGCCCCATTGCAGATGGGGAGCAGGAGCTCTATCTGACCTCGAGCATAGGGGCTAGCTTGTATCCGAAGGACGGACTGACGAGCGAGCAGCTGTTATGTCATGCAGAGCTTGCGCTCTACCGCTCTAAGGAAAGTGGCGGTAATCGGGTTGAAGTATACAGTAGTGAAGATACCGTTCAAATGAACAGGAAGATTACGATCGAATCTTCGCTTCGTCCGGCATTGGTTCAACGGCAATTCCACTTGAGCTATCAGCCGGTCTATCAGTTGGACAACGGCCGGTTAAGAGGGTACGAAGCGTTAATTCGATGGCAGCATCCGGAGCTCGGCAACGTCAGTCCGGAAGAGTTTATTCCGATTGCGGAATTCAATGGATTAATTGTCCCCCTCGGCGAATGGGTGCTTCGAGAAGTATGCAGGCGATTGTCGGATATGCTTCGGTATGAGGGGTTGGACCACCTCCGCATATCCATTAATATTTCTTCGCAGCAGCTGATATCCCCCTCCTTCGTCTCCACGGTCATCAATGTTGTTGACGAATATGAGCTGAAGGCGGAGTCACTGGAGCTGGAAATATCGGAGCGCCGGATGGCTCTTCATGACATTCAACAGGTGGCTGAAGCGTTAAGCGAGCTTCATGCTGCGGGCGTGCGAATCGTATTGGATGACTTCGGGAAGGGATATTCGTCTTATACAAGTCTAAAGTACTTGCCCATACATAGTGTGAAGATTGATAAGTCTTTTGTGAAAGATATCGATCTAGGGGGGGCGGACCGTTATATTGTGGAATCTATGATTCAACTGGCTCGGAGGCTTGGGCTTGAAGCGATAGCCAAGGGAGTGGAGTTCGAAGAGCAGATGCTGCTCCTGAAGGAGTGGGGTTGTCATTATGTGCAGGGATACTTACTGGGTAAGCCGATGGACCCTACTCAGCTGGACGCTTCAGTGTTCCGCAGAACCGTTGAGAACGATGGCTAATCGATGCCACAGGGACTGCTATTCGCTGTAAGAATCAATGGAAGAAGAAAGGGCTGTTCCGGGGTCGTTTGACCATTGGACAGCCCTTCATCGATTATCAGGTTAGCTGACTTCCAAGTAAAGCTTGGTTCCATCATTATATTGGAAAATAGCGACGTCGCGCACCATTTCAACCGATCGGATTCGCTTCCACTTTTTCCGGAAATCAAAGTCTAGTTCCAATTCGTTCAATTTATGATGAAGAAGATCGAAGGATGTTGATTGCTCGTTAGGGCAATAGACAGGTACTGAACGATTTTTGAAGGTAATGATTTTCATCATTGCACCATTCACCTCCGTTGCGTTTTTCCCATTATACCGCTAACGTTTTAGCCCCTTATGAAGCTGTCGTCAGGTTATTGTTTATTTTGTTAATACTTTTCTAACAATCCCTTCATGACGTTAATCTGCCTAAGAGCTGCTGTATTTCCACTTCTTCTTGTAATAGCCGTGCCCGTAATGATGATTGTAGCGCGGCGGGTGCTGCGGGTAATACGGCTGCTGCGGATGTGGCGGATGCTGCGGATAATAGGGCGCTCCTTGCGGCGGCGGAGCTCCGTGATGATGGCTCGGATGCTGCGGCGGCCCTGCTGGATATTGCCCGTTGGGATAAGGCGGGTGCGGCGGCGGATATTGTGGTGGATACGGATGATGCGGATGATAGTATCCTTTCTTATAATCGCTGCTGCTATAGAAGTGATGACCATGTCTGCCTGCCAAGGAATAGAAGATTCGTTTCAACATCGTAACTTCTCCTTTCTTCTCTGCAACTTCATATACTTTACGACCGTGTAAATAGAAAGTTTCTAAAAAAATGATAAGCTAGTGGGAGGAGTTGATGAAGATGTGGCACGCAATGATGCGACTCGCCTCCCGAACCTGGCATAGATGGCGGGAGATTCGCAACAATTGGAGCGATTATCCTCTACAAGAAGGAACGGTATGGGGAGGACAGTATGAAGTGCGGCGTTTTCTGGGGATGGGCAGCTACGGTCAAGCTTACGTGTGCCGAGATCAGAGAAGCGGGGCGACCGTTCTACTGAAGCGGAATAAGCCGAGCAAGCGAATGCTTGGCATCCAGCTTCTGCAGCGTGAGAGGGACGTGATGCAAGCGTTGTCCCACGAGCAGATTCCGCGTCTCGTCGCATACCGGTCAAGCGGCTCCGAGGAAGCGATCGCGATGGACTATATTGAGGGGCATAATCTGGAATATATCATTTATGAGCAGGGAGACAGCTTTACGGTTCAAGAAGCGCTGCAAGTGTTGAGGGGGCTGCTTCAGCCGTTGAAGCATCTTCATGACTCCGGCTACGTGCATCGCGATGTACGTATACCGAATGTGCTGATGAGGGATGGGAAGCCGTATCTGATTGATTACGGCCTGGCATGCCGTATCGGCGAGCAGTTGCCGGGGCCGCTGAAGGAAGCATTGGGTGAGACGGATGCTCCGGCGGATAGCGCCGCTGCGCTCAAGACGCGAATGCGCCGCGCGCATCCAGCAAGCGACTGGTTCGGGCTTGGTCATCTGTTCCTGTTCCTCATGTATGCGGGCTACACGCCTCCCAAGGATGGGATGGAACGAAGCTGGGAGGAAGAGCTGGAGCTGCCCGATGCGGTCAAGCTGTTCCTGCGCAAGCTGCTGAATGAAGATCAAGGCTGGCCTAGTACAGCGGAGTGTGAACGGGAGCTAGATGATCTGCTGAAGCGCGGCGATTGCGATTAGATGAGCCGGATAGAAGCTGCGCCAGATCCATCTGGGCATGCGGATGCGGTCCATACGGATCAACAGCTGCGGCATATAGAAGATAAGCCCCGTCCCCAGCAAGCTGAACGGCTGCAGAGACACCCCGCCCGTAAAAATGGACAGCAGCTCCAGACCTGCATGCATGAGCAAGGCAAGAGAAGACGGTGCGTAGCGGTAGATGAGCATCAGCAGCAGAGCGTAGCCGCCGTAGTCGAACGGAAGCGCCTCAAGCGGGATGAATGCGGCTCCCGCAATGAGGAACTGAAGCGCTGGCGAATCCTTATATCGATCCAGCAGACGCAGTGCGAGCAGACAGACGAATAAGGTTGCAATGACATTGATCTGCGTAATATGGAAGGCCCATTGATAAGGGAGCTGCGAGAGCAAGGCCAGCAGGCCGACCCGCAGGAAGTAGCGGTTCATATTACGGGTTCGCTTATAGCCGATAACCATGGCGTATATGTACAGCGGCATGGCAAGTCTGCCGATGATGCGCCATAGGGGATCGGAGGGGTACCATACAGCGCCAATATGATCGATAAGCATCGTGAGCATAGCTAGAAATTGCATGAGAGACCACCTTCATCTGTCGGGTTTACGGCTAGTCGGAATAGTCATTCTAGCGATCTTCAGTATAGCAGAAAATGGGCGTTCGCGCGGTATGCAGTGAAAAAGTGGCTTCCGCAAGCCGCGCACAGAAAGAGCAGGACTTATTACAGTCCTGCTCTCTCTGCTGCTTGTCGCAGCCATGCCGCATAACTGCAGCGATTCTGCAAACAAAGCGTCATGTCTGTTCCTTTCCTCCGACGGGCTGCAATCGCCGAATCCCCTACAAGAGCAATGTAATGACGAGCAGCTCGAACAGCACGAGAGGAAGTATGGCGTTGAAGCGGCTGTTATAGGATCTGGGGTCTTGAATCGTGCACTGCAGATAGAGAATGTGCTGATCGACATGCAGAATCATCCCTTCATACACATGGCCGTCGATCGTCTGTACGCGTACGAACCGGTGCATATGTCCCCCGCACATCTTCATGAGGCGCTCCCGAATTTCCTGTACCGTAGCTGTATGCTGCGGATTGGCTTCGTAAATAACCGAAGCTTCGTTATCCCGTTGTTCGGACAATGCGATAACCTCCTATCTCAAGCATTCTAGTCTATAGCTATGCAAGAGACGGGAAAGTCATGCCGTTCATAAGCGCATCGCGCCTGTCGGCCGGTCAGCGGTTGGAGGAAGGGTAATGGATAAGGGTAGTGAAGCGGATCGTACGGTCCGTATCGTTGCAATAGGTGTGAGGCTGATCGCCGGAGAAGCGCATGGCCAGGCTTGGCTTCAGCAGATAGCTGTCTCCTCCCACTTCGACGCGAAGCTCTCCGTCCATCGCGATAACGAACTCTTCGACCCCTTCATAGTGTGCTTCCGATGTATGGGAAGTGAACGGCTCAATCACCACGGTGTATACTTCGAATCCTCGATCCTGCTTGAATGGGAAGATGGGATATGTGCGATAGGCGCCATCCTCGGCAATAAGCGGCGATGTCTCCTCCAGCTTGACGATGGATACTTGCGGAGACGAGTCCTCCATTAACGCAGCGAACGAGATGCGAAGACCGTTGACAATTTTCCACAGGATGGAGATGGTCGGATTGGACTCTCCCCTCTCGATCTGCCCTAGCATTCCTTTGCTGACTCCGCTAAGCTCGGCTACGGCATCCAGGCTTAGACCGCGGGATTTGCGGATATCTTGCAGGTTTTTGCCGATTTTCTGATGAATCGCTTCTGACATGGCTGTACTCCTTCCAATTACCTCACAAAAAATAATAAAAAATAATAAAAAATATACACAAAGGTATGTACATTATAATGCACAAACGTGTAATATATTATACAAGATAAAGTGGTAAGCGTTCTATTTTCGGTTTCACTCTATTGTAGACGAAAATGCGAGGAGGGGCAAAGAGATGTCTCAAGGCAAAACGATGATTGGGCTGGTGAAGGAGACGCGCGGTCCCGGAGCGGTGTTGAAAGAAGTGCCAGTGCCGGTATGCGGAGTGAACGAGGTGCTGGTGCGGGTGAAGACCTCTTCGATCTGCGGCACGGATGTGCATATCTATAAATGGGATGACTGGGCGTCGCGCACTGTACGTACACCGAATGTATTCGGACATGAATTCGCGGGCATTGTGGAAGCGATCGGCAGTGAAGTGACGAATGTCAAGGTGGGCGACTATGTATCGGGAGAAGGCCACGTCGTATGCGGCATCTGCAAAGCTTGTCGGACTGGTAACGCCCATGTATGCAAAAATACATTAAGCTTCGGTATTACGATTCCGGGCTGCTTCGCGGAATATGCAGTCATAAGGGCCAGTAATGTGATCCACAACGACGCAAGCGTGCCGCCGGAAATCGCTTGTCTGCAGGATCCGCTAGGCAATGCGGTGCAAACGGTGTTAAGCGGAGACGTGGTAGGCAAGAGTGTCGTCGTCGTCGGAGTTGGACCCATTGGCCAGATGGCAATTGCGGTGGCGAAGGCTTGCGGAAGCGGCAGAGTGTTCGCTGTAGACATTAATCCTTACCGCCTGAAGATGGCCGAGGCGATGGGGGCGGACATTGTGATTGACAGCAGCAAGCAAAGCTTCGTGGATGTCATTCGTGAAGCAACAGGCGGAGAAGGCGCAGAGGTCGTTCTGGAGATGTCGGGTCATCCCGTAGCGATTCGAGATGCGCTGAAGGCGGCTGCACAGGCGGGGCGTGTTAGTCTGCTAGGCATTCCGACGCAAGAGGTGCCGTTCGATTTGGCGCAGGATATTATATTTAAAGGTCTGAATATTCAGGGAATTACAGGCAGGCGGATGTATGATACCTGGTATCAGCTGAAAGGGCTTCTAGACCGGAAGCGCATAGATTTGACGCCGCTAGTGACGCATCACTTCACGCTGGATCGTTTTGAGGAGGCCTTCGATCTGATGGCGTCCGGCAATTGCGGCAAAATTGTGTTTTGGCATGATCGCGTGTCTTGAAGCGAGATTAGAATGATTACAAAAAGGCCGACTTTGACAAACGGGAGGAATTGTAATGGCGGATTTTCGACATATAGAGGAACAATTGAGAGAACTGAAGGAAGCAGGGCGCTATCGTCCCATGACGGTATGGAAGGACGGCTCCGATGCCTGGATGACCGTTGAAGGCGGGAAGCGCGCGCTGCAGATGTCCTCCAACAACTACTTGGGATTCACGCATCACCCCAAGCTGAAAGCGGCAGCAATCGCTGCTACGGAGAAGTACGGCGTCGGCTCGGGCTCGGTGCGGACAATTACGGGGACGCTGTCGATTCATGATGAGCTGGAGTGGAAGCTCGCAGCATTCAAAGGGACGGAGGCGGCACTGGTGTTCCAGTCCGGATTTACGACGAATCAAGGCGTGCTCGGTACAATACTGGGACCGGACGACGTGGTCATTAGCGACGAACTGAATCACGCCAGCATTATCGACGGCATCCGCCTGACGAAGGCAAGCCGCCGCATCTTCGCGCACAAGGATATGAATCAGCTGGAAGCGGTGCTGAAGGAGTGCGGCTCCTATCGGCAGAGAGTGGTCGTGACGGACGGCGTATTCAGCATGGACGGGGATATTGCGCCGCTGCCTGCTATCGTTGAGCTGGCGGAGAAGTATGATGCGCTGGTCTATGTGGATGACGCGCATGCCAGCGGCGTACTGGGCAAGCATGGCAAGGGCTCTACGGACCACTTCGGCCTGCACGGCAGAGTCCACTTCCAGATCGGCACCTTGTCCAAGGCAGTGGGCGCGGTAGGCGGCTATGTAGCGACGGCAAGGGCGGCCAAGGAGCTGATGATCAATAGCGCCCGTTCCTTCCTGTTCAGCACGTCGCTGCCGCCGTCTGTAGCGGCAAGCTGCATCGCGGCTCTGGAGGTGCTGCAGGAGGAGCCGGAGCTGACGGAGCGGCTGTGGCGGAATGCGGATGGCTTCCGCCGCCGTCTGCAAGCGCTCGGCTTCGATACCGGCGAGAGCGAGACGCCGATCATCCCGATCATTGTCGGCCAGCCGGAGCGGGCGCTTGCCTTCTCGAAGCGGCTGTTGGAGGAGGGCGTCTGCGCGCAAGGCATCGTCTATCCGACCGTCGCGATGGATAAGGGCAGGGTGCGGCTTATCGTGACCGCGCAGCACAGTGAAGCGGATCTGCGCTTTGCCGCTGATGTGCTGGAGAATGTAGGCAAGGAGTTCGGGCTGGTGTAACACCGTGCGTCCGGTACGTCTGATCATCACATAAGCAAAGCTGAGCCAGCTATTTTGCATAGCTGGCTCGGCTTCGTATGCGTTCAAAATGATCACATAGCCCCGCCAAGAGTGCCTCGTCCATCCCCAAGTTGCTCCAACCCTTTCTTAAAGGAAGCCGATCGGCAACGCGATAGGTTGCCAACCGGGCCAGGAGCGAATACTTCAAGAGCCTCTGCATGATGAGGATGCAGAGGCTCTTCTGGTGTTATTGGGAAGCGATAGTCTTTAACGGTTTGTCAGCAGGACCTTCGATGACCTCGCCGCTAATCGAGAATCGGGAGCCGTGACAAGGACAGTCCCAGGTGCGGTCCCCGTCGTTCCACTCCACTTCGCAGCCCATATGAGTACAAGTCGTGTCTACCAGATGGAGCTTTCCATCCGAGTCCTTATAAGCGCCCGCTCTGCGGCCCTGGACTCTGACAATTGCGCCCTCATCTTCGCCGAGCTCCTCCATGGTCCTATACGTCATCCCCAGCTTGCCGGCAATGAGATGCTTGGCGACGTCGGCATTCTCGACAGCTAGATTTTTGAGCGTGCCCAGAGACATGGATCGTGACGGCGCGAACAGTTGCTCATACGGATTCTGTCTCCCCATAATAAGATCACTAATCAGCATAGCCGCTGCTGTGCCGCTTGTCATGCCCCACTTCTTGTAGCCCGTTGCGACGAATATATTAGGAGATGACTCTGTGATCCTCCCGATGTAAGGCATGTCATCCCCGGTGATCAAATCTTGCGCCGACCAGCGGTAAGCGATCTCCTGCAGCTGGAAGTGGCGGACAGCATATTGTCCAAGCATCTCGTAATGGTTTATAGTACATATGCCTTGTCCCGTTTTATGGCTTTGCCCGCCGATCAGAAGCAGCTTTGACCCGTCTTCCATGGCCGCGCTGCGAATGGAACGCTTAGGTTCTTCCGCGCTAATGTACATGCCGCCTGGGAATTCCGCTTCTGTTTTGATTCCAAGCACGTAAGAGCGTTCGGCATACATTTTGGCAAAGTAAAAACCGCCGCCGTCATAAAAGGGGAAGTGCGAGCAGGATACGACGTACTTGCAGGTCACTGTATGCCCTTCACTGGTTACAACCTGAGGCAAGGAGCCTTTTTGCACATCTACCGCTGTCGTTCCTTCATAGATGTCGACGCCCTCTTTTACGATTTCCCGGATTAGAGTGCTCAAGTAGCGAAGCGGATGGAATTGAGCCTGCTTGTTCATCCTGACGGCTGCTTTCGCTGGAATAGAGAGGGGAATGCTGTCAACGAACTCCCCTTCAATTCCAAGTGCAGAGTAAGCGTTCATTTCACTTTCCAGATCGGGGATATAATCTACCGAATTCGTGAAGACATAAGCATCTTCGACAGAGAGCCCGCAGTCCATATCGTACTGCTCAATCGTATGCAAGATGAACTGCATCGCATCCCGGTTCGCTTGGTAATATAAGGCGGCTTTTTCTTTGCCTGCTTTCTTGATCAACATGTCGTATATCAGATCGTGCTGGGAGGTTATTTTTGCAGTTGTATGTCCAGTCGTTCCATGCAGCAGCTTGTCAGCTTCCAGCAGTACGACCTTAAGGCCGGCTCTCGCCAGCAAATACGCTGTAGTGATGCCGGTGATACCGCCACCGACAACAACCGCTTCCGTGTCTATGGATTGAGATAGTTTGGGGAAGGAAGTCATTCCATGGACACTATCCATCCAATAGGATTCAGGGAATTTGGGCAATGCATTGCTTTCGGTCATAGCTATTCTCCTTTAACCATCTTTTCAACTCCTCTCATTACTTCCCTAATCGGAGAAAACTATTCGATGATGATTATAGTAATGACCTGCGAAACTCCCCCGGCGGCATGCCTTTCACCTTCTTGAAGTTGCGTATGAAAGAGTTGACGCTGTAATAGCCTACCCGTTCCGCGACTTCGGAGATCATAAGATCGGAGGAGGTAAGCAGCTCCACCGCCTTATTCATCCGCACATCGTTCAGATGCTCGCTGAACGTCTTCCCGTGCTTCTCCTTGAAGTAGCTGGACAAGTACGTTCGGCTCATCTTGAGCTTGTCCGCCAGCAGATCCAGCGAGACGCCTGCTCCGTAATGCTGCTCCACGTAATCCAGCATACACTTCACCACCGGATCGCTTATCTCCCGCCGCTCCTTCATGAGCGCGAGAGCGGACGGAAGGAAGGCGCGGAAGAAGTCTTCGAATTGGGGCAGTGTATAACAAGCCCTGATCGCGTCAAGCGGCGACGCGGGATGCACGCGCAGCACATCCTCCGGATGAAGGGAGGACGCGGTGCGGTAGACGATGCCTCTGGCGAATTCCTCTACTTGCTTCTGGCTTGCACCGCGCTTCTCCATGCCCGCCAGCTTCCGAATGACAAGCCTCAGCAGCTCGCTCTCATTGCCTTGCTCCAGATGAGTATAGAAGGCGCTCCCCTCATCCTCGGCCATGATCTCCTTCTCAACGGAGTCTTCCATAATTAATTGCGTCGTATCGGACAGCTTGCGGCTATCCAGCATGCGCAGAATATGCTGATAAGATTCCGCAGGAGCCGTCCCGGCATCGTTGTGCTTAGCAGCTATTGTGGCCAAATAATACGCATGGTCGAGATCGAACACTTCTGTCAGCTCCTGCAGATGCTCCTCTATCGTCTCTGGAGACACCTCCTCCGCTTCGGGCAGGAAAGAGACGAGCAGATTGCTCTCCACCTGGAGCGTTGTGGCGTCCTTGAATAGCGTACGGAAGTACGCCTGTAGAAATTCCTGTACCACCTTTGCAGCGCGATCCTGGCGAATGTCCGTCCCAGTCTCGTCATCCATTCTCTTGAACAGCAGTCTTACGCCCACGAACCAGTAGGGCTTATCGCTTTCCGCAGGGAAGCGGCGATCTTCCTCTTCCGAATGAATGTACAGTCGCTTCAGCTTCGACGTGAGCAGGTAGTGCTGCAGAAGCGAATTTTTGCGCTGCAGGTCCCGGTCCATCGTCCTGTTGTCCTGCGACAGGCGAGTCAGCCTGTCGTTGATCAGATCGAATTCTTTAATGTGCGTCGACGTCGCCGGGGAAGCGGCCTGTCCTTCCATGGCCGCCAATATGCGGCTGACCGGCGTGTGCAGCCTGCGAGCGAAATAGACGGCCGCCGCCAAGCCAAGCAATAAAGCCACCGTCAAGATAAGGGCCAGAATGACGTTCAGCTTGGTCATTTGCGCCGCGATATTCGTCGTGGGAACAGCGCTGACATAGGTCAATCCGGTAGTGGAGCCTCGTGTGAAAAAGTAGTAGTCGTCGCCGATCTTCCGATAGTTGATATGACCGGGCTCCTGCACACGCAGCTGCCCGAATTCCAGCTCTGCATCCATGCTGCCGCTGCTAATAAGCTCCGTGCCATTGCCGTCGAATAGATAGAAGCTGTCCTCGCCGGAGCGCTGAACATAAGCATCAATCAGCTTCTCCTGATCCAGGAAGAAGAGAAGGGACATCTGTCTGGCATACACATTCTGAACGAGTATGGGCACCATTGTTCCGATATCGCTGCTGGAGCTGAACACTTTGTACTGGAATGAGGCGGACGGGTAGATGCGGAAGTGATGGTTGCCCTCCAATTCCCCTTGCCAGAATGTGAATTCGTAATCGGGATGGTGATAGTAGCGTTCGAACATCTCCTCTGCCCCGCTCGTTCCGGCTTTGTCGACGATGAACGCATGGTCGCGCAGATAGAGCATGATATCGTCGATGAACAGCATAGGATCGCGAATCGTAGCCAGAATAAAATCGTTGCGAATCATGGATGCGCTTTCATAGTTGATGCTTCCGTCCCTCGTCTTAATGACCGAACCCAGCCGCTCGTCCAGAAGCATCCCGATGCCGATCGTGCGAATGCGAGTGAAGTGGCTCTCATACAAGTTGACGGCGGATTGCAGGTTCAGTGAATTATTCTGGATAATCTCATCATGAATCGTAGAGCGGAAGAAGGTGTATGTGAGCAAGTTGAAAGACAGCAAGAGAGCGATGATGCTGAGAAACCAGGTGAGCATTCGGACAAAAAGGGTCTTCCGAGAGCGCCGCCATGAGGGAAACGATAGCAATGCACGTAGCTTCATATGGTTGTCCCTTTCCATTACTAAGATAAAAAAAGTATAGCACGAGCGCTTCAATCTGCGGTATAGCAAGGATTCGATCGAGAATGCGCATCTTGTTCGATAGTTATCCGATTGTGCGATTATAGTATGCACTGCACAGGATCATACATCATGCGGGTGGCGGAGGGCGCACGGAGGGGGGTATGATGAGGCCAACTTTATTAGATTGGAGACTGACTATGAAAATGATGGGGATGCCGCCGGTTGCGGACGCGACGAAATCGCGCACCATTGTCCGGACCAGATTCTGGTCCAAGCTGCTGCAAGGGAAGTATTTGATGCTTATGTTCCTTCCCTGTCTACTGTACTATATTTGCTTCAAATACTTGCCGATGTTCGGCATCATCATCTCATTCAAAAATTACAATCTGTTCCGCGGCATATGGGAGAGCGAATGGGTAGGCTTCCACTATTATCGGATGTTCTTCAGCAATCCGGACTTCCTGCTCCTGATGAGAAATACGTTCTTGCTCGGCTTCTATAACCTCGTCTTCGGCTTCCCGGCTCCCATCATACTGGCGATCCTGTTCAATGAGCTGAGGAGCATGGTGTTCAAGCGCTTCGTGCAAACCGTCAGCTACTTGCCGCACTTTATATCCAACGTCATTGTGGCCGGCATGGTCGTCATGTTCCTCTCTCCAACGGGAGGGTGGGTGAACGAAATGCTCGGGATGTTCGGCATCGGACCCATCAACTTCATGGTGGAAGCGGAGATGTTCCGGTCCGTCTTCGTCGGATCGGAAATATGGCAGCATACGGGTTGGGCGTCCATTATTTACTTGGCAGCGCTTACAGGTATTGATCCCTCCCTATACGAGGCGGCGGAAATTGACGGCGCGAGTCGGATGAGGAAGATATGGCATGTCACGTTGCCTGGCATACGTACCGCCGTCATCATATTGCTCATCTTGAATATCGGCAAAATTATCGAGATCGGCTTCGAGAAAGTGTTCCTGCTCTATAATCCAGCGACATATTCTACGGCGGATATCTTGAGCACGTACACATACCGTGTCGGCATTACGCAGGGCAACTTCAGCTATGCCAGTGCAATCGACTTGTTTACCGGCGTTATCAGTCTACTATTTCTGCTTTCCGCCAACTATTTGAGCCGCCGGTTTTCTGATTCCAGCTTGTGGTAATGAGAAGGAGGACAATGTATGCGTAAGCGATTTTCTATATTTGCACTTGTTAACTTGGTCGTCATGCTGATCGTTATTGCCGTTACGCTATTCCCGTTCCTTCATATGGCGGCGATCTCCCTTAGCCATATGACCCCTGTGTTGAAGGGTGAGGTGAGCCTGTGGCCCAAAGGATTGAACTTCGGCAACTATGAGCTGGTGCTGAAGGATCCGCGTATTCTGCAATCCTATATGAACACTATCATCTACACGACTCTGTATACGTGTATCGCTCTCATCACAACGGGGCTTGGAGCGTACGCCTTGTCGAAGAAGGCGATGCCGTTCCACCGGGGCTTCACCATATTGATCGTCATCACGATGTTCTTCAACGGCGGTATGATCCCCACCTTCCTCGTCGTGAAGGAGCTGCATCTGATCGATACGTTATGGGGCATGGTGCTGCCGGGCGCGGTCAGCACCTGGTACCTCATGATTATGCGCACCTTCTTCCAGGCGATGCCGGCGGAGCTGGAGGAGTCCGGCAAGCTGGACGGCCTGACCGACATCGGGCTGTTCATCCGCATCATCGCGCCGTTGTCGAAGCCCGTCTTCGCCACGATCGGCATGTTCTACGCGGTGTCGATGTGGAACAACTTCCAGCTTCCGCTGCTCTATCTGCGCGACCCCGATCTGTTCCCGCTGCAGGTCGTGCTTCGCAACATCGTGCTGGTCGGACAGATGAACGGCACGGATGCGATGGGCATCGGCGAAGATCAGATGGTCGTCGAGGAATCGCTCAAGTATGCCACGATTATGGTGGCGACGATTCCGATCCTGCTCGTCTATCCGTTCCTGCAGAAGCACTTCGTCAAGGGGGTGATGATCGGCGCCATCAAAGGCTAGGCAGAAACTGGTATACTAGCAATAATCGCAAGGGAAAAAAGAACATTCGGGGAGAGGTCGCTATGAAAAAAACGATGAAGATGGCACTTGCTTCGGTTATGCTCGGCTCGGCGCTTGCAGGCTGCAGCTCCGGCGGGAATGATCCCGCCGTGTCGGAGAAGCCCGCCGGGCAGACGCAAGGCAACGCCTCCAGTGAAGGCGGCAAGGAGAACGGTTCTGCTGCGAAAGAGAAAAACAGCTTCACGATGCTGGTAGAATCTCATCCCAATTGGCCCTATGACAAGGAATGGGTGATATGGGACCTGATCGAGGAGAATACAGGAGCCTCCTTCGAGGTGACGACGCCGTCCGGCAAGCTGGATGACACGATTAATCTGACGATTTCCTCCGGAACGATGCCGGATGTCATGTTCATGGGCAACCGGGATATGGCGAACAAGTATGGCCAGCAAGGGGCGCTCGTCAATATTCTGGATTATACGGATAGGATGCCGAACTTCGCCAAGTGGCTGGAGCAGTATCCCGAAGTGGCCCAGTCTCAGCTGGCTGCCGACGGGAAGATGTATATGTTCCCGAATGAAGGCTTCGGGGAGACGAACCGCCAGATCTGGATTCACCGCGACGACGTGTTCCAGAAGCATGGCTTGAAGTCGCCGGAGACGTTCGACGAGCTTCTGGAAGTGCTGCGTGCATTGAAGAAGGAATACCCGGACAGCTATCCGTTCACGTTCCGCTTCGGACCGAACCTGGGCATTCTGAAAAATCTGGCAGCCCACTTCGGTATTCACGACACCTACTACATGGATAACGGCGAGATCAAGTACGGACCGATCGAAGACAATTACAAGAAGATGCTGGAGTATCTGAGTACGATGTACAAGGAAGGGCTTATTCCTCCGGATTGGCTGACGGTCGATACGAAGAAGTGGCAGGATATGCTGTCCACGAACAAAGCTTTCGTCACGGTTGACTACATCGGCCGTGTAGACTTCTTCAATCTGGCTATGCGCGCAGAGATGCCGGAATATACAATGAAGTTCATGGCTCCTCCCATTGGCTTGCCGGACGGAGAGGCGCTTAATTACAACGGGCATGTCGTCAATTCAGGCTTGACCGTCGCCTCCACATCGAAGAAGATCGAGTCGTTCATGAAGGTAATGGACTTCTTCTACAGCGAAGAAGGACGCGTCATGTCCAGCTGGGGCAAGGAAGGCGAGACGTTCAAGAGCGAGAGCGGACAGAAGCAATTCCTGGGCGACTACAAGGAAATTACCGAGCTGAGAAAGTCGACAGGTCTGGCGACTAACGGCACATATACATGGATTGATTACGATGCGCATCTGTCTCTGGCCTCCGACGAGTTGAAGGGTGCTTACGAAGGAGCGCGCCAATACGATGCGCCTTATCGTCCGAAGGCGGAGCTGAACGAGCAGGAGCTTGAAGTCAATACGACGGTAGGCGAGCAAATTCAGAAATATCAGCAGGAGAATGTGACGAAGTTTATTTTGGGAGACAAGGACTTCAGCGAGTGGGAGGGCTATGTGGAAGGCCTCAAGAAGCTGGGGCTGGAGCAGATGATGGACATTCAGAAGGCTGCGTTCGAAAGAGCGAAAAACGTAAGCTTGAAATAGATCCGCTGGCGGGCTGCAGAATCGGAATCGATGGGGTTCCAGGCTTCTTGCAGCCCGTCCTTGCAGTACACGAGAAGAGGAGGATTAATGACGGATGAAGGGGAAAAGATGGATAGCCATTTGTGTGAGCGCGTTCATGCTGTTGGCGCTATGGCCAGTATACGGCGGTATAGGCCGGGTGGCGGCAGTAGGCAGCGGCGGCACTTCGAGTGCGAATATTCCGGTAGCGGGCGATTATCGCGCAGTCGTTCCGATTGCAGCTGCAGCACCGATTGTCGACGGCAGCTTGGTTGATTCTGCGTGGCTCATTGCGACCGAGCTGTCGCCGCTGCGGACTTTTTTTGATCAGGTGCAGGATCAGCGTGTGAACGTCAAGCTGACGCATGATGGAGATACGCTGTATGCCGCAATCGAAGCCTACGATCCCGACTCGGCGTTGGCGCTTGTAGATGTGGTGATTGCAGGCGAGGATAGCGGCGGCTCCTACTACCATGTGCCAATAGCTGTGGGAGCGACGGGGGATTCGTCTTACGTGACGAACTGGGGAAGTCATCGCTATGGCGAGGATGGAATGGTGCCTTCCGCGTATGAGGTCGTTCATGTGAGAGACGGCGGCTATGTGAGGGCTGAAGTAGCGATTCCCGCGAGCAGTCTCGGCATGCAAGGAATTGCAGCTGGCGACAGCTGGCGGTTCAATATCGTGGCGATTAAGAAGCTGGGGGAGGAAGCCTTCAGCTCCTGGGTGCCTGTACGCGAATCTTACTTTGTGCAGGATAGCTCCAATGAGATTGTATTCAAGGCGTATATGCTGCCAGAGGGCAGGATGGGAAGCGTATCCTTTGGAGGTATGGGGACACTGCCGGGTTACGCTAAGGCTGCTCAGGCATGGGAGCCGGTTGGCGCAAGTCTGCAGTATGACAGCTTTCAGCAGAAGACGGTTGCCTTCCAGGAGCCTTTCGCGGGAAGTTATGAAAGCGATTACAATTTTTGGTGGGTGAGTCCGGACGGCAGGATGGAAGTCATTGATAGCCCGAGCATGCAAGTCGCCGGAGGCGAGGTTCAGGCGACCTTCCAGCATCCTGAACCGCGGCAAGACGGCATGTACCGATTGGCGATTCATGCCGATGGAGCGAATGAAGCGGCGCTGTATACAGGGGAGCTTGCCTTCGACCGCTATGCGATGATCAAGGCCGGGGAAGGGCCGCCAGCGCCGCTTCCGCCGGATGGTGCGACGATTGTTGCGGCGGAACCGGCG
Source organism: Paenibacillus chungangensis (assembly GCF_042675905.1). Classification (NCBI taxonomy): domain Bacteria; kingdom Bacillati; phylum Bacillota; class Bacilli; order Caryophanales; family Paenibacillaceae; genus Paenibacillus; species Paenibacillus chungangensis. The sequence continues at coordinate 181,389 of NZ_JBHTJZ010000011.1, read as the reverse complement.
TCGGCAGCCGTACAGAAGGTGCTGTCGATCATCCCGGAGAAGACGGGCATCTACTTCACGGGCATCCCGCACTTGCCGGATCTGAGGCCGGAGAGCTTGTACAATTGGAGCCCCGATCAACCGAATGTTATCTCGACGAAAGCGGACGGAACCGTCTACCCCAGCGCCGAATATCCCGAGACGGGAGTGATGCGGGTGACGAACAGACTGGGGCAGGAAGTAGAGTATCCCTATTATGAGGATGCAAGCGGCAGGAAATACTTCTTGTCAGCCCATGTCTGGTTCATGCAGCATGCGTATGCAGTCAGGCAGACGGAGATCATATCCCGTACGGACCCGCTGGGAGCAGCCCGCTTGCTCGCCCGCTTCGCGGAGCTGTATCCGGCTTACGTATCGACGCAGGACTATCCCCATCAGTCTTATCCGCTCAACGCAGATGCGGGCGCACCGTATGCGTTCTATGGGGGGACGTGGCATCGCTGGTATGTGATGGACTTCTACTATTTGAAGCATCTGGTGTCCGCATATGAGAATATCAAGAAGACCAACGCCTTCCAAGTGCTCGGCGACGAGCTGAACCGGAATATTGAGGAGGAGGTGGTGGGCGGCCTGTTCCGCGCTTCGGTGGAGCAGTTGGAGGCTTATCCGTTCACGGCGCATAATTTGGAATTCCACAATTGGCAGGCAGTCGCGCAATTGGCGGAGGCGCTGGAGGACCCCCGTTATATTCATGCGGTTACGGAGAAGCTGTCCCGCTTCACGGAGGAGATGTACTTGCATGACGGCTTCTTCAAGGAGGTGACGTTCTCCTACCATCGGCAATCGACGAACGGGGTTGTAGCCAGCATCAAGCGGCTGAACGGCTGGAGCGATCCGACGGGATACGTGTCGGCGAGAACGGGACTGCGATACGATAATTTGCAAATATTGGATCAATTCCCGGTGCTGGGCAATGCGATGGAGCTGAACCGGTCTATCGTCTATCCGAACGGCAGGTACGTACCGCTGCAGGATACATGGGCGAATGAGCTAGTCGCAAATCCCGATGTGCAGTCCGGCTCCAGGCTAATACCGGCTGGCGGCATCGCCCGGATGGTGAACGACGGGGCTCAAGTGCATATGACGTTCCCGCCGAAGTACGGGCATGAGCAGAAGGACCCGCTCAATATGACGCTGTTCGCGAAGGGGCAAGAGCTGCTGCCCGACATCGGCTATACGCATACGAACTATCGGCAGTGGACCCGCTCAACGCTGGGGCATAACACGGTGGTCGTTGACGGCGCGGATATGAATGTGACGAGCGGGCTGGGCGAGCTTGCCGCAGCCAATCATGGCGGCAATATCGAGGTGTTCGGCGCGGCAGGCGATCTGCTGCAGGTGACCAGAGCCAGTCAGCAGGCGGCTTATCCTCAGACGGAGGATTACGCCCGGGAGCTATGGCTGATCGACTTCCCGGAGGAGACTTCGGCCGACAGCTATGTCGTGGATTTGTTCCGGGTGAAGGGTGGAGAACGACATGAGTACACGCTGCAAGGGGATGCGAATCGGGATGCCTGGTTCACGCCGTCGGTGACCATGTCAGTGTATGGCGACTATCTGCTTCCGCCGGGAACAGTGGTTACACCGCCGCAAGACGAACTCGATCAAGGGGATGCCGGAGGTCACTACTACGGCTACGCGTATGTGAAGGATGTCCAGGACGCTTCGCTTGCCGACGGCCGCTATGAGCTGGCATTGACGACTCATGACGGTGAAGGGGCGGCTGCAGGATTGCATATCCACGGTCTGGCTGGAGACGACGGCGCTCAGTTGTTCCTCGGACGATCGCCATCACTGCGGGCGACGCGGACGGAGCCGGGAGGATCGCGTTATTTGGACAATAATGTGCAAGCCGCTCTGTACGATATGCCTAAGATGGTCGTGCGCCGGGAAGGCACAGGGCTTGCTTCGCAGTTCGTTCATGTGATGGAGCCGCTCGCTCCCGGGCAAGCCGCACGTGTCAGCGGGGTGGAGAGACTGACGCCAAGCAGCGGGGAAGAGGGAGATGTAGCGGTCAAGATCGCTTACGGAAATACGACGGACTATATTCTCAGCTCCCGGAATGGAGAAACGCCGCTTGTCGTGCAGGATATGAGGCTTCAGGGCAAGCTTGGCTTCATTCGGGTGGAGAATGGAGTAGTGACTCGGATGGTCGTTATCGGAGGGGATTTGCTGCAGAAGGGGACGAAGAAGGTATACGGCCCTAAGAGGATAGAAGGCGTGATCGCATCGGTCAAGCGGCTGGCGGACGGGGATTCGGCGGACGGCATATTGACGGCTGCATCAGTTCCGAAGGCCGCTGTCGGTCAATATGCGATCGTGACACATCCAGACGGGAAGAAGAGCGGCTTCCGCATTAAGGATGTTAAGAAAGCGGGCGAAATGACGCTTGTGGAATCGGATGGACTTGATCCCGGCTTTACCGTCTATGCCGACGGTTCGTCGCGCATGCGCTACTTTCCGTTCACGGCATGGGAGGGCGAGCATCGCTTCCATATCGACCTCATCACAGAGAGACTGGGAGATTCGCCGAGGTTCCATGACGGGAGCGGGAATCCGCTGACCGAACTGCCGCTTGCCGGTCCGGCGCTGGCCAGCAACGATCTGCGCAATCTTGGCAATAGCGGCAAGACGGCGGAGCTGATTATGGTGTGGAAGGATGAGGAAGGCGTGGTAAGGGAAGTAGCTTCAACGGGAACGAATCTGAAGAGCGGTGCAGAGGAATCGTTGTCCGCTTCAATTGAAGGAAATTGGTCCGAAGGAGGTACGCTGGAAGCGTTCCTGTGGGACAGTCTGGACACTATGCGTCCATTGACAGCGCCGTCCGCTACAGCATCCAGCGCATCATCTGGCGGGAGCAGCAGTGCAGAGGGCGGAGGCTTCGGCGGAACAGGCAATGTGAAGCAAGGTTCCGGTGCGGTCAGCGAGAAGCGCGGTTCGGGTGGAACAGGCAGTCTGAAGCAAGGTTCCGGTGAGTTGTCTTCAGGCAAGGATACGAAAGTTACCGTTGCATTGATGACGAAGAACGATGCCCGGAGCTTGGAAGTCACGCCTCCGCCAGTCAGCAACTTGCTTGAGGTGGCGGTGAATACCGGGAATAAAGAAGTTGTCTTCTCGGGTAGAACGCCGTTCGGCGCATACAGGCCAGTCACAGCATTATTGCTGGATGCGGGTGGCGGAGTGCAATACATCGGCCAGACGGAGAGCGACGGGGGAAGCTTCTTCTCGTTCCGAATGTCCTACGATGTGTTGTTGTCCGGGAATTACACACTCCGCTTAGGCTCTGCCGACTATGATCGTGTGCTGACCTATACATTCCCATTGCCGCTTACAGGTACTGCCAATGTAGGGAGCGCGGGACAGAAGGGAGAGGCTGTACAATGAGAACAAGAATAGGCTCGCTAGGGATATGGCTGCTGTCCTTCCTGATGGCTGTAGGTATCTTGCCTTTATCTGCGTCTGCAACAGGAAGCGGATGGACGCTGATCGAGATGGAGCGGCACGAGTTCGAGGAGACGGCTGTCGGCGGGATTCCGCGTTCCGCCGGCCAGCGCAGGAGCGGTTGCCGTTACGGAAGCGGTATATGCCGGAGGTGCCAGAAGCTTGCGCATTAGCGACGACAGCGTCTCGCAATACAGCGTGTTCCGGGCGCTGCCCGGCTCCATGGAGAAGGTGTCCATGTCTGTGGACGTGCTGTCGCAGCCTGCTAAGACGGTAGAGCTTGGGTTGAAGGATGCGTCGCTCACACCGGTTCGCTTGTACTTGCAATCGAACGGTGCGCTGCAGTATTACGACGGAGCTTTCCACGATACCGGCTTGACTTACGATACCGGCGGATGGAACAGGGTGCGGGTGGATCTTGACCTGGCGGAAGGAGCGTTCTGGCTCTCCGTTAATGGGGGGAGCGCTGTGCGAATCGCCATCGCCGCCTCTGTGCGTCCCGTATCGGTGAACGACATGTATATCCGTTCCGGCGGCAGTCTGAAGGACTACGACATCTATATCGACAATTGGTCGGTGTCCAGAGTGCTAGGGATTCCTCAGCCTTTCCAGACCTTGTTGCCTGCAGAAGGTGCGGAAGATGTACCCCTAATCGCGACGCTGCAATGGGAGCAGTCGGCGGATACCGAAAGCTACACGGTGGCAGTCAGCAAGCAACCGGATATGAGCAGTCCTGTATGGGAGCTGGCTGCCGGTTCCAGCCTTAGTGTGACCGTTCCGGAGTTGGATGCCGGCACATGGTTTTATTGGCGAGTGACGGCAAGCAATGCGCTGGGGAATGCAGAGACCGCCATCGCCTCCTTCCGAACGGAAAGCGCTCCTATTGTGCTTCGGCCAGTAGTGGAGCTGGAGCGGAATGGGTTCGAGGAGACGGGACTGGGCTTCGTCCCGGGAGGCTTCCGATTGGCGCCCGCCGGGACGATGCTGGTCGGCGTATCGAATGAGCATGCTTTCGAAGGAAGCCTCAGCTTGAAGGTCGAAGACGACAGTGCAGCGCAATACAGCGTGTTCCGGGCGCTGCCGGACGCGATGGAAGCGGTATCGGTGGGAATGAGCGTCTATTCGCCATCCGGCAAGACGGTAGAGATCGGGCTGAAGGATGCCGGATTGACACCGGTTCGCTTGTATTTGCAGCCGAACGGGCTGGTGCAATATTACGATGGCGCCTATCATACCTTGAACGGCTTGCCATACGATCCGGCGGTCTGGACTGACGTCCGCATTGATCTTGATCTGGCGGAAGCCAAGTTCCGAGTGACGTTGAACGGCACCGCACAAGCGGAGGTTGCCATTGTGCCTGGCGTGCTTCCTGCGTACGTCGATGATATGTATGTCCGTTCCGGCGGTTCGGCAAGCGGATATTCGTTCTATGTGGACAATTGGACAGTATCCCGATTTCTGGGCATGCCGCAGCCGTTCCAACTGATATGGCCTGCGGCAGGGATGAGGGATGTGGCGCTAGAGCCCGTCATTGCCTGGAACGAATCAGTAGATGCCGCGGAATATACTTTGCTGCTTAGCGAGCAGCAGGATTTCACAGGGGCAGTTACTTATGCAGCAGGTACGTTGACGAGCTTCGTGCTGCATAAGCTGCAGCCGGAGACGGGCTATTATGCGAAGGTCGTGGCGAGTAATCAGTATGGCATGCAGGAGACTTCGCCGATCTACTTCGAGATCGCTCCGGACCGGGCTTTTACCGTAAAGTCGGTGGAGTTGACCTCGCTGCTGAACGGCACGGTCGTTACGCTGGCCGACAACGAGCCGGTGCTGCGCTTGAAGGCAGAGCTGGCTGCACATCTGAACGGAGCGGGGACGATTGTCATGGCGGTCTATAATAGAGCGGGTGGGTTGGCCCATACTGTCTATTGGGACAAGGCGGCGGAGACCTACGATGCGCTGTCTGCCTCCGTGACTCTTACGCCGAGCGATATTGGCCATATAGATGTATTCGTAGCGGCCTCCCGCTCAGACTGGACGCCTCTGTCCAATGTATGGCGGGTGGAGTAAAAGCTGAGTTAGTCTGAGAATGGGTGACGTGAGAAGCCGCGGTGATGCCGCGGCTTCTTGCGCTATTCATAGGAGAGCTCGTATATGATGCGAGACGTGATGTCCAGTCAGTGAAAGCAGCTTCCAATCGCTCATTTTGCTCACATAGTTCCCGAAAGAGAGCCGGAAAGTATGCGCTATCGCTCAAAATGATCACATAGCCCCGCCAAGAGTGCCTCGTCCATCCCCTAGTCGCTCTCTATCGCTCATTTTGCTTACATAGCCCCGAAAGAGAGCCGAAAAGTTGCGCTATCGCTCAAAATGATCACATAGTCCGCCCAAAAGTGCGCAGCGGCCAGTAGAGCGATCACCGACTTCTCGGCATCAACTGCAGCATCTCTTCTATATCGGATATTCGCAGCATGAGCCTTCCGACGTCTTCGGGCTTGAAGGGATATCCGGCAATGCTGACTATGCCTTCGACATAAGTACGCAAAGCTGGCATGTGAATGCCCACCAGCCTTGCAGAATCATTGGCTTGAAGGACGTAGACATGATCCGGTACAGCCAATGCCGGTACATCGTAATCCCATTCATCGGCTTCGGCTTTCTGGAAGGGGGCATCGATCGGCACAGTAAGCATTCCCTGCCAGTCATGCTCTTCCGGCTCCCCCTCCAGGATCAGCCATATGGGGATCAATCGCCCTTCCTCACCGTCCGGTTCATACAGGACGGTCCCTCTCCAGTTCTCTCCCCAATTTTCTCTCATAAGTGCTATCCCCTTATTCTTTTTTGATTTGTCGCTCCAGCTTGGCAAGCAATTTCTTCGTCGCTTCCGAATAAGCGGCGCCGGCAGATGAAGAGGCCAGTCTTTCACGAAGCCGCTGATCCTGATGCTCCTGTTCGATGCGGCGCTTCATCCTCTCCAGTCTGGCATAGACGAAGCTGGAAGGCAGCATGAACGCTTCGGCTATGTCCCGTGCGCTACACTGCTCGCCCGCTTGCTGCCGAGTCCCCGCGAATCGCTCCAGCATGAACGCAGGCAATGCCGCATACTGCTGGAACAGACCGGCTTGCATTTCCTGCAAGTTGACGAAGGAAGGCGGCAGCCTGTGCTGGTTGCCCACATGCATGGCGGGATGGCAAAGCTCGTGGAAGAAGGCAAGCCGCTGCTCGACTTGATTCATATGAATATGAAGAAAGATGAGGCAGTCGCCCTCTTCGTCGTAGATGGCTTTGGTCTCGCCTTCGGTATAAGCGATATGGGCATTGAACAACGAGGCAATATAGTCTAAGTCAGCCAAGTCCGACGGCTCCTCGATGCCGCTGATTTTATATAAACGATAGATCCAACGTTCCATGTCCGACGGACGATAGAGTTCGAAGTTTAGAGCAATCATAGAACCCGTACCCCTCCGAAATAATAAGAATATATGTTCGTATACAGAGTGAAAATAAAAACCCTGACGGGTTTTTTGTACATTTACCTGCTACTTTGGCGATGAAGGCCCTCTAAACTTGCTTTGCTCGTTAGCCGCCCTGCGCTTCTCTTTAAACGCACGGAACATTTCCAGCTCGCGTCTTAGATGCTCCGCTTCTTCTTCATCCATCTCTTCCGGAGGACCGCCCAAGTAGGCGATATAGACGCCTTCATCAGGCGCAGGACGGTTCTGACTGTCCTCTGTAAGGGGAGAGAGCTCTTCCTTCTGATGATAGGGATAAGGTGAGTCCGAGATGCCCAGCAAGTAATCGCTGTTCGTCTGCAAGGCATCGACAATGGCGACCAGAGTGTCGTGCGGCGGCGCGCTGCGGCCATGTTCATAGTTGCTGATGGCTGCTTTCGTGACATTCACTTTGCATGCCAGCTGCTCTTGCGTAAGCTTATGATGTTTTCGGCGTTCCGTTAACCGCTCGGCTCTGAACACAACGATCTCTCCTTGCTCTGAAAGTACAAGATTATTGTACTAAATGATTGGCGTTTTGGGAAGAGTGGCGGCCTAATATATAGACGGAAACGGGTAGTTGCAGAGTTATGAATAGTCGTAATAGGGTCAGGATAATCTTGACATACAAGATTCTTGTACTTAAAATACGAAGTAAAAGTACAAGTATCTTGTACAATGTGGAGGGGATGTACGATGTTAGGGACAGCCGCAAGAAAGATGATCGATAAACCGACCATTCATGAGCAGAAGAAAGCTCAAAATATATTGAAAAAATATATAGAGTTGAAGCATGTGGTAGAGGATTATCGGTTATATGAGGAAGAATTGAAACGTACGATTTATGAAAGTGAAACGACTAAAAGACTGGATCAAGATGAGCTTTATGCCAATAAAACGGCCAATGCGGTGCAGCTTGCGCAAAATCAGAAGCGTGCTGCGGAAGAATGCGGCATCATTATGAAAGCTTTGGAGCGGGCCGTACATATGATACCGGACGAAGAAGCGAGACAAGCCATCTCACTGCGTTACTTGAAGGGATACACCTATACGGAGACTCTATTATATATGAACCGCGGCGAGAAGAGCTCGACGATGGACCGTAGAATAAAGGAAGGCTTGCTATCCGTTGCGCGTACATTGAAGGCTTGGGGCATGCTAGATTGGCCAATTGGGGATTGATGGGGGTAAGTTGAGGGACACACGGGGCATTTTCCATGATATTCTTTAAGTGTCAAAAAATATTAAATTGATGAAAGGCGCTCTCCAATACTGGAGGACGCTTTTTTCTATTGAAAGAAAGGGGTGAACGGGATGCGGCATTAGAATTGAAGAATTCGCGTTATAGCAAGAAATAGGAGGTGAGACAGTTATCGTTACGGTGAATTCGATTCGTGAAGGAGTGCTGGCGAAGCTGGCGGAAAGCTTTCCTGCTATTGCGATTTTGGAGCAAATGCCGGAGCAGCCGCCGGCCCCGCCTTATATGGCAGCGCAACTGAAGCTGGTGACACAGACACAGCAGCTGGGCGCTTCTGTCATTAGGAGCCATCAATTCGACGTGCAATATGCTGTGCCTGAAGGCGTAAACGCCATAAGCGAGCTGCATGAAGCGGCGGAGCAATTGTATGAGGTGTTCGGCCTTGTATCGATAGAGGACAAGGCATATCGTGGCATGGGCATGCAGCATGAAGTGAAGGATGGCCGGTTGCACTTCAGCGCGGAGCTTCATTGTCGGTTGAATCGGCAGTCTCAGCCGCAGCCGAAGATGGGAGCCATGGAAGGAGTGACGGGCATTCGATGATGGCGGAGAAGAGGGAGAAGGACAAGCCGCTATCGGCAGTACGATACCAGAAAACGCGGCTGTTGAAGTCCGAATGTTGGAAGGCGGAAGAGAAGCGACTATTGACAGCACTTCTGGAGGATGAAGCGATGTATACGCATGAAGAAGCCAGAGTGGTTGTACACACATTTTTGAAGAGGAGAGTGGTCTAGCATGACCGGAGGAACTTGGACAACGCACAATAAGGTAAGACCGGGTGTATATGTGAATATGAGCAATGCGCCGAAGCCATTGTCGGCACTGGGGGAGCGTGGGATGGTAACGATGCCGCTTGTCTTGTCTTGGGGCGAGCCGAAGACAATGATAACAATCGAAGCGGGAGAAGACACGATGGACAAGCTGGGATACTCCATTGCCGCTCCGCAGATGCTGCTCGTCAGGGAAGCGCTGAAGCGTGCCCGCACCTTGCTGCTCTATCGAGTGAATGAAGGGGTGAAGGCAGCAGTGACGGGCGGCGAACTGACGGCTACGGCGAAGTACGGCGGCGAGCGGGGCAACGCGATTACGATTGTTGTGGAAGTGAATGTAGATGATCCTGCGAAATTCGATGTCCGCACTATGGTGGAGGGAGCCGAGAAGGATGTCCAGACAGTATCCGATATTGCCGGACTTTCCGCCAACAACTGGGTCACTTGGAATGCAAGCGGGCAGCTTGCTGCCAACGCCGGAATGCCGCTTGCGGGCGGGGCGAACGGCGATGCCCAGGCTGCCGACTATAACGATTATTTGTCGGCGGCGGAGACGGAGGAGTTCCAGACGATAGCGCTCGTGTCCGAGGATTCTGCCTTGAAGAGCGTATTTGCCTCATTTGTTGAAGGGCTGCGTGATGGAGAAGGACGCAAGGTGCAGGTTGCCATAGCGAATTACTCCGAAGCAAGACAAGAGGGCGTCATCAGCGTCAACAACGGCGTGAAGCTGGCGGACGGCACTGTACTGACAGCCGCTCAAGCGGCAGTATGGGTAGCGGGCGCTACCGCTGCGGCAGGAGTGAATGAATCCTTGACTTATACGCTCTATGACGGAGCTGTGGATGCCGTTCCTCGCTTGACCCATACAGAGACAGTGACAGCTCTGCGCAACGGCGAGTTTCTCTTCACGCAGGACAGGGGAAGCGTACGGGTAGAGCAGGACATTAACACCTTCACTTCATTTACGCCAGAGAAGGGAGCGCACTTCAGCAAGAATAGGGTCGTACGCGTGCTGGATGCAATCAGCAACGATTGCGCGCGGGTATTCCGTTCCTTCTACATCGGGAAAGTGTCCAACCATGCGGACGGGCGCAATCTTCTCAAGGGCGAGTGCATCAATTACTTGACCAATCTGCAGAACCTTGGAGCGATTGGCAGCTTCGATTCCCAGAACGATGTGAAGATTTCTCCGATTGCAGGTCAGCCAGACGGTGTATACATTGAACTGCAGGTCCAGCCGATTGACGCAGTTGAAAAAATTTATATCGCAGTGGAGGTAATGTAATATGACCTATTTGAATGTACAGGATACGATTAGCGGCAAGCAAGCGAAAGCGACTGCGATTATCGACGACCAGATGGAGGAGTTGTTCTATGCGAAGACGGGCGAGGCGACTCTGGAGAAGAGCAAAGCGGATGTGCCGATGCTGGGCAGGACGACGGTCGGCAAGAAGACGATGGGCTGGAGCGGCAGCGGCACGTTGACGATCTATTATATGACGTCCAAATTCCGCGAGTTGACGTTAGATTACATTAAAACCGGACGCGACTTCTACTTTGATCTGCAGGTTGTGAATGAAGACCCGGCTTCCGGCACGGGCAAGCAGACAGTGTTGCTTCGCCACTGCAATCTGGACAGCATTGTGCTGGCCAAGTTCGATGCGACGGCAGAGGATGCGCTGGAGGAAGAACTGCCGTTCACATTCGAGGATTTCGACATTTTGGATTCCTTCACCCCTGTTCAATAAAAAAATAAATGGAGGCATGGAGCTCATATGAGTACTTTACAGGAATTTTTGAATAGCCACCCGGTGGATAATCTGACTGCGGATGTGGCGATCTCGGACCGGTTTAAGGATCGTGACGGCATGCTGTTGAAATTCAAAATTCGCGCGATGAGCGCAGATGACTTGGCAGCCTACCAAAAACGCGCGATGAAGATCAATCCGAAGAGCAAGGACCGACAAGTCGAAATCGATTCCGGCGCCATTACGAAAGCGATTGTCATCAACCATACGGTCGATCCCAGCTTCAAGGATGCAGAGAGCATTCGGGCACTGGGCTGCGCGGACTCAGACGCCTATCTGCAGAAGGTGCTGCTTGCCGGCGAGATCGAGGAACTGTCGAAGGAGATTCAGCGCATCTCCGGTTATAACACGAACTTTGAGGAGCTTGTGGACGAGGCAAAAAACTAATTCGCGAGGGTGATAGTGACGCGAACTATGCGTACTACGCCCTCATGAAATTCCATATGACGCCACGTGAATACATGAGCCAGACCCGCGAGGAGAAGGCCTTCATGATTGCTTGCATCCAGGAGAGACTCGCTGCGGAGAAAAAGCAGAGTGTGCGGCGAAAATAAAGTGAGGTGAGCATGGCATCATGTGGCTGGACTCCGGCGTGCACGATGCCTGTTCGCATGGGTTAAGGAGAAAGGTGGTGAGGATGTGAGTACGACGATGGCCATTCAGCAACAAGGCCTTATAAGTATGCTTCAAGGAATGAGCGGCTCGATGAGCCTGGCTGAGCGTGCGACGGAAGGTTTGAAGCAAGCGATGAATGTAATGGAACAACGAACTGCGGCAACTTTTTATGGAATGAAAAACCCTATGCATGAAATAGAGCAGTCCGCAAGCTGGGTTTCTGCACAATTCACGGCTCTCAATCATTCGCTGAACATGTCGATGAAGAGTGCGGAGAATTATGCCAAAACTCTGGAATATATGCGCAATTTGGAGAAGCTGACGGTAACAGATAAGCCTGCAGGGGGCTCGGCTAATAGTAAAACAACGGAGAAAGATAAGCTGCAGGATAAAATAAAGAAAGACGCATTGCCCGCAATGGAAAGAATGGTCGATCTGATTGCATTTAATCTGAACAGCTTGAATTTCGGCTTCGAGCAGCCGGACCCTGCTCAAAAAGACAAGGGGGAGTGTTGTTGTCCTGAACAAGGCAACAATAGTTTGCCGCCATTCAATAAGGCTCCTCTATCTCCAGAGTTCATGGCGCAAGTGCCGCCTGATCTGGAGAAACAAGCGACAAAGTTGGTGCAACAACCGAGTTTTCGAAAAAATGGGATCATCATCCCTGGTAGCCTCCCGGATGCAGCTGCAAATGTTGTGAGCAATGATGCCAGTGAGATGAAATTGCCTAATCTCAGCGATTTGTTAGGCAATATGACAACCGGTTTCGCAGGTTTAACGCAAGAATTGAAATCCAATGCGGCAGCTATGAACTTTCTGTCCAACAATTGGTCTGTCTTTGGTAGTTTATCCGATGGGGTTTCAATGGCTCTAACAGCTTATAACACCATGCAGTTTATCTCGCAATTGTATACCGCAATGACGGCGGTGGCGATGATCGCTACGATCGGATTGAAAAATGCATGGCAGCAAATGAACACAGCCATGAAGGCCAATGTCATTATGCTGATCATTTCACTTGTCATTGGCCTCGGATACGCCCTGTACAGTCTTTGGGAGAAAAACGACAAGTTTGCCATCGGTTTGATGCGAGCATGGCATGGTATTCTCAACTTCTTTGCAAATATACCGGTATTCTTCTGGACAATTGTCGAGGATATATTGAAAGCTTTCCTGGTCTGGGCCAATTCAGTAGGCAAGCTGTATGATTCCGTTATCAATGGCATCATTAAAGGTCTTAATACCGTTCTTAATGCGATAAATAAAGTGACAGGTTCATCGCTCCAAATTAGCGCCAAGTTCTCCTTCAGCGACATAACGAAAGATGTACTGAGTACTGTTCAAAGCAATAAAGCGGATGCTGTTAAGAATGCTCTGGATGTGGCAGCGGAGAATGATAAGAAGCTGAAGAAGTTCATGGATGACAGGGCGGATAAAAAGAAGAAAAACGAGGTTCCAACTTCTTCAGCATTGGAGAACATGTCCCCTGATCAACTCTCTAAGTTAACGATGAACAATAATCTGACAGCCGGATTCGATCAAAGCCATACTCCAGCTTCCGGTAATCTGAACTCGGTTGGCAGAGTAGGGGAAGTGGGGAAGATCAACGACACCGTAGACATTAGCAGTGAGGATCTGAAGACGATGCGGGAGCTGGCAGAGATGAAGAACATTCAGAATTTCGTTACTCTTCAGCCGTCCGTAAATGTGCAGACGGGGGATATTCGTCACGATTTGGATGTCAGCTCCATGGTGGCGGCTATTACAACGGTGCTGCAAGATGAGATTGCTGTCTCGGCAGAGGGGGTGTACCGATGAGTGTGTATCAGTCGGATACGCCGCATTATGGATATGGCATTCAATTTAGCTTCAACAACAACCAAGAGGGACCGATTGAACTGCCGGTCATGCCCGCTTCTATCGAGATTAGCGAAGGGGGCAAGAGCAGCACTTACGATGTTGCGGGGCTCGGCGAAGTCAACGTCATTAAGGATCGCAAGCTGTCCGAATACAGCTTCAGCAGTTTCTTCCCCGGTCAGCATCAGACCTATCCCTTCCTATCGATAGCTCCCGGCCGCATTCTGCCGCCAAGCGAATACGTGCGCTACTTGACGCGGTGGATGGACAGCAAGCGGCCGATTCGCTTTATTTTCGTAGGGAAGGAGTTCGCGATCAATACGCCCGTCAGCATTGAGTCGTTCCAGTGGAAGGAGGCGGCCGGGAGAGGCGGGGATATCGCGTATTCCATCAAGCTGAAGCACTATCGCTTCTACGCGGCCAAGCAATATGTCATCGCCGGGAATGAGGGCGGCAGCGTAACGGGATATTCGAAGAGCAGTCGCCCGGATCAACGCGAGAAGCCCGGTACTTATACGATGCAGGCGGGAGATACGTTGTGGAGCATTGCCCAGAGGCTGCTTGGCAACGGAACGCGTTGGCGGGAGCTTCAGCGGCTGAACGGCATTGCCGACTCGGATGTAAGACGGCTCGCGATTGGAAAGGTGCTGAAGCTGTCATGATGCAAGTGCTCATCGACAACAGGGACGGGAATGTATGGGATGTATCGGATATTGCGGGGGATATGAGCTGGAAGACAAGCCGCATCGGGAAAGCGGGCAGTCTGGACTTTACGCTGCTGAAGGGCGGCCTGTACGAGTCGGAGCGCTATAAGTACCGCAACGGCGATATCGTGCAGGTGACCAAGGACGGCCACCCTGTTTTTTACGGCTATATTTTCAGTGTGGATGGCGGCAGCGGAGAGACGGTGAAGTTGAAGGCGTATGACCAGATTCGGTACTTGATGAATACCGATACGTTCGTGTTCCAGGATCGGCGCGCTTCTGACATGATTACGCTGATCGCCGAGAAGTTCCGGCTGCGAACGGGCTATATCGCCGACACCTCCTATGTCATTCCCCAGATGGCAGAGGATGGGAAGAAGTTGCTGGACATATGCGACAAGGCCCTTACGCTCACGCTTGTTCATACCGGCCGGAATTTTATGCTATATGACGATTTCGGTTACTTGGCCTTGCGGAATGTGGAGGATATGCTGCTGGACTTCTATGTGGGCGAGGAGAGCTTGCTGACGGACTACAGCCTGTCCACTTCCATTGACGAGGATACGTATAATCGCATTGTGCTGTATCAAGACAACAAGAAGTCGGGCAAGCGGGAGCTGCATGTCGCGGAGGATAGCGCGAACAAGGCGCAGTGGGGCGTGCTTCAGCTGTATCAATCGGTGGGCGAGGAGATGTCGGTCGCAGCCATTCGATCGCGGCTGGATAATCTGGCCACGTTGAAAAACAGGGAGACGCGCAAGCTGAAGCTGAACGCGCTGGGCGACATCCGGGTCCGTGCGGGAAGCTATATCCGCGTATGGCTGAAGGAGGAGGGCATTCATCAGCCATTCCTGGTCGACGAGTGCACGCACAAATTCGATGGCGCTCTTCACACGATGACGCTGGAATTGAAGGTGATTCCATGAGCACCATCTTGAATCTGATCAAGCAAGCGGGCTTAGGTGCAGTGGAAGCGGGCAATCCTGTGCAGCTGCTGTTCGGAGAAGTAGTCTCTGCGGCTCCGTTTCGGGTACAAGTCGATCAACGCTTCACGCTGCCGCCCGAGTTCCTCATTATGCCGGAGTCGCTGTCGCTGCGCGGACTTCAGCAAGGGGATAAGCTTATTCTGCTGCGCATGCAGGGCGGTCAGCGCTATCTTCTCGTGGACAAGGTGGTGAATCTATGATTCCTGAGGGAGGCGTATTGCCGGGAGCAGTGCAATCGCTGGAGCAGCCGTCCCGCACATGGCGGCTAGATCTGGAACACGGACGAGTATCCGGCATGATAGACGGATTAGAGGCTCTGAAGCAAGCCGTATTCAAAACATTGCAAACGGAACGATTCCGCTACTTGATCTATAGTGCGAATTACGGTCACGAATTGCGGGATCTGATCGGGAGCTCGCCGTTGTTCCTCGCTTCCGAAGTGAAGCGGATGCTGGAGGAAGCGGTGCTGCAGGACGACCGTATACTGCGCATCGATGACGTTGAAACAAGAACGGAAGACGACAGCTTGCGAATCAGCTTTACGGTTGTATCGCGTCTGGGATCATTCCAGGGAGAGATGGAGGTGATATGAGCATGTACAGCTCGGAAAGCATGGACGTTATTTTGCAAAGGATGCTGGACAGGGTGCCATCAGGTATCGATAAGCGCGAAGGCAGCATTATTTATGATGCGCTTGCTCCCGCCGCGGCGGAGCTTGCTCAGTTGTATATGGAGCTGGAACTGAATGACAGCTTGTCGTTCGCTGACACGGCAACGGGCGAGTACTTGACACGAATTGCGTCGCAATTCGGCGTGAACCGGCGAGCGGCTACGTATGCGAAGCGGGCGGCCTTATTCTATGGAGCGGGCGATAGTCCGATGGCAGTTGTCTCCGGTAGCCGGTTCGCCAAAGACCGGCTGGTGTATATCGTCGGGCAGGAGATGGGCACGGGCGAATATATGGTCACTTGCGAGCAAGAGGGCTCCATAGGCAATGAGCGCTTCGGCGAGTTGCTGCCGCTTCAATATGTGGAGGGGCTGGCGCGCGCGGAGCTAGGCGAAGTGCTTGTTCCCGGCGTGGACGAAGAAGGCGATGAGGCATTGCGTCAGCGTTATTACGCGGCGGTGAACGAGCCTGCCTTTGGCGGGAATGTGGCGCAGTATAAGGCGATCCTGAACGACATGGATGGAGTAGGAGCATCGAAAATATATCCCGTGTGGAATGGCGGGGGAACTGTGAAAGCTGCGATTATATCCGGCGATTGGAGGGAACCGTCTTCAACGCTGCTAAGCGAGGTGCAGACGAAGCTTGATCCATCCGGCAGCAGCGGGGAGGGGCTGGGTCTGGCGCCAATCGGACATCAGGTGACGGTTGCCGGTGTGAGCGAGTCCGCTGTGAACGTAGAGACGACTTTGACACTGGCCCTGGGCACGACCGTCGGACAAGTGCAGGACGAAGTCGAAGAAGTGATGGCGGCGTATATGCTGGACATCCGAAGAACTTGGGCGGAGCAGTCCCAGCTGGTCGTTCGCGTGGCGCAAGTGGATGCGCGATTGCTGGGGGTGGAAGGCGTGGAAGACGTGAACGGGACGGCATTGAATGGCGCCGCCGAGAATATGGTGCTGGGCGGCGACGAAGTGCCGGTCATGGGGACGGTGACGCTGCATGTCCAATGATGTGATGAAGCATTGGCCTCCTCTATATGAAGGGATAGCCGACTTCAGAGAGCTGGCTGCGACCGAGTCGGACGAGCTGTCGCTTGTCCGGGGAGCGGTGCAGAGACAGCTGGATGACCGGTTCGTCATGACATCCGGAGTAGGAGCCGTGAGGCGAAGAGAGCGGATGCTGGGCATACAGGCCGATCCCGAGACGGAGTCGCTGGGCTTTCGAAGGCTGCGGATCGTGAACCGCTACTCCACGAAGCCGCCATTCACCAAGCGATATTTGCAAGAGCAGATTGATCGGCTTATCGGGCCGGGAATGGCCGTTGTGACGATAGACGAAGAGGGGTTTCTGCTGACGCTGACGGCGAATATCGATAGTGCAGCTATTTTCAAGGAAGTGCAGCATACGATCGAGACGGTGAAGCCGGCTAATCTGGTGTACCAGCAGAAGACGTCGCTCGGCTCGAAAATACAACTGAAAGAACGCATAACGGCGCAGGAAGTGACATGGAACTACAAGCTGGACGGTTCCTGGATGCTTGGAACTGCGCCGTTCGCGTCTTACGGTGCGGAGGTGCCAGTAACATGATCCAGCTGAGTCTGCTGCAGGATGTGGCGGAATATGTGAGAGGAAGAGTAGACAAGGTAGTGCTTAACGGCAGCTATGAGATCAGAGATTTTCAGGTGAAGCAGGTGACGGGTGAGACACTGGCTCTGAATTATTTGGTTCCCGTGGCGGACGTGCAGTCAATTACGCTGGTGGAGCTGAAGGATGCTTCGGATACGGTGCTGACTGCGCATACGGTGAATGTGCCCATTACGGCGGATCATCTCATGCTGCAGACGATTAAAGTGGAGGAGGTTGCCGCAAGTGGCTAAGACGGATTGGACGATCAACGACACGGTCCTGCCGCAGGATATGAATGATATCGGGCAGGAGATTAATGCGAAGGTGCAGATAGTGATGTCCGCTTCGGAGCCGGCCCCGGCCCCGAACTTGTACTGGTATGAAGACTTGGGGGAGACACCTGATGTGGGGGGAGGTGGTGGGCTGCTCATCGGCAATGCCAGTATTCAGGACGACAAGGAAGTATGGTTTGACGAATTTTAATTCATAGGAGGCTGCACATATGGCAGAGAAAAACATTCAGGTCAAGTACAAAAACGGAGCGGCCTGGGATGACTTGTTCCCGAAGACGAAGGCGGAACTGGTCGATGGCTTGCCGGAGCTATTGGGTACAAAGGTGGACAAGCTGACCGGAAAAGGATTGTCGACGAATGATTATACGACGGCCGAGAAGAACAAGTTGGCAGGTATAGCGGATAATGCCAACAACTATGTGCATCCGACGACTGCAGGCAACAAGCATATTCCCGCCGGAGGAGCAGCCGGAGATCTGCTGAAGTACTCCGCCGCCGGAACGGCTGCATGGGGGCAACTGTCGGCATCGGATATTCCCGCGTTGTCATTGTCGAAGATCTCCGATGCCGGAACGGCGGCGGGCCGTAATGTCGGCACCGCCAGCGGCAACGTCCCCGTTCTGGATGGGGCGGGCAAGCTGGATGCGGGCGTCGTGCCAAAGATTGCCATTACGGACACCTTCCTGGTGAGCAACCAGACGGAGATGCTGGCGCTCACTTGCGAGGTTGGCGATGTGGCGGTCCGTACGGATCTGTCGAAGTCGTTCATTCTGAAGACGACCCCGGCTTCCGTGCTGGCGAACTGGCAGGAGCTGCTGACGCCGACTTCGCCGGTGCAATCGGTCGCCGGCAAGACGGGGGCGGTGACGCTGACGAAGTCGGATGTAGGCCTGTCTAACGTGGCTAACGAGAGCAAAGCGACGATGTTCGCGAGTGCGGCGCTTACCGGCACGCCGACAGCGCCTACGGCTGCGGTTGCCACGAACAATACGCAGATCGCCACGACGGCATTCGTAAAGAATGTGGTGAGCGACGCGCAAGGGGCCAAGATCGTTGTCTCTTCGAGCGAGCCTGCGAACGCAGACTTCTGGTATCAGGAAATATAAGAAGAAGAGGAGGAGAGATAGCCAATGGCAAAAAACGTATTGCAAAAGCATTGGAACGGGACGAGCTGGGAAGAGATCCATCCCATTACGAAGGCATCGAACGTCGTATCGGGCAACGGCCAGTCGGTGGAGGCTCAATTGGGAGCGGCCACTTCGGCGGCCACCCCGAACACGCTCGCGGCGCGTGACGGCTCAGGACGCCTGAAAGCGGCCGCTCCTGCCGCTGCGGATGATGTGGCTCGTAAGGCGGAGGTGGATGCGGCGAAGGAGCTTGCCAATGATTATACGGATGTAAAGGTTGCATCGATACCGCCCCCCCCTGTTACGTCCGTAAATAGCAAGACGGGAGCGGTAACGTTGACGAAAGCGGATGTCGGACTTAGTGGCATCCAGAACTATGGAATTGCCTCGCAGGCACAAGCGGAAGCTGGTACGGCGAGTAATGTGTATATGACGCCTCAGCGAACTAAGCAGGCCATCGATATTAATTCTGAGTCGATACGGAGCTCCGGGAATCTATCGTTGAGAGCGGAGGTGAAAAGTTCCCCGCCCTCTTCTCCGGTTGATGGAGATATCTGGTATGACTCGATGAATAAAAAGTTCTTCGGGTACGCCAATGGCGGGTGGGTTTAGTCTCTTTGTTAAAAGACCACTTGATTATGTTGCTACGGCGAACATTATGAACTCATTCTACAAGGTACTAGGTGGCTGTGTTGCGGCAGATGGCTCTATCATATCATTGATAGAGTCTCCTAGTAGTATCCGCACCATGAAGCGGTACGACGATGAAGGTAATTTGTTGATAACATCGGAGTCTCTATCTTCCTCTGGGACGTCATCACTATATCATGACCCGTTCACCAACAAATGCTATACGAGCTATTTCAATTGGCGAGACATGACTACCCTTGCTTCTACAACAGGTAACGGGAGTAGGCTGCCTACTAACTTTAATGGCGATAAGAGGTACTATATCGACCATGAAGGGATAGCCTGGCAAGCGCATACGTCAGGCAGTTATTTAGCTGTATCTAAGTGGGGGATCAACGGTAATCTAATAACCACCATGATATCTAATACAACAGGTACTCCTAACAATATCGCGGTGTCTAGCCTCTATATATGGATATCAGACGGGTATAATCTACGAAGGTTCAATAAATCGAACATGTCATATGTATCGTCCATAAACATCAGCGACTACACAAGCAGTGTCACTGGAAACGGTATGTCAAGTCATGTCATTGCTGTTGGAACAAATACTGGGAACAAGAGGTATACCTGTCGAGATAACGGAACCTTCTCAACATATGATACACACAGGCATGGAGATGTGGTTCAGATGACAAAAAACGGCTGCGTTATAATACCTGTGATTGATAGTTCTTCTGGGGCTTACATGACACACTATTTGCTAGAGCCAGATGGATCGGCAATATCACCGCATACAGTGGCTACGCCGATAAGTCCTAACTACTCTACGACTACCGAGGATTCCGTAGCGCTCATTGCTACGGGGAGCAAGATTCGTCAGGTAGTGAAACTAACAGTTAACATTTAAGGAGGAAGCGATATGTCAGAAATCTATTTGGGACTCGCGCCTGATGGTAGAGTATTAATCCAACATCACCAACCATTTCATCCGAAATACGGTCTTGAGAAAACTAGAGAAGAACTCGAGGTAGAAGGTATATTTGTTACCGAACTGCCTACGTTACCAGAAGCCCTTCCTCCACTGTCTGCGGCAGTTCTCTATTATAAGCATGAGACTTCAGAACTGAGTTATCATATAGTATCTCGTCCTGAATCTCTTGAAGAGAAGTCCGAAAGATTGCTTGCGGAACTGGAGACTTTCCAAGGGGAACTAGAGCAGTCGGAAGCAGAAAATGCATCATTGCTACTAGAACTTGTAAGCAAAGGAGTGTTGTAAAATGGATTGGTTTGCGATTGTAAAGAAACATTATAAGGCTGGCAGATACACTGATAAAAATGTTGCCGTATTTGTAGTCAGTCAGAAGATAACCGAAGCCCAATATCAAGAAATAACGGGGCTAGTTTTTGGGGCTGTCCCAACAGTGTTCGCATAAAAATCAAACATTCTATCCTACACAAAAATGGACCTCAATTTTCACTACAAAGTGGAAACTGAGGTCTATTTCCTCAAAGAAATTTTTATTTAAGTGGGGCTAAAAAAAACTATAAATTTACTTTTGGAACAGCCCCTTTAATAACTCATAGGGGGAAATTAAATGAATATTGGACAACTTTTAATTTCAGCAGCAGTAGGAGCAAGCGCCAAGGAAACGGCCTTTGGCGGAGCGGTTGCGGCGATCGGGACAACGACGGCAGCATACCTCGGTGGATGGGATATCGCGCTCAGGCTGCTCGTCTTTTGCATGGTTGCGGATTATATTACGGGGCTGCTTGGCGCACTCAAGCTGAAGAAGCTTAATAGCGAGGTCATGTTCTGGGGCGGCGTGCGTAAAGGCGTGGTCCTGCAAGTCATTGCCCTGTGCGTCCTGCTGGATCAGTTCGTCGGCAATGAGAGCCCCGTCTTCCGTACGATTGCTTTGTACTTCTATATCGGACGCGAAGGGCTGTCTATTATTGAGAATTTAGGCGTGCTCAACGTATGGGTGCCCCAAGCGATCAAGGAAAGATTGCAGCAATTGAACAGGAGTGGCAACCAACATGATCGCCCATAAAAGAATTCGTATTGCAGAAGGGAAGCTGGAGGAAGGACCGCTTCAATATCCCGTGACCGGGATATACTCGAAGCAGCAAGGCTGGACGGATATGCGAGTAGCGGAAATTCCGCCGGAAGCGGTCATTCGGACAGAGCTTGTCGTGGCGAAAGGGAAGACTGTGTCAGCCATTCTCGATCAGTTGGTCAGGAAACATAGTGGACATTGGCTTGTGTGCAATGCGTCATTTTTTAATGCCGAATCCGGTGCGCTGCTAGGCAGAACATATAGAAATGGCAAGGTGATTTTTCCTGATATAGCGGGCAAGACGGAATACAGACCACATCTATTCTACCGAAATAATGCATTCATGATTGCTCGGCAGAATTCTCCGTCTAACATAAGTTGGGGCGTTTCCTGCACACCGATGCTTACCTCTAACGGATGTGTCAACCTTACACCAGATCTGGCTGAACAGACGCCTTACTATCTACTCAGCTCGAATCCCAGAACAATCGCAGGGGTGAAATCGGATGGCACATTGAGCCTTATTTTGATTGATGGGAGGGGGAAATATGATAAAGGGTTCACAACCGCTGAAGCAGGAGTGATGGCGGCGAATTACGGTTATAGAGAGGCTGTGAATTTGGACGGGGGAGGTTCCTCCACGCTTGCAACCAACAATCAGGAACTGCTGGCTGCACTAGGGATCGACAGGAGCAATAAGAAGCGATGTTATCATGTCGCGGATATGAGCAGAAATTATAAAGAGCGCGTCGTTCATCATGCTATCGCGATACAATTTCGTCCAGATAAACTGTTGCCCAATTACCGCGTGAATCATATACCCAGAAACACACCGTACAACCGTCGTCCGGGGCATCGGCTTGAGGCTACCACGATTACCATTCACAACACGGGCAATGCGGCAAGCACGGCCCGGAATGAGCTCAACTGGCTGACGAATCCTCGCAACAAAGCAACTGCTTCTTACCATCTGGTAGTCGATGAACGGGAGACGATTGAGTGCATTCCGCTCCATGAGACAGCCTGGCATGCCGGCGATGGAAACCGTGAAGGAAGCGGTAACCGGACTTCGATTGCGATAGAGCTATGCGAGAGTGGGAACTATGAGCATACGCTCATAAGAGCAAGCAGACTTGTCGCCGACTTGTTGCGGGAGCGTGGCTGGGGAGTGGACAGGCTACGCCGGCATTACGATTGGAGCGGCAAGATCTGTCCACGGCTTATGTATGCCTCAGGAAGCTGGAGTCACTGGGATAAGTTCAAGCAACAAGTAGCTGCCAATCTATAACCCTATTTTCTCCTATCGCCTGCTCCTTAATGGTATATAATGAGAATTAATGATTTCCAAATTATGGGAAGCCATAGAGGATGAACTTACTTAAATAAGAAGTCTCATTCCAAAAAAAGGCGATAGGAGAGATGGTTCATGGACACGAAGGCGCGTTTTTCCAATAGAGTGAATGCTTATGCGAAGTAGTTGGGGGAGCGTGCTCGAATGTTACTTCACTATACAAAAGGTCTGAGCAAAAGTAACGACTAGCAATCGTTATTTCAGAATCACTCTCTACTAAAATCTACTATACTTTACCATTTTCATATAGTAGAATAATGAGAGCATATGGAGCCTGAATAGACAATATGTCTGTCCTTCGCATGTTTATCATACGCACTACATACGGGGAGATGCACGATGAAAACGAAAAAAATGGCGGCTTGGATAATCGGTTTTTGTTTCCTGCTCAGTGTGACCTGGTTTTCACCCAAGGTTTCGGCAGCTTCGATTTATAATGAAGACGGTTTTGGCTTTTCCGGTACGATTCACGCCAATCCACTCCAGACGGATATCCAAATGGAAGGTTATTGGGACTGGCCGTCTGACGTGAACCAGGGAACGATGAGATATGACGGAGGCGTATTCGACGGCGAGAACATCTGGCTCGTTCCAAACAATAACAATCATGTGGTCAGCATCAATAAAGACACGGGCGTGATGACGAGTTATGGGGATTGGCCCGCAGGCTTTGATACGGCAAACTTCAGCTTTATCGGCGGAGTATTTGACGGACAGTATATCTGGCTTGTTCCCTATTCCGCTAATCAAGTCATCAAGATTGACAAGAATACGGGTACAATGGCCGGATATAGTGATTGGCCGAGCGGCTTTACGAAAAGCGGAAATGCATTTGCCGGCGGCGTATATGACGGACAGCATGTCTGGCTGATCCCGGCGAAATCATCCGGTTCAATCATTCGTGTGGATAAGGATACCGGTACCATGACGGCATACGATAATTGGCCTGACAGCTTGTCTTACGAAGAAATCGTATATCCTGGAACAGCTTGGGAATATACCCAAACGGTTTATCAATCGTTTTTCGGTGGGCTATTTGACGGGCACCACATCTGGCTTGTCCCTTCCTCGGCGAGTAATAATCATGTGGTGAAATTCAACATTGCTACTGGTGAAATGACAATTTACGACAATTGGCCCAGCGGCTATAACGGCCAGAGCTTGCGAGGCGGGGCATTCGACGGCCAGTACATTTGGATGATGCCGAGTGCTTCGAATATGTTGATGAAGATCGACAAGGATACCGGGGAGATGACCGGTTACAATAACTGGCCGTCCGATTTCTCCAAATCCTCCGATGCGTTCAAAGGCGGGTTCTATGATGGCGAAAACGTTTGGATGATTCCGAATGCGGCCGACAGGTTGATGAAAGTGAATCCCAATACGGGGACAATGACGGGATACACGAATTGGCCGAGCGGAATTACGGGAGTGCGAAAATTTCTGGGTGCTGTCTATGATGGCAATCATATTTGGATGATTCCGAATGAGGCGAAACAAATCGTGAAGGTGTCAACGATTAATCAAGAGCCGACGGTATTGAATCTGGCTATCTCGGGAGAAGCTATAGTCGGCGTGACCTTAAACGGAACGTATGATTATGAAGATGCTGATGGGGATTTGCAGGGGCATTCCATTGTACGATGGTATCGACAAGACGATGCTAATGGATTAAACGCAATCAATATTACCGGCTCCAATCCGAACCAGTATTCACTAATTGAGTCGGACTTTGGCCGATATATTCGCATGGAGGTCACGCCTGTCGCTGTTACCGGTGAGACAGTAGGACTCCCGCGCAGCACCGTGATCGGACCGGTATCTTCGGTTGATCTACACAATCTTTCATTGCTTTCATCGTCAACGGTTATTCCGTTAAATATCGAATTTTCACCGGATACGCTAATGTATTCAGCTAATGTTGCAAATGATATTTCCAGTCTTACCGTGACCGAGACTGTGAATGATTCCAATAACACCGTGACGATGAGTGTCTACGATGCGGCGAATCAATTGATGATGGGGCCGATCCGATTGACAAGCGGCATTGCCTCAGAGCCAATTGCCTTGTTTGCCGGCAACAATACGATCGAGCTGCAAGTGACTTCACCAGGCGGTACCATAGCGAAAACATATTCTGTCTTGGTGAACCGATCCTACTCCAATAATGGCGACTTGTCTGGACTCACGCTCAGTCAGGGGGATTTATCTCCCGTCTTTACGTCGGGGACCTTGAATTATTCAGCGAATGTGGGAAATGCTGTAGATTCCCTCCATCTCACTCCGACGTTGGCCGATGCAACCGCCACGGTGACGATGAGCGTGTATAACCAGAGCAGTCAACTCACTTTGGGGCCTGTATCACTGACTAGCGGTCATGCGTCGAGTGCTATTCCATTACAGCCCGGAAATAATACGATCCGCTTGCTGGTGACGGCGCAGGACGGCTCACGCCATATTTATTCCGTCTTGGTGAACCGAGCCTACTCCAGTAATGGCGACTTGTCGGGTCTCATGCTCAGTCAGGGGAATTTATCTCCCGTCTTTACGTCGGGGACCTTGCATTATTCGGTGAATGTAGGAACTGCCATTGATACCATCAACCTCACACCGACGTTGGCCGATGCAACCGCCACGGTGACGATGAGTGTGTATAACCAGAGCAATCAACTCACTTTGGGGCCTGTCTTACTGAATAGCGGTCATGCGTCCGGTGCGATTCCGTTACAGCTCGGAAATAATACGATCCGCTTGCAGGTGATAGCGCAGGACGGCACGACAATCAATTATTCTATTGTTGTGAATCGAGCCCGCCCCGCCAGCTCCTACATTCCAGACAATGGTCTGGATATACAAATTAATGGTGAAATCGTGAGGCAACTTGTTAGAGTGACCAATACTTACGAGGGCGGCAAATGGATATTAACTTTAATACCGGATCAAGCCCAATTCATCTCTGGGTTCAACCAACATAGCGATTATTCCGAGATTGTCGTTCCTGTCACGCAGGACACGGATCAGGTGCGTTTAACGTTAACTGGAAATGAAGTTCAAGCCTTGCATAACAAGCAGGTATCATTGGAAATCCAAACGCCAATGGCGAACTACAAGTTGTCGGCCGCGCAATGGATGGATATTCTCGAACTACTCGGCAATCCGGTGAGTGGGGCCGAGTTGTCGATTCAGATTCAATTGGAACAGGGCTCGATGGAGACGATGCAGCGAATGGAACAGGCTGCTGCGAATGGAGATTTCCGTGTCATCGTTACTCCGATCCATTTCACGATTACGGCGACTTATCATGGACAGACAATCTTATTAGATACGTTCAAGACATACGTGGAACGGAATATTCCCATTCCGACCGGCATTGATCCCAGCGAGGTGACGACCGCGGTCGTACTCAATCCGGACGGCACCGTATATCATGTTCCGACAAAAGTCATGACGATAGACGGAAAATCCTATGCCGTGGTGAATAGTTTGACCAACAGTGCTTATGCCTTAATCTCCCACTCTGCCAGTTATTCAGATGTGACGGCAGCTTGGCAGCAGTCAGCGGTCACGAACCTGGCCTCACGCATGATCATTATGGGAGTAGACAAGACCCATTTTGATCCGAACGCCGATATTACGCGTGCCGAATTTGTTGCAATGATCGTCAGGGCGTTGGGACTGGCTGACAGCGGTACCGTATCAGCATTCAAGGATGTGCAAGCGGACGATTGGTACAACGTAGCCTTGGCTCAAGCCCACAGCTATGGAATCATCAATGGGTATACAGACGGAACTTTCCGTCCGAATCAGACGATTACACGGGAAGAAGCCATGGCGATGATTGCCCAAGCGATGAAGATTGCAGGGATATCCACGGAGTTGGATTCTGCCGATATTGACGCCATTCTATCTCGGTTTGCTGATCAACACATATTATCGGGATGGGCACGAGAAGCAGTCGCGGCCGCCATACAGAAAGGGTTGGTCAAAGGCTATCACAATCACTTGATGCCAACCGACCCGATCACGAGGGCGGAGACCGCCGTCATCATTGAAAGGCTGCTCGTGAACGCCAATCTGATTTAGCGAAACAGTAATGTTTTATGAACCACCTTCGATGACGGTTGCTTCGGAACCGGCATTGAAGGTGGTTTTTGACGATGAAAAGTTCCAATTTCTCAAACGAATCAGTCAAGCTCGTACGGAAGAGTTTCGTCGAGTCGAGCGTGCTCGAATGTTGCTTCGCTTGCAAAAGGTCTCAGCATTCCTAAAATTGCTGACTGAAGTTGCGAACTATTTTCGAGAGAATTAAGAAGAGGGCTATGAGCAATTCAACATTTGACATGCTATGATTACCCAATCCTCTCATTGAGCCAAGCATATACTATAGAAGAATGGTAGAGAGGAGGGTGCCTATGTCCGCCAGAGTTGAAATTAGTGGTTGGAATCGCAGAAGAGTAGGGGGCGCATTCAAGCGTCGCCATCGTCGCAGACGGCGCTTTTTTGATGATTCCGCAGTAGAAGGTATTCAGGAAGCAGGCAAGGTGCTTGGCACTGACTTTAATAATCTCAGGAAGAGATGCAAGGCAAGAAAGCTTGCAGCAGCAATTCGTCATTGCGATGCAAGAGCGGTGAATAGTTTATTCGATTTTCCATGCAGAACAGTATGCTTTTTTAAAAGGCCAGGTTATGACTGTGTGAAAATTTGTTGTTTGTTCGGCAGGGGCAGTGTGAATATTACGCTTGATATTTGCGTGAGTCAACGAACCGGCGATATCTGTTTTGGCCTTTGATGCACTTATGCAGAGAGGACTGTTCCGTCACATAACGTGAGACAGTCCTCTCTTCTGTATGATGTGGATTATAGGGTGCGGGATACCGAACGCAGCTTCTGCAGCACGTCGATGTAGTAGCTGACGTCGCGGGGGACGAACTGGTCGGCCCGGATACTTCGTTCGCTGGACATCAGGCGGAGATGACCTGTCGGGGAATTGGGGGCGATAGCGAGCCTGACCCCTTGGGCGGCTATCTCCTCCAGCTCCCCCTTGAACAAGGCGAGCAGCTCTTCGATGTCGGCTTCGTATACGCCGGCGACTTCCTCTGGCTGCAGGCGAAGTTCCATTAGCGGAATATCGCAGAGGAGTCCGAACACATCGCTGACCTCCCGGTCGATGAACAGCTTCCCGTTCACATACCCGCTCTCTTCTTCCCGTACTTGCCCGAGAGGGACAAGCTGCTGGAAGCCGGCAGACACACCGAGCTCTTCCTCTAGCTCGCGTACCCCGTCTTGCATGGTTTCGCCGGCAGACAGATGACCGGCGACAGTAATGTCATAGCAGCCGGGATTCGTATCCTTGTCAGCATGGCGCTGCTGGAAGCGCACGAGCTGCCTACTTCCCTCATAGTGGGTCAGCCAGCAGTGGAAGGTGCGGTGCCAATGGCCCAGCCTATGGGTCTCCTCCCGTGTTGCCGTTCCCAGCTGATTCATCTCTTGATCATAGATGTCGAATCTTTCTTCTCTCATGCGTTAAGCACCAGCTTCAAGCTGGGAAGTGCAATGCTTGCAGCGTGTCGCTTTAACCGGCACTTTGGACAAGCAATGCGGACATTCCTTCTCCGTAGGAGCCGGGGCGGCCTCTTCCTGCTTCTGCTTGCGGCGCAGCCTGTTGATTCCTTTCACAAGGAAGAAGATAGCCATCGCGACGATCAGGAAGTCCAGCACAACGTTAATGAATTGCCCGTAGTGGATGGCGGGTACGGCCGCCAGCTCATCCCCGCTCAGCCCTTCTGTTTTTTCTAAGTATATCTTCAAGTCCTTGAATTCCTTACCACCCAGAATCATTCCGATAGGCGGCATAATGATGTCGTTGACCAGTGAGGTCACAATTTTGCCGAATGCCCCGCCGATGATGACACCAACCGCAAGATCTACGACATTGCCACGCATGGCAAATTCTTTAAACTCTTTTGCCATCTTCATGATTTATTCCTCCCATACTCATTGAATGCCTATCTATTAAGCAGATAGTTTATTATACCAACAGCCCTTGAAAGTAGTATACCTTAAATCTAGCAATGTGAGACTTTCTTACCATGGTTGCAGAGTGGAAAGCAGCCAGAAGTGGTGCTGTAAGCGATGAGGCATCGGCTGGAGAACGAAAAGTGTTCGAATGGCGAGCTGTAGGCGATGTCACATTGGTTGGAGTACTATTTTCTTATGAAGGGCGCTCGCATAGGCTGATGAGATGAGTGAGCCGCCCTTATTCAACAGATTGTTACAAGCATGGCATGAAACGAAAAGGATTTTCTGGTAATTTGTCGAACTTCCTATTTAAAGAAAATTGGAAGCATAAGGATATTCCATCCAATCCTTAGGAGGAGCATGATGAAAGCAATGATCTTGCAATTGAATCCTTTTTATATCATTCTCGCGTTGACTATAATCTGTTACGCGGCTTATGCCATGTTCAGTATGATTGATCATTCGAATTCCACTAGCAGTCAAGCTCGTACAGGGTGGGTTGTTGGCGCGGCAAGCTTACTGACTCTCGGCCATTGGACGATGCATATTGTTTTGATGCTTGCATCGGATTACATGCTCGTCATCGCTTGGAACGTGTTCCTGCCTTTTTTTCTTTCTGTTCCAATCACCTTCTTTGCGCTGTCCTTTTATTTGCACAAGCCGTGGGGGCGCAGCCGCCAATGGTTATGTGCTATGATGATGTCCGCTTCTTCCGTCATTGTTCATGTTTTGACGCAATGGACGGAAGCGATTGAACAGTTCTCCGTGAATCTTGTCTTGCTGTCGCTATCTATTTTATTGCATGCTTCGGGAATATGTATAGCATTAGTGATCTACAGCATGAAGAAGAAATATTACCGAATGATTAGCGGAGTCGTAGTCGGCATATCCACAATGATGCTTCATAAGCTGAGCCTGGAGTCTGTCGTTGTGAAGTACGAGCACATTCTCACGATGGACCGGATGAACGACTACTTGCTGCTTATAGCCTTTATTCTGTCGGTGACGACGCTGTTGTCCCTTATATTCGGGTATACGTCGTGGCTGAATACACGTAATTATATGATAATCAACAAACAATACAAACAGCTTGTAGACAATTCGGTGGATACGATCGCGCTGATTAAAGACGGCAAGTGGGACTATATGAATCCGTCTGGCCTGCGCATGTTCGAAGCGGCAGTGGATAGACAATTAGTCGGAACCTCAATCTATACTTTGCTTCAGAATCATCACCGCGAGGAGATGCAGCGCTGGCTTGATCACCAGGAGGATGACGAAGCGGCGGAGCCCGACTTCATGGAAGTTCAGTGGAGGACGCTGAAGGGTAACTTGCTACATACGGAGATTGTGAAGACGAGCACCATTCAATCCGGTGTACATGTGCATCAGTTCATTATTCGTGACATTTCGCAAAGGAAAAAATATGAGAGGCGGATTATTAACGCTGAGAAGCTCTCTATTGCAGGGGAGCTGGCAGCTGGCATTGCACACGAAATTCGCAACCCGTTAACGTCGCTTAAAGGCTTCATGCAGCTAATTGCCACTGGTAGAATTCAACAGAATCGCTACTATCCCATTATCAAGTCGGAACTGATGAGGATTGAATCCATAATCAGTGAGATGCTTATGCTAGCTAAGCCGCAAGTGTACGAATTCAAGCCGCTGAATGTGCGTCAGGTGATGGAAGAGAGCATAACCTCGCTAGCAAAGCAAGCACAAATGCAGCATGTGAGCTTGCAGTATGAGCGGATTCCGGAGCCTTTATGGGTGCTTGGCGTGGACAGTCAGTTGAAGCAGGTATTCATGAACATACTGGAAAATGCGATCGAAGCGATGCCGCATGGAGGCATCGTAAGGATTGAGCTGGCTCCAGAGGAGAAGAATATGGTTCGAATTGTTATTCATGATGAAGGCGATGGCATTTCCGAAGACCAGTTGTCACAAATAGGTCAGCCCTTCTATACGACGAAACAAAAAGGCACCGGACTGGGGCTTATGGTATCTTATAAAATTATTCATAATCATGGGGGCGAAATTACGGCTGTAAGCCAGTTGGAGACAGGAACAACAATGACGATCCGATTGCCGCAACTTGACCAGGATCCGGGCAAGGAGCTATTGAACGATCAACCCTTTCATGTAGTATCCGTATTCGAAAGACGGGAATAATGAGCGAAGAGGCATGTGATTGCCCATGCCCCTTCGATAGAAAGCTGCTTCCTTATTATCTCTCCTTATTGCTGCCCTTATGACGACGGGGATGCTGCATATGCGCTTCAGGATCATCATCGTCATCATGAGGAATGAGCCGCGGGTCGGTACGGCCCTCGTGATGATTGTCGAATTCCAGCTCGACTTGCTTCCATTCTGTCGTTCCCAGCATGGGGTCAGCAGGGAAAACATCCCCTTGCTCCAGCCGCTCGTCGCGCCCCCATTCGTTGCGGTAGACGCCGTCAGCCTTTACTGGTTCACCAGAGATAGGCTCCATTCGATGCTTTTCATGATCATGCTGCTTGCTCACGAAGTGTGCCCTCCTTCTGTTCGCTTATAAGCCATGCTTTGGCACTGCTGCGCGATCCGCTTCGGATTGCAGCTCGCTGGCTCTCGCTTTGCTGTCCAGAGCGCGATCCGCCCGAGATTGCGCCTTACTTGCCGCCTTCTGGCGGTCGGAAGGTTGTTTGCCAGCCATAGGCTATCGCTCCTTCGATAAGTTATGATCCTCAATCCAGATCAGCAATAGTGTGCCACAAGAAGAGGGATTGTATGAATGTCCGGCACGACGAGGGAAGCGCGACTGACTTGAGAGCGAATCATTACCTCCACTTAGAGAAGTCTGAGCTGGCAAGCAGGGCATTCCACATCACGCTCGGTTACTTCCGTTCCGCATGCGGGACAAGGCTCGGAGAATTGGGGAAGAGACCGTAAGGAAGCATCTGAGCTCGGCGAGGCGTCTTCAGAAGCAGTGTCGCCGCTGCGGAGATGGGCGGGTGTGCCGAATAGAGTCTCCACCATCTCGCGCAACGTCTTATACTTGTCAGAGTCGTCCGAAGCGACGCGAATGAATAGGAACATGGCGCCAAGAAGCAATCCAGCCAGAAGCAAGACTACGGTGGTCGCTCCAATGTCGATCCATGTGCTTAAAGGCAATAGGTAGCGGCTGTTCAACCCGATCAGCTCCTGTTCCAGCGGACTTATCCGTTGATGTGATAACGGCTCTCCAGTCTCTTGCCGCCGAACCACATGACGAGCACTGCAGTGATGGACACGAAGATTCGCCATGGTTCCTCCAGCAGGTTGGCTATGTCGAAGCTAATAAGCGAAATAATGAAGATCATTACCGCTTTTCCCATCATGGTGGCTAGCAGAAACGTATGAAATGGCACTTTGCTAAGACCCGATATGACGGTAATAATGACGGATGGAGTGAAGGGAAAGCATGCGAGCAAGAACAAGGGAGTAAATCCTCTTCGCTCTATCCAATTGAAGAACTTCTCCGACTTCGGGAATCTGCGCTGCACCCGCGACTTTACATTCTTGCCGAGGCTCCTGCATATTAAAAATACACAGATGGCTCCTGCGGTAACCCCGATCCAGGAATAAAGAAAGCCGAATCCGAACCCGTAAATGTTCACATTAGCCGCTATAATGAGCACAAGCGGCAGGAAGGGGAGAAACGACTCGATATAGGGAAGCAGCAGTCCAGGTAGAGGGCCGAACTGCGAATAACTTTGCAAGGTTTGCTGAATTTGTTCAATATCCATACGTTGAAGCTCTGCTATCCATTGATTTAACTGACTCATTCACGAACTCCGATCTGCCATAACGTTGCATAAAATAGACCAATCAAAAGGGAAAAATCGCGCTTGTCCTGAAGACGGCCGTATTACAGAAATAGGATTCGTCCAGACAAATTGCAATAATTAAACAATACCAAAATGAAGGCTCTCATGCCAGTGCATGCAAGTCAAAAGCAAACAGCATGGAGCCGAACGCCTTTTCCTTAGAGCTTGTCCGGCAAATCGCCAATATAAAAATCCCCCCGTTCAGCGTTTACGGCTGGACTGGAGGGAATTCGTGCGTATTAAATGAGCAGATTGAAGAGGACGGGATCCTTGTTCAGCTCCAGGTACCGATAGCCTCGCTTCGTCATGCGTGCCAGAAGCGGGCCGTAGTCTTCGCGATGCTTCAGCTCAATGCCCACGAGCGCGGGACCGTTGTCCTTATTGGACTTCTTCGTATATTCGAAGCGAGTAATATCATCGCTTGGGCCAAGCACCTGATCCAAAAATTCGCGAAGCGCGCCGGCTCGCTGCGGGAAGTTGACCATAAAGTAATGCTTATAGCCTTCGTAGATAAGAGAACGCTCCTTGATTTCTTGCATCCGGTCTACGTCATTATTGCCGCCGCTAATGATGCAGACGACGGTCTTGCCCTGAATCTGATCGCGATAGGCATCTAGCGCTGCGATAGGGAGTGCGCCTGCCGGCTCCGCTACGATGGCATTCTCGTTGTACAAGTCAAGCATCGTTGTGCATACTTTACCTTCCGGCACGGCAATGACGTCGTCTATGAGCTCTTGACAAATCGAGAAGGCGAGATCTCCGATGCGCTTTACGGCGGCGCCGTCCACGAACTTCTCGATCTCCTCCAGCGTTACGACTTCGCCTGCATCCAGAGATGCGCGCAGCGACTGTGCGCCCTCAGGTTCTACGCCGACGATACGCGTGGAGGGTGAAATTACTTTCGTATAAGAGGATACGCCGGCAGCCAGCCCTCCACCCCCTACAGTAAGAAATATATAATCCGGCGCATGCTCGGTTCTATCCAGCAGCTCCTGTCCGATCGTGCCGTTGCCGGCAATAATTTTTCGATCGTCGAAGGGGTGGATGAACGCCATGTCGTTACGTTCGCATTCCGCCATCGCTTCGCTGTAGGCGTCATCGAATGTATCTCCGGTCAATATGACTTCAACCTGATTCCCTCCGAAGAAGGATACTTGCTTCACTTTCTGTCTTGGCGTTGTGCTGGGCATAAATATTTTCCCGGGAATGCCTAACGTCTGGCAGGAGTACGCCACTCCTTGCGCATGATTGCCCGCGCTGGCACAGACGACGCCCTTGGACGTCTCCTCAGGTGACAAAGAGCGCATGAGGTGATAAGCTCCTCTTATCTTGAACGAGCGGACCGTCTGCAGGTCTTCCCGTTTCAGAAGCACATTGCAGTTATAGCGTTCCGACAATACGCGACTATGCTGAAGAGGCGTGTGTACAACGACATCTTTCAGATGCATATGTGCCTGAACAATTTCTTCCATACTGATTTTATGAGCGGTGTTCGTATTGGCGTTCATGTTACCATCCTTCCATCAGGGTAGCAGCTATGCTATTCGGATATTATACAATTGTTCCATTATAACATTAAGTAAGTGATAGTGAGGAGAAGTATTCATCGCCTTATGGCGATGTGGGAGAGGAGAGCGGAGAGGTGAGGGCGATTAAACGGATATGGTGGAGCGTTGTTATTTTGGCGCTGCTGATCAGCGGTGCGGCTTGGGGGGCTGTGGCGTATATCGCGCCGGAGCGCGAGCTGGATTTTCAATTGGAGAATGAGAAGGTCGATGTGAAGGAGAAGGCGCTCCATATGGTGAAGCGAATGAAGCCGGAGCTTGTGTTGACGGAATCGGAAGTGAATGATCTGATCAAGCTGGGAATGGAGAAAGAGATGGGCGAGCATGTTCAGATTAAAGGGGTAGACTTTCAATTGGAGAAGGACCGGCTAATCGGCGACATCAACGTGATGTATAGGGAGCGCATACCGGTCGGTGTGAGAGTAGAGTATGAAGTGGATTGGCGGGAGCCGAATCTGGTGCTTCGTCCGGCGATTTTATCATTGAAGGCGATTAATTTGCCGCTGCACTATTTAGAGACAGTTAGTATCCCGCTGGACTTGCCCACCGGTGAAACGTTCGGCGTAGAGGGTGTTCGAATGGAGAAGGACCGGCTTCTGGTGCTGTTTGATATTAAGTTTCCTTTCCAAAGGAAATAGGCAGTGGCAGCCCGCAGTCGGCTAATACGACCTCGAGTCCTGCTTTTACGCGGGACCCGAGGTCTTTCTGTTACGTTAACCGATGCAGTGACCAGACAATTCCTTCGCCAGTTCCACCGAGATCGAGCGCGATAGTAAGTCCGTTCGCTTCATAGAATAAGCCGATTTCATCACCTGCATTAAGATCAACTTCACCTGCTAATGTGACTAGGCCATTGCCGAGAACGGCTCGCAAGGCCAATACTAGCGCAACATTCACATCTAATACAGGGAATAAGCCTGTGACAAGATCCGTTGCAACGGGAGAAGTTCGCCGTATTGTGAAAGCGGGATTAATTCCTGCGCCTATTGAAATTGAAACGGTTGCGGTGGTCTCGTAATTGATCGTTGCTGATAGTGAATATCTGCCGGTTGCGGGTACGGTGTATACTCCAGTGGTCGAATTGAAATTAGGGCTACCGTAGTACGGAGAAGTGACGTTCCAGTCTATGATTTGCTGGGAACCAGCTACTCCCGCCGCATTAGTGAAAGCAGAGAAGCCCTCCACCGCCAGGTTTGGTCCGGCAGGCCCTGTGGGCCCTTGCGGTCCGGTGGCACCATCGGCGCCGTCAACGCCGTCCGCGCCATCCGCGCCGGCAGGCCCCGTTGGCCCTTGGGGTCCGGTGGCGCCATCTGCGCCGGCAGGCCCCGTGGGCCCTTGCGGTCCGGTGGCGCCATCCGCGCCTGCAGGCCCTGTGGGCCCTTGCGGTCCGGTGGCACCATCCGCGCCTGCAGGCCCTGTGGGCCCTTGCGGTCCAGTGGCGCCATCGGCGCCATCTATGCCGTCCGCGCCATCTGCGCCTGCAGGCCCCGTTGGCCCTTGCGGTCCAGTGGCGCCATCGGCGCCATCTATGCCGTCCGCGCCATCTGCGCCTGCAGGCCCCGTTGGCCCTTGCGGTCCAGTGGCGCCATCGGCGCCATCTATGCCGTCCGCGCCATCCGCGCCTGCAGGCCCCGTTGGCCCTTGCGGTCCGGTGGCGCCATCCGCGCCGGCAGGCCCCGTGGGCCCTTGTGGTCCGGTGGCGCCATCCGCGCCGTCAACGCCGTCCGCGCCATCCGCGCCTGCAGGCCCTGTGGGCCCTTGCGGTCCGGTGGCGCCATCGGCGCCGGCAGCCCCCGTTGGCCCTTGCGGTCCGGTGGCGCCATCCGCGCCGGCAGGCCCCGTAGGCCCTTGCGGTCCGGTGGCGCCATCGGCGCCGGCAGCCCCCGTTGGCCCTTGCGGTCCGGTGGCGCCATCGGCGCCGGCAGGCCCCGTGGGCCCTTGTGGTCCGGTGGCGCCATCCGCGCCGTCAACGCCGTCCGCGCCATCGGCGCCGGCAGGCCCAGTGGGCCCTTGCGGTCCGGTGGCGCCATCCGCGCCAGTGGGTCCAACAGGTCCAACAGGTCCACCTGGAGGCCCGGTAGGTCCCTGTGCCCCAGTGGCGCCGTCAAGTCCGGCAGGCCCTTGAGGTCCTTGAGGCCCTTCAGGTCCTGCGGGCCCTCGCATTCCAGTGGCGCCGTCCGCGCCATCGGCGCCAGCAGGTCCAGTGGGTCCTTGAGCCCCAGTGGCGCCGTCAAGTCCGGCAGGTCCTTGAGGCCCTTGAGGTCCCATAGCTCCTTTGTGTCCTCGTTTTCCGCGTTTGCCTCTATCTCCTTTTTCACCTGTTGCGCCAGTGGCCCCAGTCGGTCCTTCTGGACCAATGCAAGATGGAGGGAATAATGGTTTTCTGCATTTGCATGGACCGTGGCATCCGCAGCGTCGGTCAACTACCATCAGTTTCCGTGTTTTTTTTGACTTTTGTTTGTTATGAGCAAGGGCTTGCTTGGCGACACACGCTCTTCTTTTCGACAGTTTTCTATGAAAAAGAATAACACGTTTCCTTTTTTTGTTTCTTTTCAATACAGAACACCTCCACAATCAGCTTCGGTATTATACGAACGTGAGGAGAGAAGGGACTGTGTGAATAACCGCTGGCATCTAACATCTTGTTGTCGGCAGCAGCACAATTTGTTCATACTCCTAACCTGTTCACGATAAGGGAACTGCTGTTCACAAGCGAGCCGTCAATGGCAGGAGAGAGGGTGGTGGAATTCATGCCATTATTAATGACCGCAATGGTATCTCCGGCGTTAAATCTTCTAATGGTGTAGCCGGAAGCGGATTGCGGTGTTTCCGTGCTGACTGCCCCGCAAACTGATCCTGTAATGATTGCTCCCCCATTGAGTTGGATTCCGAAGTTGGCGTTCTGTCTGCTGCCGGCAACTACTGTAAACGCAATGGAATAAACCCCCGTATGCTGTATAGTGATGATGCCATTAACATAATTGAACGAGCCTGCCGGCTCCATAAATTCGTTGATGAAGGGGATCGCCTGAAGCGGTGCCAGCGTACTGTCTCCGGTATGACTGAAGTGAGCGGCGACTGCGGCTGGCGGAGAGCCAGTGGCACCAGTCGCACCTGTCGCGCCAGTCGCTCCCATTGGCCCTGTCGGCCCTTGAGCGCCTGTCATGCCGGTAGCGCCTACTGAACCTTGAGGCCCTTGCGCTCCTTGTGCTCCCTGCTGTCCTTGAGGGCCGGGAGGGCCTTGAACGCCTGCATCGCCTTGAGCGCCTTGCGGACCAACAGGTCCCTGAGGTCCTTCCGGCCCTTGAGCGCCTGTCGCGCCTGTTGCTCCGCTTGGTCCTTCCGGCCCTTGAGGTCCCCGCGCGCCTTGAGGCCCCTGAGGCCCTTGAGATCCTTGCAGACCTGCCGGCCCTTGCGGTCCTGCTGGTCCAATATCGCCTTGCGGTCCAGGATCTCCCTGCATGCCTTGCGGTCCTGCTGGTCCTATGGCGCCTTGTGCGCCTACCGGTCCCTGAGGTCCCTGGGGCCCCTGGGGACCGGTAGGCCCAGTTGATCCGGCAGGACCGGGAGGACCTCCGAACGCTCCTGTCGCACCTGTAGCCCCAGTGGCGCCAGTAGCGCCCGTAGCCCCAGTGGCGCCAGTAGCGCCAGTAGCTCCTATCGGCCCGGGCTCTCCTTTACGGCCTCTCTTGCCGCGTTCACCTCGCTTTCCTCGTTCGCCAACGGCGCCAGTAGCTCCTTCGGGGACAGCTGGCCCAATAGGTGCAAGGTAATCTTCCGTATACGAATCGTTAGGACGATTGCGTAGAGTTTCGACGACAATGCGTTCTTTCTTTATTGAGGGACGTTTCCTCCTGGATGAGGCAGGTTTGAATGCTCTAATGGAGACGGGGCGGCTGCGGCGTGTACGTCTGTGCATACGACGACGGTTGGACATGTTCAAACTAGGCACCTCCTACATAATTTCTACATCATACGGGCGATTGTTCCGACCTGACTGGGTGGGACATGTAATCTTCGATAGGCAGATCCCCATTTTATGCAAAATGGGCGATCAGGTATCCATTGATATTTTCAATAGACAAAGAATGAGCAATCAAGTAACATGTCTTTAACTGATTGATAGGGAACCCTATGTGGATGCTATATATCGAGGAGAGATCAGCTTGTCAGACGAATTATTGCTCACATTTCGTTCGCCGCCACTGCCATTCTTTGTGGAGTCCAATAGAGCCACATATAAGCCAGGTGAAGAGCATCCGAACCGGACCAATCTCGGCGTGTTCGACCTGCTGTTCGTGAATAAGGGGACGCTGTATGTAGCGGAAGATAACAGTCGATGGGCACTCGAACCGGGAGACGTGCTCATTTTAAGGCCGGATCGTTGGCATTATGCTTATCAGCCTTGCACGGAGGAGACCGTGTTCGACTGGCTCCACTTCCAGACGGTAGGCGCCTGGGAAGAGACGGAGAATCAACAGCAAGGGACGCTTCGGGGTGATTATTATACGTATGCAATCCGGTTGCCCAAGCGTATGAGACTAACCTATCCCGATGAGGCGAAGCTTATTTTTTCTCAGCTGCATGAAGCTGCGAAGAACTGCTCGCATGGCGCCTTCTGGGATCGCCAGCAGCGATTTCTCCATTTGTTGCAGATGCTGGATGAAGGATGGCGGTCGGATGCGGCGAAAGCTTCTGTATCCGTAGCGGAACGTACCGCCGCTTACTTGAAGCTGAATTACCGTAGCGTTATTACCAATTCCATGTTGAGCGACGTGCTGGAACTTCATATTAATTACATTACTCGTTGTATGACGGAAGTGTTCGGTTGCACGCCACAGCAATACTTGCTCTATTATCGGTTGGATCAAGCGAAGCTTCTGCTCATTAAGACCGATTGGAATATTGCACGCATCGCAGAAGAGACGGGGTTTCGCCAGACTCCCCATTTCTCCAGGCTGTTCGCAGCTCATACCGGTATGCCGCCCTTGAAGTTCCGCAAGCGATTTACGAAGTAATATAATTCTAGTAATCGAGTAAAATCCAATGTTGCTGCTCAGATTCCAGCATCAAATTTTTCCTTTATGCATATTTTTTCACCGAATAACAAAAACTGGATTCAATTACGCAAGCTACAGCGAAGGAGCGACAGCGATGATTGAACGGTTTTCGTTAACGGCGAAGATTGATGAAATTATGGAAAAATTCGATGTGCGAAAGGTGCTGGACGACTACGCCAACCGATACAATATAGCGCCAACGCAAAGTATGTCGATCGTCATGAACGACAGGCATAATGTCCGGGTGGTTGCACAATCCAGGTGGGGCTTATTTCCGTTCTGGGCGAAAGATTCTGTCAATGCGGACTACGAGAAGTTGGGGGAGAAGCCATTCCTTCAACGGATGCTGAAACGGCAGCGTTGTATTGTGCCTTGCAGCGGCTTCTATGGCCAGAAGCAATTCGGTCAGGAGAAGGATCCCAGGGCGATGCATACGATCGTTAACGGCAGGTCGTTATTCGGTGTGGCTGGCATCTATGACTGCTGGCGGAATGGGAGCGGTAAAGAGGTTAGAGCTTTCACCATGCTGACGGCAGCGGCTTCCGGCACCTTGTCCACTTGGCAGCCGCGGGTACCGGTAGTAATGGACGAAGAGGGCATAGAGGCTTGGCTTGATCCCAGAGAGACGGAGATGACCGTGCTGCGAAGACATCTGGAAGGCTTGGACGGACATCTTATGCGTTCTTATCCCGTGACGAATCAAGTACGTAATGATCAGTATGAATCTCCGGAGTGTATCCGAGAGATTCGCATTGACTATGCTTGAGCGAGCGTCATCTGAAGGGATTAGCATTCATGTAGAGCACCCGATAGTATCGTTGGGTGCTCTTCTGTGTAAACATTTGCATAGAGAGAGGATGTCCCGGGAAAGGTATAAACGATGCTTTATATATGGAAGGAGGGATAGGAATGAAGGCGTTAAGATCGATCTGGATCGTCGCTATCCTTTCGCTTATGCTTGTAATGGCTGCCTGCGGAGGCAACGGAGGAGGCAATAAAGCGAATAACGGCGCAGGAACAAATGCCGGAGAACAAAATGGAGCCGCTGTGAATGCCGCTGAGGCGGAAGCGGTCTATAAGCAAAATTGCGTAGGCTGCCATGCGGTTGATTTAGCCGGCGGTGTAGGACCGAATTTGCAGGCGGTCGGCGGCAAGCTGACAGCCGAGCAAATTCATGACCGAATCTACAACGGCGCGGGCGGCATGCCTGCTTACAAGGACCAGCTTAGCAAGGATGAAATCGATGCGCTGACCAATTGGCTGGCTTCAAAAAAATAAGGGATGGCGGGCTGCTCTTTCTATAGAAAGAGCAGTTTTTTTGTGCTTATAAGCAAAATAACGATAGCCGTTCAATATTCCTTATAGACATAAAATGACTATATTTATTGACCATGGAAGGGGACTGTGGTAGTTTTATTAACAGTATATTAAAACAGGGTGGAAAACTAGGAATTAGAATGCAATGCTGAATAGGATGGGGTGGAGACGGATGAGACTTGAAGTGACGAACAGTCCATTCACAGAGGAGCAGGCAGAACTAATCAATCAACTGCTGCCTACATTGACAGAGAAGCAAATATATTGGCTTAACGGCTATCTGACCTTCTATCAGGGAAGGGGAGCAGGGGAAAAGCAGGCGGAAACGCTGGCAGCGGGCGTAGCGCAACAAGCTGCCGCCGTTGCGCTTGAGTCTGCGGCTGAAAGCGTTGTACAGCAGCAGCTGCCCGCCGAGGCGACGATCTTATTCGGCTCGCAGACGGGCAATTCCCAGCGACTGGCTGGCAAGCTGGCGGATAAGCTGAAGGGGCTCGGCATTGCGGTTACGTTGTCGGCGATGAATGCTTATAAGACGAACGGGTTGAAGAAGGCGACGCATCTCTTTATTGTGGCCAGTACGCACGGGGAAGGCGATCCGCCGGATAATGCGCTGACCTTCCACGAATTCCTGTACAGCAAGCGGGCG
Source organism: Paenibacillus chungangensis (assembly GCF_042675905.1). Lineage (NCBI taxonomy): Bacteria > Bacillati > Bacillota > Bacilli > Caryophanales > Paenibacillaceae > Paenibacillus > Paenibacillus chungangensis. The sequence continues at coordinate 140,217 of NZ_JBHTJZ010000011.1, read as the reverse complement.
CCCAAGCTGACGGAGCTGCAATACGCCGTATTGTCGCTGGGCGACAGCTCGTACGAGTTCTTCTGCAAGACGGGTCAAGACTTCGATCAAAGGCTGGAAGAGCTGGGGGCGAAGCGGCTGACGGATCGCGTCGATTGCGATCTTGATTTCGAAGAGCCTGCCGCAGGCTGGATGGCGAATGTCGTGAAGGCGCTTCATGGAGACGGAGCCACCGCACAGCAGCAGGCTGAGGGAAGTACGGTGCCGACAGTGATTGTTGGTGGCGCTTCTTCGCCTGCAGATCAGGAGACGATCTATTCCCGTACCCATCCATTCCAGGCCGAGGTGCTGACCAATCTGAACTTGAATGGCCGCGGCTCGGATCGGGAGACGAGACATTTGGAACTGTCGCTTGAGGACTCCGGATTAACGTATGAGCCCGGCGATTGCGTGGGCATCTATCCGGAGAATAGCCCGGAACTGGTGACAGCGATCCTGAACCAGATGAAGTGGGACGCGAACGCTCCTGTTATCGTAGGCAAGGCGGGAGAAGCAGTCAGCTTGTACGATGCTCTGCTGAAGCACGTAGAGATTACAGTGTTGACCAAGCCGCTGCTGGAGAAGGCTCAGCCATACTCCGAATGTGGCGATCTGGCCCAATTGCTGCAGGCTGAGAACAAGAATGAGCTGAGAAGCTATGTGAAGGGGCGGGATGTACTGGACCTGTTGACGGATTTCGCTCCTTGGCGACTGACGGCTGCGGATTTTGTCGCATTGCTACGGAAGCTGCCGCCTCGTCTCTATTCCATCGCCAGCAGCAATCGGGCCAATCCTGACGAAGTGCACCTGACGATTCGGAAGGTGCAGTATGACGCGCATGGCCGCAAGCGTGACGGGGTATGCTCCGTTCATGCGTCGGAGCGATTGAAGGAAGGCGATACCCTTCCGGTATTCATCCAGCATAATCCGGGCTTCAAGCTTCCGGCCAATCCGGATACGCCGATTATTATGATCGGGCCGGGCACAGGGGTCGCGCCATTCCGTGCGTTCCTGGAGGAGAGAGAGGAGCTGGGAGCGGAGGGGAAGAGTTGGCTGTTCTACGGTGATCGCCACTTCGTTACGGACTTCCTGTATCAGACGGATTGGCAGCGGATGCTGAAGGACGGCGTGCTGACGAAGCTGGAAGTCGCCTTCTCGCGGGACACGGAGGAGAAGGTGTACGTACAGCACCGAATGCTGGAGCATGCGGCGGAGCTGTACGCTTGGCTCCAGGAAGGCGCCCACATCTATGTATGCGGCGACGAGAAGCATATGGCTCACGATGTGCATGATGCGCTTCTGACCATTGTCCAGGAGCAGGGCGGCAGAAGCCGGGAACAAGCTGCAGCATATGTGAATGAATTAATTGCGCACAATCGTTATCAGCGAGACGTGTATTGAATACAATTGAGCGTATAGCCGCGAGCGGAAGTGAAGGAGAGGGGCTGGACGATAATGGCGAAAGACAGAGAGGTTGAACCGGTGGGCGGGCCGCCGAGCGATGTGGAAGTATTGAAGCTGGAGAGCAACTACTTGCGTGGATCGCTTGTAGAGACGCTGGCCAATCGGATTACAGGCGGCATGTCGGAGCTGGATAATCGGCTGATGAAATTCCATGGCAGCTACATGCAGGATGACCGCGACGTTCGCATTGAGCGCCAGAAGCAGAAGCTGGAGCCGGCGTATCAATTCATGCTGCGCGTGGTGACGCCGGGCGGCGTGGCGACTCCGAAGCAATGGTTGGAGGTCGACAAGCTTGCGCAGAAGTACGGGAACAGGACTATCAAGCTGACGACGAGACAGGCGTTCCAGCTGCACGGCGTGCTGAAGTGGAATTTGAAAGAAACGATCAAGACGATTAACGATGCCATGCTTACAACATTGGCGGCGTGCGGGGACGTCAGCCGGAATGTCATGTGCAATCCCAATCCCCATCAATCCGATGTTCATGGCGAAGTGTTCCATTGGTCGCAGCAGCTGACGAAGCATCTTGCACCCCGTACGCCTGCCTATCATGAGATATGGCTGGACGGCGAGAAGGTGAATATGGAAGAGCTGCTGGGACCGAGTGAGATTGCGGTTGCTGTGGACGCTTCAGTGGGGGAACCATCTGTATCAGATACATCTGCTACAGATGTGGAACCGATCTATGGGCGGGTCTACTTGCCGCGCAAGTTCAAGATCGGAATCGCAGTGCCGCCATCCAATGATGTGGATGTATTCTCCCAGGATATCGGGTTCATCGCGATTGTGGAGAAGGGCAAGCTGGTCGGCTTCAATGTGGCGGTCGGAGGCGGCATGGGGATGACGCACGGCGATACGGCCACGTATCCTCAGTTGGCAAGAGTGATCGGCTTCTGTGAGCCTGACCGCATTCTGGACGTGGCAGAGAAGACCGTCACCATTCAGCGCGATTATGGTAATCGCTCCGTCCGGAAGTATGCCCGGTTCAAATATACGATCGACCGACATGGACTGGAGTGGTTCGTGGATGAGCTGCATGAGCGGCTGGGATGGCAGCTGGAGGCTGCACGTCCGTATCACTTCGACAATACGGGAGACCGTTACGGCTGGGTGAAAGGGAAGAACGGCAAATGGCACTTCACCATGTATGTGGCCAGCGGGCGCATTATCGATCAGGACGATTGTCGGATGATGACGGGACTTCGGGAAATCGCGAAGCAGCATAGCGGCGATTTCCGCTTGACGGCTAATCAAAATCTGATGATAGCCGGCGTAAGCAGCAAGAAGAAGGCGAAGATCGAAGAGCTGCTGGAACACTATGGCATCTCGGAAGGCAGCCATCATTCGGCGCTTCGCCGCAGCTCCTTATCCTGCGTCGCTCTGCCGACATGCGGTCTTGCGATGGCGGAGGCGGAGCGTTACTTGCCGGATCTGATCGGCAAGCTGGAGCCTGTGCTGGAGGAAGCGGGCTTGCGCGATGAAGAGATCAACATCCGCATGACGGGCTGCCCGAACGGCTGCGCGCGGCCTGCGCTGGGCGAGATTGCGTTCATCGGCAAGTCACCAGGCAAGTACAATATGTATATGGGCGCTGGCTTCTCCGGGGATCGGCTGAGCAAGCTGTACCGCGAGAACATTGGCGAGGAGGATATTATCGATACGTTGACTCCGATTATTAAGCACTATGCGTCGGAGCGGGAGCAAGGCGAGCATTTTGGCGATTTTGTTATTCGTGCGGGTTATGTCAAGGCCGTGGAATCAGGTCTGGATTTCCATAGCTGATTAGGACAAGGATAAGGATTGAGATACGCAAGTGTTCCTGAGGATAGTCGGGGATGCTTGCGTATTTGGCGTGGGGGCAAACAACCTGGGGAAAGAAGGATGAGCGTTTAAAAAGAGATAGCTAATTTCACGATTAATTAGTATACTAGGTTAGAAGGGGTCGATGCTAATTGTCTACACTAACCAAATACCAAGTGATTGTCAACGATATTAAAGCTAAAATAACGAGCGGTGAATGGCCGCCTGATACGCTGATTCCGTCGCAAACGGAACTGGCGCTATTGTACGACACAAGCGAAATGACTTCACGCCGTGCGTTATCGGAACTGGTGAACGAAGGCTTGATATACCGCCTGCGGGGGAAAGGTTCTTTCGTTATGGGCTCCTCAGGGTCAGGCACCGTGGGGCCGAAGGGACAAGCGGTGGAAGCTGCCACGAGCAATAATGGTCTCGAGCGCGTCTATCTGGTGCATAACACAGGCGCGAGCATTATTAATTTGGAGCACCGGTTTTATGACGATATGCTTCAGGCGATCCGTGAGGAAGCTCACAGGCGCGGTCTCGGGGTCGAGTGGTGGGATTATTCGCTGAACGGCAAGCTGCCTGACGAGCCGAATGCAGGGTTCATCGTGACGACGATGGGCGTTCGTGATTTCACTTCAGAGCATATTGAGCGCTGGAAGAATGAAGGTCGCAATATGGTGACCGTTCATTCCTACTTCCCGCAGTTCCCGGTACCTTATGTCATTATTGATAATTTGACGGGGGGGTATCTGGCCACCCAGCATCTTGTGGAACTGGGACATCGACGGATCGGCATTCTGCTTACCGGCTCGTCGCTCGTGGATCTGAATCAGGAGTTCTCGCTGCGGCTGCAGGGCTACAAGCTGGCCTTGAATCTCGCTCATATTCCGCTGGATCCGCAGCTGGTGCATGTAGTTGACGGGGAGATAGAGAGCCAGCAATTAGGCGAGCTGGGCTTTCAATATTTCGATCAGCTGGAGCAGCCTCCCACCGCTATATTTGCTACTAGCGATCTGAAGGCATACGGCTTGTCGCGAGCTGCTCAGATGAAGGGGCTGTCGGTTCCCGGCGATCTCAGCATTGTCGGGTACGATAATATGCGATTCGCGGAGTACGCCGGCCTGACGAGCGTTAATCAGAATTCATCCGATATGGGAAGGAAGGCCGTGGACATTTTATGCTCTAACAGAGCGATGAAGAACGATAGCGAGTCACTGAAGGACGAGATTGTCCCGGAGCTGGTCGTCCGCCGCTCGACAGGGCGTTGTCTGTAAAACGCCCTGCTTGTGTTGCATAGCCCATCATAATCCCAACCATAGACCGCTTGTGTTCGTGCAGGTCTATGGTTTTTTTCTCGTTAAAGTGATTGAAAAAATAAGTATTGACATAGCTAATTGACTAATTTAGAATACTAACTATAAACTTAGATGCATGTTAGAATTCTTTTTGTTGCGTAACGGGAGGTGATTAGAGAAAGGGTGGAGCGATTTCGATTGTGAACAGGGCTGGCGGAAGGCTGGCAGGCAAGAGGATGATAGCAAAATTAAGGGGGAGTAACCAATGATCCGTACGAAGAGAATGACGAGCTTTATCATGGCGCTGCTGATGATGGCAGCTGTCATTAGCGGATGTTCACAAAATGAAAGCGCTAACAATAACGCAGGGATGAAACCGTCCGTAGCGCCTAATCAAACGGGGGGAAATGGACAAAACGAAGCGCAACTGGAGGGGACGCTAGATATTGTTCTTCCGCAGCAGAGTAGTGAAGTATGGAATAAAGTCGCTGATGCTTATATGGAGAAGCATCCTAAAGTGAAAGTCAACGTCGAGATTAAACCGCTCAAGGGCTATAAGGAATGGCTCACTGCCCAATTCGCTGCGGGAGATCCTCAGGTTGATTTGGCTGTCATTAATGAAGTAGTTGATTTGCAAGCCCAGCGCAAGTTTGTTAATTACTATCCATGGTTTGACAAGGAGAATCCGTATACAGGAAAGGCCTGGAAGGATAGTTTTAATCTGGAGGCGATGGGGATCAACCTTGGCGCAGTCGGCGCGGATGACTCCCTGTATGCGCTGAATTTCGAAACCGTTCAAATCTTGTGGTTGTACAACAAAGAAATTTTTGCTGAGATGGGTGTCCAAGAGCCGCCGAAAACGTTCAATGAGTTAATCTCCATCTTTGAGCAAGCGAAGGAGGCTGGTTATACTCCGTTTGCACTCGCAGGCGATTCCGCTTCCATCTGGTCCGGCCAGGCTGGCTGGTTGATGCGCATATACCCGGATCAATATTTCCGTGACAGCATCCAAATTGCCCGTTCCCAGGAACAGGATTATACGTACAACCCGGATATTGACGATAGCTGGACCTATGATGCAAGCGATCCATACAACGACTCCGAAAGCAAGGTCTCGAAAAATCCGATTCGCGTATGGAAAGCGATCGAAGAGCAGCAAGGTGATTACAAGGTGGAGGGCAATCCGAAATGGAAGGCCGTTATGGAAAACCTCAAAACAATGTTCAGCTATACACCGGAAGGGTTCTTCGGAATTAATGACGCGCAGGCATACAAGTTATTCCTGACTGGGAAGGCTGCGGTCATGCTTGGCGCTCCTTCCGCGTACTGGCAGCTTCCGAAGGATTTCTCGGATGCCGAGAAAACTGGAGCACAGGACGGCGTTAAGCCATTTCAATTCGGCTTCTTCAATATGCCTTCGATGGAAGGCGAGCACGTCCAGGCGCCAGCCCGCACGATTCAACTGCCTATCGGCTTCTACGGGCTTGTGCAGAAGGATGCAAAGCAGACAGAGCTGAGTGTTGATTTCTTAATGTATCTGACCAGTCCGGAAGGCTACAGCGTCTATGTAACCGCAATTCAGAACAGCCGTGATGCGGCACTGAACGGTCCGCCTGCACTGAACGATATAACGCTGCCGGAGGAGATGGGCAAGGCATTCGCTTCATTCGAGCAGATCGGCAACCTGGAAGGTCTGCAGGGGCCGGCCAATACAATCGCTCGGGGTCTACAGGATTACCAGCCATCTGTTCAGGAATACGTGAGTTTGGTGCAGCAATACTTCTATGACAAATTGACAGTGGATGACTATTTGTCCAAGATGCAGGAACAGATGCTCCGCTACTTGCCGGAGGCTCTTACATTCCGCAAGCTGGATCTGTCCGACCTGGACAATCCGGAACGTCAGCCGCCGAAGCGCGAATAGCGATATGCTCGTTTGCCGCTCCATAAAGTGTGGCGGTATATATAAGACAGGAACAAGAGACGAATGATCGCTACACGCATAGAAAGGTGGTATTCCCGTGAGGCTGAGCGCAGTACTATCGGCGGCATTAAGCGCTGTTCTGTTCATCATGCTCGCAGGCTTGGCGTCCGCGGAGAACTTGCAATGGACGGTCGGCCATACTTATATTACTTCGCTTGAGGTGCGGGGAGACGGGCAGGCGATTGCCGTCGGAACGTACGATGCGAAAGCGGTGGTATTCGATGCTAATGGACAGCCGCTATATGAATTTCAAGCCAAAAACGTTGTAACAGGCGTGTCCTTCATGGAGGACGACAGCTTGCTGGTTGCCTCCGATGACCGCCATCTGTATCGGATCGGACCGGATGGCGGTGTTATATGGGACATTAACCTGAAGCGTCCGGTAACCGCTGTCTCCGTCTCTCGAGACGGGACGACGGTACTCGCACTGCTTAAGGGCTCCAAGACGGCCTATCTGTTCGACAGGGACGGGAAGCCGCTGGATGAAATCGATATCGGCATTCAACCGCGTAAAGCGGATATGTCTGGCAATGGCGAATGGATCGCTCTTGGCGGTTCTAACCAGTATGTCTATGTGTTTAACGGCAAGCTGGAGCACGTCGGCAAGTACAGCGTCTCCGGTACAATAGACGCCTTGTCAGTCACGGATGATGGCCGAGTCGTCGCCGGTACGTCCGCACGAAGCGTGTATATCTTCGAAGCGGACGGCATTAGTCGCGCGGAGTTCTCCGCTGCGGACTCGATAACTGCAGTTGCAGCCACCGATGACGCCCGTTACATTGCCGTGTCCGACTTCGCAGGCAATGACTACGTGCTGAATGGAAGCGGCGCGCTACTGTGGAAGGCCTCCGGCAGCGGAGACAGTGCGGGCCGGGCAGTCGCTGTCAGCCCGGACGGCAGCTTGCTGTACAAGGGGTCCAGCCTTGGCGTTGTACAGAAGCTGGATATCGGAAGCGTGATCGTATCTGCCAAGCAGCAATTGGCGGCAACCCGGATCACTGTAGCTGTAGCGGCTGTTGCCGCAGCGGGCTTGCTGTCATGGCTGATGATCTACTTGAAACGCAGAGGGAAGCTTGGACTGTTGAAGACGGTATGGCGCGAGCGGTCAAGTTATCTAATGCTTCTGCCGACGTTCGGGTTGATTGGCATCTTCCTGTACTATCCCGCCTTCTCCGGATTGTTTCATTCCTTCTACGATTGGAATCCCGGAGGGCGCTCGACGTTTATCGGACTGGCCAACTACGAGCGTATGCTGAACGATCCTTACGTAAGCAAAGGGATCGGCAATCTCGTCCTGCTGCTTGCTACCGGACTGTTCAAGACTGTGGTGCCGCCACTGATCGTGGCCGAGCTGATTTATTATTTGCGCAGGAAAAGCTCCCAGTACTGGTTCCGTACCGCATTCGTCACATCGATGATTATTCCGGCGGTGGCGAGCTTGCTTATCTGGCAGAACTTCTATGATCCCAACGTTGGCTTGCTGAATCAAGCCCTGCAGGCGGTTGGTCTCGGTGAATGGATACGCTCATGGCTTGGCGATCCTAATACGGCAATCTGGGCGATTATCTTCATGGGCTTCCCGTTCGTCGGCATCTTGCCTTTGTTGATTTTCTATGCCGGATTGATCTCTATTCCGCAGGATATGATCGAATCGGCTAAGATCGATGGCGCAAGCACCGGCAGAATGATCCGATCACTGCATCTGCCAATGCTGTCAGGTCAGATCAAGCTGCTTGTTATTCTCGCCTTTATTGGCATTATTCAAGACTTCGGCGGCATCCTTATCGTGACGGGCGGCGGTCCGCTGGATTCGACTTATGTACCGGCGCTGCAGATGTATTATGCCGCGACCCAGTTCAATGACCTGGGATATGCTTCGGCGCTTGGCGTAGCGATGTTCGTCGTTATCCTGGCGCTGACGATAATCAATATGAAATTTTTCAAAACTTCAACGGATTAAGAGAGGAGACTGGACACGCATGATGAAAAGCGCGACCGACCCTCTGAAGCTCGCCAGCGCTTCGCGTTCAGGCAGTTATGGACTCAGGTGGCGGGCGGGGTTCCAGCAGTTTATTCTCTATGTGCTGCTATCAGCGATCCTGCTGCTGACGTTGGTTCCGATCTTGTTCATGGCCGTCAGCTCACTCAAGAGCAACGCGCAAATTCTCGGCAGCTTCTGGGGTCTGCCGTCCCCTCCACAGTGGGACAATTTCTCCGAAGCGGGAGCGGCGATCTGGCGTTATGTCATGAATACCGTGCTTTATGCGCTAGGCGGCAGTCTGGCTGTCATCGTGCTCTCTACGCTCGCGGGGTATGTATTCGCCAAGAAGCAATTTCCGGGCAAAGAGACGTTGTTTATGATGATGCTCGGTCTGATGATGATACCAGGCATTTTGACGCTCATTCCCTCTTATGTGCTTTATGCCCATATGGGGCTGACCAATACACCATGGGTTATCCTTCTGCAAGCGGCCGCAGGCGGTCAGATCTTCGGTATCTTCCTTAGCCGTACATTCATCGCCGGCCTGCCGAACGAAATTTTCGATGCGGCTCGGATCGACGGAGCAGGAGAACGCGAGATCCTGTTCAAGCTGGTATTTCCGCTGTCAATGCCGATTATAAGCACGATTTTCATTATGCAAGCTGTGGGCATCTACAACGATTATATATGGCCACTGCTTACGATTAGCGATGCGAAGATTCAGATGCTGGGCGTTGGCTTGACCTTGTTCATGAATCAGTTCGGGATTACGGATATGGGCGTGCAATTCGCTGCGTATACAATCTCGTCGTTCCCACTAGTCCTGATTTTTTCTTTTGGCATGAAATACTTTATCCAGGGAATGACATCGGGCGCAATCAAAATGTAGAGGATGGGGAGGATGCATATGAACGGTAAAGGGTGGAGGAAGTCTGCAATCATGGTTGTGGCGATCGCTTTTTTATTTACTGGCTTGATGCCTGTAAGACCAGCTGAGGCTGTATCGACGGAGGGTGCTTTGGATATTACCAATATGAACAACCTGGTCTCTATCAATTACTCGCTGTGGTTCAATCCGGTCGTACCGACCGGAGGGGGCGCAGTGTCCGATATTCACCAAATTCTAACCGATTCGGGTGTGAACAAGACGGCTCCTGTCTGGGGACCGCTGTACAACTTCCACTACTGGGCGAAGCCGGCTCTAGGCTACTATCGTTCGGATGACGCTGCTGTCATTCGCCAGCATTTGCTTCAGTTGGAGGAAGCCGGCATCGATTTCATCATTATTGATAATACCAATGCCCGCAGCACATGGGATACGACCTATTATGAGGACATATTCGCCAATCCCGCTGCCGTGTTCCTGAATACGATGCTAGAGATGAGGAATGAAGGGTTGAGTACACCGCATGTTGTGTTCTGGACCGGGACGTGGGGCGATGACCCGAATTCGGCATTCACCGGGAACGATATTTATAACCGTTTCTATACGGCTGGCCAATATGACAACCTGTTCGTGCAATATGACGGGAAGCCTCTGCTGCTGGTGACGGATACACAGCCGACTTCCTTGTCCGCATCGTTTACCATGCGCAATATGTGGGGTCTGCAGCCTTCATTGGCCGATAAGGAGTGGTCCTTCTTGCAGCCTCATCCGCAAAATGTAGGCATGAACGGCGCGCAGAAGGAACAATTGTCGGTGTCGACAGCCTTCCAGCAGAGCTACATATCTGATTTCGATTCAGCTACGCCGCGCAGGGGAGGCATTACATTCGCTGCTCAGTGGAAACGCGCTTTCGAGGAGCGCCCCAAAATCGTTACATTAACCTGGTGGAATGAATGGATCGCACAGCGGTTCGAAGATGAAGCGGGAAATACCCGATTTGTCGACAACTTCACATACGAATACAGCCGCGACATCGAGCCGGTCGAGGACGGGCATGGAGATGCCTACTATCGCTACATGAAGCATTATATTGCTGATTATAAATCAGGTAAGCCGTTCCCGCTCGGTCTGGTAGAGGAGACGGTCGATCTGGGCGGCTTCGAGAGCGGTCTTGAAGGATGGAAGGCGGGTGCCAACGTCGCCCAGTCTGTCGTCAATTATTCGCAAGGCGGCGTGAGCGTGCCTGCCGCATTCGAACAGTGGAGGTTGCTGGACAATCTAAGCAGTCCCGTGAATGGCGACGATTGGCGAACCGTCTATCGCGAGTTTGAACGGACAGTTGACGTCAGCGAATATCAGCAGCTGAGTGTGGCGCTTTCCCATTGGGCAGGTGCGCCGGGAGCGACCGGGTATGAAGCGAAGATCAAGCTGACCTCCGCGAGCGGTCACTTGCTGGAGCAAACCTATGAGACAACGCATGACGTGTGGCAGCTGCTGCGCTTGGACTTTCGTTCATGGCCTTATCGCAATGAACTAAAGCGCATCGATGTCAGCTTCAGAGCGGTAGGCGGCAATGAGCCGTGGTCAGGCAAATTTTTTGTCGATCAGGTCCAGCTGTCAGGGAGGGAACACAACCTAGGAGATTTCGAATTCGGCACGGAAGAATGGAGCAGCGGCAGCAACGTTAGCTCAGTGGCTGCCGTCTTCGGCGGAGGGCCAACGACTCCAGCAGCGGCGAGCGGCGCGAAACTACTAAGCATACAGGGTATGGCGGTGAATGGAGCGGTGCCCAAGCGTGTCACGAAGACATTTTCGTCACCGCAGAACTGGTCCGCCTTCTCGTCCTTCAAGGTGGCCCTTAGCGGCTGGGGCGGCGCGCCGGGAGCGATTGGCTACTTAGCCCGAATTAGGCTGACGGCTGAGTCGGGTGCGCAACTGAGCAAGCGGTTCGCCATTCCTAACCCGTCCGGTTGGAAGGAGCTGGCGATTGGCTTCGCCTCCTGGCCCTATAAGCATGAAGTGACGCAGATAGATATTGAGTATGCGGCCGTTGGCGGTAATGAGCCATGGTCAGGCAAGTTTTTCATCGATGCTGCAAGACTTGGCAAATAAGTGAAGACTTATCGGAGGAGAGAGAGATGCTTAGTGTATACGATCTGACATGTGAATATAGAAGAAATCCGATCGCTATCGAGCAGCAGCAGCCGAGACTGAGCTGGAAGCTGCGCGCTGATACACGAGGGGTGATGCAGTCCGCTTATCGGATACAGGTGGCGCAAGACCCTGAATTCAGCAAGCTGGTCTGGGATACGGGCCGCGTCGACAGCGACAGCTCGGTACTGGTGGAGTACGGTGGGAAGCCGTTGCACTCCCGATCCCGTTACTTCTACCGCATACAAGCATGGGATGCCGGCGGACAATCGTCCGATTGGAGCGAGCTGGCCTTCTGGGAGACTGCGCTACGGCATGACGAGTGGCAGGCTGCATGGATTTCCTCGAGTTGCCGGCAGGCTGAAGAGGCGGAGGCGTGCGATTATATGCGGCATGAATTCACTATCGGCCAAGACGTAGTAAGTGCCCGCCTGTATGTGACTGCGCAGGGGCTGTATCGCATCTATGTGAATGGCCTCACCCCGGATGACTCGCTGCTTGCCCCCGGTTGGACCAGCTATCATCATCGCCTGCAGTATCAGGCTTATGATGTGACGGGGCTGCTCGCTTCTGGCGCCAATGCACTTGGCGCTATGGTCGGCAACGGATGGTACAAGGGCAATCTGGCCTGGGAAGGCAAGCGCAACTTCTACGGTGATGAGCGGGCATTGCTGCTTCAGCTGCATATTGTATATGCCGACGGATCGGAGGAGGTGGTCTGCTCAGACGATACATGGCAATGCAGCAATGGAGCGCTGCAGCGCTCGGAGCTGTACCACGGAGAACTGTACGATGCCAGGCTGGAGGAGACCGGGTGGAGTGAACCGGACTTCCGGGGAGAGCAGTGGCAGGCGGTACGAATCATCGACCGTGAATATGAAGGACTCGTTGCGCAGGAGAGTGATCCGATGCGGATCGTGCAGGAGCTGCAGCCGCTGCAGCTACTGACTTCGCCGCGCGGCGAGACGATCGTTGACATGGGGCAAAATATGGTCGGATGGATAAGATTCACGGCTCAGCAGGAGGCAGGTGCAATAATCGAGCTGCAGCATGCTGAGGTGCTGGATCGCGATGGCAACTTCTACACCGGTAATTTAAGGACAGCCAGCCAGACCGTTACTTACATCTGCAAAGGAGGCGGCGAGGAGACCTATGAGCCGTTCTTCTCGTTCCAGGGCTTCCGCTATGTGAAGGTGACGGGAATGCCTGCCGAGGAATTGCTGGAGCGAATGACGGGCTGTGTCGTGCATACCGATATGGAGCCCACGGGATCATTTCAGTGCTCCGATCATATGCTGAACCAACTGCAGCGCAACATCGTCTGGGGGCAGAAGGGTAACTTCGTCGATGTGCCGACAGACTGTCCGCAACGTGATGAGCGCCTTGGCTGGACCGGGGACGCCCAGGTATTCATCCGAACGGCAGCCTTTCAATTCAATGTTGCTCCCTTCTTCACGAAATGGCTGAAGGATGTAGGGGCAGACCAGCAGTCTGACGGCGCTGTACCGCATGTTGTGCCGGATATCCCCGGCGTTGGTTATGGTTCCTCCGCATGGGGGGATGCAGCAGTAATCTGCCCTTGGACGATCTACGAATGCTATGGCGACCGCCGAATTCTAGAGAGCCAGTACAACAGCATGAGGGCCTGGGTAGACTATATACGTGCGCAAGGCGAACAAGAATATCTATGGAACACCGGCTTTCACTTTGGAGACTGGCTGGCGCTTGACGGCAAGGCGGACAGCTCCTTCGGAGCCACACCGAACGATCTGATTGCGACCGCCTTCTATGCATACTCGGCCGACCTGCTTGCCAAGACGGCCGAGGTGCTGGGCAAGTCGGACGACGCCGAAGCCTACAGGGAGCTTAACGGCCGGGTCGTTCACGCCTTCCGCGCCGAGTTCGTTACGCCTTCCGGACGCGTCGCTTCACAGACCCAGACAGCGTATGTGCTGGCATTGATGTTCGACTTGCTGGAGGAGCGGGACCGTCCACGAACGGCTGCGATGCTTGCCGAGCATGTGCGCGCGAGCGGCACACATCTGACGACCGGCTTTGTCGGAACGCCGTATCTGTGCCTGGTGCTCAGCCGGTTCGGCTATACTGAGCTGGCTTACGAGCTCGTGCTGCAGAAGGAATATCCGTCATGGTTGTACTCGGTCAGCAAAGGCGCAACCACGATCTGGGAGCATTGGGACAGCATTAAGCCTGATGGCAGCTTCTGGAGTGACGAGATGAATTCTTTTAACCATTATGCTTACGGTTCAGTCGGTGAATGGCTGTACCGGATTGCCGCAGGAATCAATTTGAAGCAACCCGGCTACAAGAGCATTCAGCTCCAGCCGCATATAAGCGGGCAACTCTCTTATGTGAAGGCGGAATTGAAATCGATGTATGGAGATATTGTCTCGGGATGGAGACGGGATGACGACGGTGCGATTCAATTGGAGGTGACCGTCCCGGCGAATACGACAGCAGAGGTCGTAGTGCCGGCCGGCCGTCGGGACATTACCGAACACGGCACGGGGATTGATGGAATTGAAGGAGTGCTGGAAGTTAGTGAGGATGCGAAGCGAGTCACCCGGCTGAAGCTGGGCTCGGGCACATACTGCTTGAAGTTATCTGCATCCAGAGAACATTGTGATGAGGCAATGCCGGAGGCGGCCATCCGCATGCCGTAATTGTGAGCGGGTCTATGCGCATACGCATAGGCCTGTTCTATTTTGGTTGATTTGGCAATAAGCATGTCAATTGTCAGGGGTTTGTTCTTTTCTTCCAACTTCTTAGAAACAGCTTGCAATATCGCAATACGAGTTAAACAAAGAAACATATATGCAAACGACAGACAAGTTGCTGATAACGTCATTTGCTATACTTGGGAGGTTAATGCTATCTACTAATTATGTGAGAATCGAGGCGGGAAATGATGAAAAAATCGACGATTGGCGCTCAATTGTACACGCTTAGAGATTATTGCAAGGATGAAGAAGGATTGAAGCAGACGCTTCATAAAGTAAGGGAGATCGGATACGAGACGGTACAAGTATCGGGAATTGGTCCCATTGCGCCAGAAGCGGTGAAGCGCGCCGCGGACGAAGCGGGTCTCAGCATATGCGCTACCCATGTCAGCTTCGATGAGATTAGGGATAGCTTCGAGGCGACGGTAGAGAAACACAAGTTATGGGGATGCAGCTACATCGGTATAGGCGGAATACCGACGCCATATCGCGAAGGGGAAGAAGGTTATGTCAAGTTCGCACGTGAGGCTAGCGAGCAGGCCAGGAAGCTGAAGGAGCAAGGCTTACAGTTCATTTATCACAATCATGCATTTGAATATCAGAAGTATGCGGGGAGAACGGCGATGGATATTCTCCGCGAAGAGAGCGACGCCGGCGCATTCGGGTTCGAGCTGGACACGTATTGGGTGCAGGCGGGCGGCGCCAATCCGGTTGAAGCGATCTATGGGGTGAAAGGGCGCATGGGCGTCATTCATCTGAAGGATATGGCCATTATCGATAATAAGCAGGTGTTCGCCGAGATTGGCGAAGGAAACCTGAATTTCCATGAGATTCTGAAGGCTTGCCGCGAGACGGGAGTGGAGTGGTATGTCGTCGAGCAAGACGTATGTCCTGGCGATCCATTCGAAAGCTTGGCCATCAGCTACCGCTATCTTAGCGGGCTGGCGGAATAACGTGAATAACCGGCGCGGGCATAGCTCGCGCCGGTTTCTTTTAGCTCAGATTAGCGAGAAGCGATAGAACCTAGAAAACAGGTAGAACCGAGTGATTTTGTACGATTTTTCGTTACTACTTAGCTACTAAGCAAGTAGGAGCTATCGCTCAGAATGGTCACATAGAAGCGGAAAAATAGAGGAAAGTGTGCGCTATCGCTCATTTTGCTCACATAGCCCCGTCAAGCGTGCCTCGTACCGAATGGACCTAAGTAGTAACGAATTTTCGTATAAAAGTGGCGTGAAGCACCCAGGTAGCAGTAGTTTTTTTACGATATTCGTCTTGGACAGAGGGTTCATGCCATGCAAGAGATGAAGGCGACCGACTCCGGTCGCCTTCATGTCGCTACTGATACATCGCATTAGTTATTTACTAGTTGAAGGAAACGGCGAGTTCGCACGCGCTGCTGCAAGTTCCTCCTCCTTGCGCGGCAGAAGCAACGTCAAGCTGACGAGCGTGACGAATACCGTAGCACCCATATCCGACAGGATGGCGATCCATAACGTCAGCCAGCCGGGAATCGTCAGCAGGAGCGCGAATATCTTCAAGCCCAGAGCGACGGTGATGTTGAAGCGGATGATCCGGTTCACGCTACGCGCCGTTCGGATGGCGCTCGGCAGCCTGCCCAGATGATCCTGCATCAGCACGATGTCCGCGGTCTCGATCGCGCTGTCCGTGCCCTTGCCCATGGCGATGCCGAGCTGGGCGGATGCCAGCGCGGGCGCGTCGTTGATGCCGTCTCCGACCATGCCCACTTGGCCGTCTGCGGCGAGTTCCTTCACGCGGCGCACTTTATCCTCCGGCAGCAGGCCGCCTTCGCAAGAGGTCACGCCGACAGCGGCTGCCACCTTCTCCGCCGTAAGGGGATGGTCGCCCGTCAGCATGACGGTCCGCTTAATGCCCAGAGCGTGCAGAGCGGACATGACGGCCGCGCTCTCTTCCCTTATTTCATCCTGTATGCCGAACAGACCAAGCACCTTATGCTCGTCGGCTCCGATGACAATCGTGAGACCGTCCGCCTTCATCTCGTCGATCCGCAACTGCACATGCGCGGGAACGGCAAGATGAGCTATGCAAGCTTCATTGCCGAGCCAGTAGCGCTGGCCGTCGATCAGGGCTTCCAGCCCTTTCCCCGTTACTGTCTGCAGCGATTCCGTCTTCTTCACGGTTATGCCTCTGTCCAGCACAACCTTCATAATCGCCTTGGCCAGCGGATGAGAGGAGCCGTGCTCCATCGCTCCCGCTGCTGCCAGGAAGCGTTCTTCATCATAGATGTCGAGCTGTGCGACATGCGGCTCGCCCTTGGTCAGCGTGCCGGTCTTGTCGAAGGCCAGCGTATCGAGCTTGCCGAGCTGCTCCAGATAGACGCCGCCCTTCACCAGGATGCCGCTGCGCGCATTGCGCGAGATACCGGATACGATGGCGATCGGCGAGGCCAATATCAGCGCGCAGGGACAGCCGACGATAAGCACCGACAGTCCTTGATACAACCACGTCTTCCACTCCTGCTGCAGCAGCAGGGGAGGCAGCACCGTGACAAGGGCGGCGATGATCATGATGACAGGGGTGTAGTAGTGCGCGAAGCGGTTGATGAACAGCTCCGTAGGGGTCTTCGTCTCCTGGGCTTCGCGTACGAGATGCAAGATACGTGCCAGGGAGGAATCCTTATAGGCCTTGTCGATGCGAATATGCAGCAGTCCCTCGTTATTGACGCTCCCTCCGTAGACAGTAGTGCCCTCCTCCTTGTCAACGGGCATTGATTCGCCGGTAATCGCCGCTTCGTTCACGGAGCTGCTTCCCTCGATAATGGTACCGTCGGACGGAATCTTGGCACCGGGCTTGATGACGACGATGTCTCCCGTCCGCAGCGTCTCGATAGGGACGACGACTTCCTCATCCTTCACCAGACGGACCGCTTCCTTCGGCGCCACCTGCAGCAGGGCTTCCATGGAACGGCGGGCCTTCTCCATGCCCTGTCCCTCCAGCCACTCATTCAAGCCGAACAGGATGGCAACGAGGGTCGCTTCCTTCCATTCGCCTATTGCAACAGCTCCGACCAGCGCAACAGTCATAAGGGTATCCATCGTAAATTTCCATTTGAAAATATTGCGAAGCCCCTTCATGAACGTCACATAGCCGCTGAGCGCCATAGGGATCAAGTACAGCGCCAGTCCGGCCCACGGCACCAATTCGTCGCTCCATAGCAGAGCTGCTGCATACATGGTGGCGGAGACGATGACGAGGGTGAACATCCGTCGATGTCTTCCGCTGTCTGCCGTGCCGGATGTCTCGCGTTCGAATTCTCCAGATTCGCCGCTCATGTCGAGCGATGCGCCTTCTTGCTTCAATATCTTCTCCACCTCGGGGATCGAGACGGCTGAATGGACGGACAATATGCCGCTGTTATAGCTTAGGCGAGCGTCTTCTCCGCCCTGAAGCTTGCGGATTTCCTGCTCCATCTTCCCAGCGCAGTGCCCGCACGTCAGGCCTTGCACGCGATATTCCTTCACGTCGGCGTTCATGATGATAGTCACTCCTTACCAACATATGAATATTTGTTCATATAATATGTTTTTTGTGGCTGGATGTCAAACCCATTTTGAAGGGGTGACCCCATTGTTCTTTATATTTTAACAAATTGTGCGATTTTCCACATGACGGCTATGGAGCAATGAGTCGTCATATGTTACCATTTGTACAGAATATAAACTTTAATGAAGAGGTGGATTATGAATAAGAAGAAGGGATCGCGCTCCTTCGTTGTCTATACAGCGATAGTAGTCGCATTAATCGTCGCATTATTTGCCGTGAACCAGCTTCAGGAGAAGAAAGAGAATACCGACAAAACGCTGAGCGAAGCGCCGTCCATCGAAGGGCAGCCGGTCATAGGAGAGGAGAACGCGCCTGTAACCGTTGTTGAATTCGGAGATTTCAAGTGCCCGTCCTGCAAAGCATGGGGTGACGTGAACTGGCCGCAACTGAAGAAGGACTTCGTGGATACCGGTAAGGTGAAATTCGCGCATGTGAACGTGTTGTTCCATGGGGAAGAGTCGCGCATGGCTTCGCTTGCCAGCGAGACGATCCTGCAGCTGCATCCGGACCAGTACTGGACGTTCCACAAGGCGCTGTACGATGCTCAGCCTGCGAATCATGACGACTCATGGGTAACCGAGGAGAGCATGCTTGCGATTGCGAAGTCGGCCATTCCAGAGCTGGACGAGCAGAAGTTCATGGACACGATGAAGGCTGAGGCGACGGTGAATGCCGTCAATTATGACATCTCGCTCGTCAACAAATTCAACGTGCAACTGACGCCAACGATTATGGTGAACGATACGATGGTTGCCAATCCGATGGACTATGCTTCCGTTAAAGCGGCTATCGAGTCCGAGCTGAAGTAGGGGAGCGAACCGATGAGTAGGAACGCATTGAACCTGGCTTGGCTGGTGGCGGTGGTCGCTACGCTTGGCAGCCTGTATTTCAGTGAAGTGAAGGGTTTTATTCCGTGTGAGATGTGCTGGTATCAGCGCATTCTGATGTATCCGCTCAGCGTCATATTGGGCATTGCCGCCTTTCACGGCGAGCGCTCTGTTCGCAAGTATGCACTGCCGCTGTCCATACTGGGCATCTTCGTATCCGCGTTTCATTACATGGAGCAGAAGATACCGGGTTTTGCCGCTATTAAGCCGTGCGCGCAAGGCGTTCCTTGCGATATTGCCTATATTAACTGGCTTGGATTCATTACAATACCGTTCCTGGCGCTAATCGGCTTTATTCTGATAACGGTGCTGCTGCTGATGGCCAGACCGACGGAGCAGGGGGAATAACGGCCATGCGGGGGAACGTACTGCTGATCGAGGATGATGCCTCGATCAGCGAGATGGTGTCCGATTACTTGCAGAAGGAAGGCTATCATATTACGCTGGCGGAGAGCGGGACGGCTGCGCTGGAGCGATTCCGCGAAGGCGCGTACGATCTGGTGCTGCTGGATCTGATGCTTCCCGGCATAAGCGGGCTGGAGCTGCTTCAGCAGTTCCGCAGCACCAGCCGCGTGCCGATCCTCATTCTGTCCGCCAAGGATGGCGAGGTGGACAAGGCGCTAGGGCTGCGGTTCGGCGCCGACGATTATATGGCCAAGCCGTTCTCCTTGCTGGAGCTTGCTGCCCGCGTGGAGGCGTCCATTCGCAGAGCGACGCAATATGCGGCCGATGCGGCGGCAGGCCGTGAGAGCACAGCTGAAGTGTCCGAAGCGCTCATAGTAGGCGAGCTTCATGTCGATCCTTATAACTACTCCGTGAAGAAGCGGGGCGAGGAGCTGAAGCTGACGGCGAAGGAATTCAACATTTTGAAGCTGTTCGTGCAGCATCCTACACGAGTCTATACGAAAGCGATGCTCTATGAGCTGGTATGGGGAGATGCCTACTACGGCGATGAGAATGTCATTAATGTGCATATGAGACGGCTGCGCGAGAAGATCGAGGACGATCCGTCCAATCCCCGGTATATCAAGACGCTATGGGGCATTGGCTATAGATTGGGGGAACAGTAGTATGACTTGGCTATGGATTGGCCTAAGTGTTGTACTGCTGTTTCTTTATGTGCGGGAAAGGCTGCGTTATCGCCGGTTAAGCCGCAGCGTCACTTATATGACAGGGAAGCTAGACGAGATTGCGGAGAGGGAGGACGGCTCCGGGGAAAGGCTGCGGCTGATGGCCGCAGACAAGGAGTTAAGAGAGCTGCTCCGGGCGATTAACGAGCTGCAGGAGAGAGCAAGGCGGTCGCAATCCGACTACAGGAAGACCGAGCTGGCGATGCGAAAAATGCTGGCGAACGTATCCCACGACCTGAAGACGCCGCTAACCGTCGTCATAGGGTATGCGGAGATGCTTCATCAGCAGGAGAATCTGACGGATGAGGAGCGAAGCCGCTTGCTGGGCAAGGTGTACGAGAAGACGTTGGAAGTGCTGACGCTGATAGAGCAGTTCTTCGATCTCGCCAAGCTGGAAGCGGAGGACAGCAAGCTGGAGCTGAAGCGACTGGAGGTGTCCGAGCTGTGCCGGCGCAGTATCCTGGCGTATTACGAGCTGCTGGCGTCGCGCGGCTTCACCGTCGATGTCGGCATCCCGGATGAGTCTGTCCACGTCTACGGCAATGAAGAAGCGCTGCTTCGCATTCTGGACAATCTCATCTCCAATGCCATCCGATACGGCTCAGACGGGGGCTATATCGGGTTGTTCCTCAGGCTGGAGCAGGAAGAGGTGCGCATCGAGGTGACGGATCGCGGCAGAGGCATTCAGGAGTCGGATCTGGATCGGGTGTTCGAGCGGTTGTATACGCTGGACGATTCGCGCAACCGGAATTTCCAGGGGAGCGGGCTGGGGCTGACGATTACGAAGCGGCTGGCGCAGCAGATGAAGGGAAGCGTCGAACTGGCCAGCCAGCCGGGCGTTCAGACGACCTTCACAGTTGTCATTCCCCGAATGAAGCCATTGCTTAAGAAATAAGTAAGATTCTCGAAACAAAAAAGAGAACGCCGGGCCTTACACTGGCATTATAGCGATGAACAAGGGGAGGCCACATCATGGCGGATGTCATTCGAACGAGGCTGATCAGCAAGATTTTCGGATCGGCAGAAGTAGTGAGCAACGTGACGATGCATATAAAAAATGGAGAAATCTACGGATTCCTGGGTCCCAACGGGGCCGGCAAATCGACGATTATGAAGATGCTTCTGAATCTGGTGAAGCCAACGGGCGGCGAGATCGAGCTATTCGGCGAGCGGCTGCTGCCCGGCGATATTGAACCGCTGAAGCGGATCGGCCATATGATCGAGAATCCCATCTTCTACGAGAAGCTGACGGCGGAGCAGAATCTGGAGCTGCATGGCGAATACATGGGCAGCTATAACAAAGCGATGATGAAGGAAGCGCTGGAGCTCGTACAGCTTCATGGCGTCGAGAACAAGCCGGTGAAGCAGTTCTCGCTGGGGATGAAGCAGCGGCTCGGCATTGCCAGGGCGATCTCCACTCGTCCCGAGCTGCTGCTGCTGGATGAGCCGATCAACGGTCTGGACCCCTCCGGGATCGCAGAGATGCGGACGCTGTTCTGCAGACTGCGAGATGAATATGGCATGACGATGCTCATTTCCAGTCATATTTTATCCGAGATTGAACAGGTGGCCGACAAGATCGGGGTCATTAACCGCGGGCGGCTGTTGAAGGAAGTGACAATGGATGAGATTCGAGAATCCAGACCCGATTATGTAGAGCTGACGACGCCGGACGTGCGGAAGGCTGCATATGTATTGGAGGAGACGCTCGACATCCGCAACTTCAAGGTGATGGGTGAGCGTATGCTGCGCATTTATGACTGGAAGGGGACACAAGAGGAACTGTCCAAGGCGCTCATCATGAATGATGTACCGATTACTTCCATCGATCGGAAGGCCCACACCTTGGAAGAATACTTCATCTCTCTGATTAAAGGGGGCGATCAGCATGCTGCATCTCATCAAGCTGGAGCTTAAGAAAGGCAAGATGATCAGTTACGTGTGGGGATC
Source organism: Paenibacillus chungangensis (assembly GCF_042675905.1). Taxonomy (NCBI): domain Bacteria; kingdom Bacillati; phylum Bacillota; class Bacilli; order Caryophanales; family Paenibacillaceae; genus Paenibacillus; species Paenibacillus chungangensis. The sequence goes on along the minus strand of NZ_JBHTJZ010000011.1, from coordinate 118,342 downwards.
GCTCATCGCTTATGCGTCTATTGCAGCTTTCTTCTTCTTAATGTACTTTGTGGAGGCGCCCAGCGAGGATGAGCCAGTCTTCACCGGTTATGGGGACATGTTCAGTCTGATCGATACGATAGGACGAGCAACATTCATCGTATACGCTTCCGTCATGCTGTCCAAGCTGATTATCTCTGAATTTCGGGACAAGACGATGACGTTGATGTTCGCTTATCCCATTAGCCGCAAGAAAATCATATTCGCCAAGCTGGCGATGGTGTTCAGCTGGACGTTCGTGAATCTCATTATTCTCAATGTGGTGCTGGGAGCGCTGGTTGTCGCCGTGAACACATATGTCGGTTATGTCGACGATGCGGTGACGACGGAGCTGCTGCAGAAGCAGGGGCTGAACGTGCTGATGCAATCGTTCGGAGCCGCGGGAATGAGCTTGATGCCGCTCGCCTTCGGCATGCGCTCCAAATCGGTAGCCACAACCGTTGTTTCGTCCATTTTAATCGTCGCGATTGTCGTGTCCAACAGCAACGGCTTCAGCCTGAGCCACATTATCGCGGTACCGTTGTCACTGGGCATACTGGGCATATTGCTAACTTATCTGTCCTTCCGCAAGGTGGATGACGTGGATATGTAATGAAGAAGCCGCTCTGTCATTGTCGCGATAGCGAGGCAGAACGGCTTTCTGTTGTAGCCAGCGCTCATAATTCCAGCTTCCTGCGAATAGACTGTTGGTAGCAAGAGGCTTGTCTCGACCTTGCCTTGCGCGAGATGACTATTCGCAGAAAGAGGGATGCTGGATATGAAAGTGAGGGAGCTAACGGACGGACGAATAAAGAGATCGGCTATAAAAGGGATCGGCACCGCTGTGCCGTCCGCAAGGATGGATCAGGAGGATACTTCCGCCAGATTGACGGAAGCCTTGTCTCGCGCCGGAGAGCAACATTCCGCGCGTTGGGCGAAGCGCATATTCAAGCAATGCGGGGTTCAGACGCGTTATACTTGCGAGCCGAATCTGCTGGAGCCGGCAGAGAGCTGTCGCTTCTTCCCCGGCAAGGACTCGCAAGGAGCCGCTCCGACGACAGCGGAGCGGATGTCGCTATACAAGGAGGCTTCTGTGCCGCTTGGCGTGGAAGCTGCGCGTGCCGCTCTGCAGGACAGCGGACTGACGCCTGGCGATATTACGCATCTGATTACAGTCAGCTGCACGGGACAGTTCCTGCCCGGTCTTGATGCGTCGCTCGTCTGGGAGCTGGGGCTAAGTACGAATGTAATGAGGATTCCGTTGACGTTCCTTGGCTGCGCAGCGGGGCTGAAGGCAGTGTGCGTGGCCAGACAACTCGTGGAAGGGCGTCCGGACGCACATGCCTTAATCGTCTGTGTGGAATTGTGCACGCTTCATATCCAGCCTTCGGGCGGCAAGGAAGAGCTGTACGGCGCTTCCTTCTTCGGCGATGGCGCCTCCTCATGCGTAGTAGGCGAAGCGGAAGCAGAGAGCAGGGATTGCTTCCTGCTGGGCAAGGAGCATACCGTGCTGCTGCCGGATTGCCGAGACGAGATGGTGTGGGAGGTAGGCGATCGCGGCTTCGATCTCTACTTGTCTCCCTCCATCCCGGGGCTGATCGGGCGCGTTATTCCAGATGAAGTGGAGCGGCTGATTGGGGCGCAAGCTGAAGAGGGGGGCCTTCCCGAGCTGTGGGCGATTCACCCGGGAGGAAAGGGGATTGTGGACAATCTACAGGACGTCTTCCAACTGAGTGATGAGCAGACCTCCGCCAGTCGCTCTATTCTGCGTCATTACGGCAATATGTCCTCGGCCACAATCCTGTTCGTGCTTGCCGAGCTGAGACGGCAGCTTCGTTCGCACGACGCGCTGCGGCAACGAAGCGGCCTGGCGCTCGCATTCGGGCCAGGCATTACGGCCGAGCTGTTGGAGATTGCTTATGTACCGGCTTCCACCCAGACCAATGCTGCAGCCTCCGCCGATTGCCGGGAGGGCAGCTATGCTTGAGGGGCCATGGCTTCGCCATCGAGCGGAGGCTGATGAGCTGATGGACGATCTCGCGAGTGGAGGGGAGGAGCTGCGGGAGGCGCATGTCCATCTCCGCAGATTGAACAAGCTGTTCGCCGCATCTGCGCCTACGCTGTATGGCGTGAACCGGCTATGGCGGCAAGCCGGCTGTCCGGAGGAGCTGTCCATACTGGATGTAGGCGCCGGATCGGGTGATGTGAATCGGCGATTGCTGGACTGGAGCGCCAAGCATGGGGTGCGAATGAGAATTACGCTATTGGATGTAACGGAAGAGGCCTGCGAGGAAGCCGCTCTGTATTACAGAGACGAGCCTCGTGTGGAAGTAAGGAGGGACGATGTGCTGAAGCTTCCTAGCGGCTGTGCCGATATTGTAACGGGTACGCAGTTCCTTCATCACTTCCAGGGCGAACGGCTTCATGAGGTGGTCGGCAGCATGGTGCGGGCATCGCGTTACGGCGTGGTTATTAACGATATACACCGCCATTGGCTGGCTTGGATCGCTGTATGGCTGGCCGCGCGGCTGGTGTCGCGCAACCGTTACATTCGGCATGACGGCCCATTGTCGGTGGCCAAGGGATTCCGCCCGTCAGACTGGCGCTCGCTCGAAGCAGCGGCTGGGAGCGGTGAGCTCCTCTATCGCTGGCGCCCCCTATTCCGTTATGCGGTCATGATTCGGAAGGATGGTGGAGGCTATGCGGACGGATTATGACGCTGCGGTGCTTGGCGCAGGCGTGGCAGGCAGCAGTCTGGCGGCGATGCTGGCGGCACGCGGCTGGGTAACGGCGTTAATGGACAGGCAGCGCTTCCCGAAGCATAAGGTGTGCGGCGAATTTCTGTCGCCGGAGTCGCAGCATATATTATCGGCTATGGGACTTAGGGAGACGGTGCAGTCACTTGAGCCTCATCGCATCTCCCGAATTGCGTTATACTTGGCCGGTGGCGGACAGGTTGAGCTGCCGCTTCCCGGGACCGCTCTCGGGGTTAGCCGCTATAGATTGGATGCGGCGCTGCATCGACATGCCGTTGCGGAAGGGGCATTCCTTCTGCAAGGGGGGACCGTCACGGCCGTCGTGCCCTATGAGCACGGCTATATCCTTCATGTCAGACAAGGACGAGAGTCGACGGAGATCACAGCCCGTGCCGTAGTGGCTGCCTGGGGCGCTGGCGGACAAGGGCGTATCCTTGGGAGACATGACCATCGCGTCGATGACGGTAGCTGGCGCAAGCGGCGCTCAGGATCGGCGCATGAACGCGGTGCGATCGGGGTGAAGTCGCATTTCGCATGGAGCGCCGGCGCGAGCTCTCCAAGTGATGCGGTGGAGCTGTATTTCTTCCCGGGCGGCTACCTGGGCATTAACGGAATCGAGTGTGGACACTACAATATGGCGGCTCTGCTGGATAGCGAGGATATTCCCCGAAGCCATTCCACTGTGGAGGGGATGCTGATGGAAGCTGTCAGCCGGAATCCCGCTCTGCATAGCCGAATGGTCGACGCCCAGCCTGTACATGGAACAGAATCTGCTGTCGCTCCGGTCCATATTAGCAAGCATCCCGTGCCTTGGAGCGTCATTCCCCATATTGGAGACGCCATCGGCCGCATTCCTCCGCTATGCGGGGATGGCATGTCGATGGGGTTGCGCTCGGCGCAGTTATGCGCTGCAGATGCTCATCGCTACCTGGCGGGAGAATGGACGTATGAACAATGGCGCATCGCTTATACCCAGGCGATCTATTCGCAATTCAGCGGCCCGTTGAGGTGGGGGAAGGTCGTTGAAGGAATGCTGCGCCATCCGGCCGCTTCACGCCTCCTTCCGGGATTGGCCCGACTAAGTCCCCGGCTTGCATGCAAGTTCGTAGAAGCTACCCGGCTGCGTCCCGGTTAGCTGATGCGCCGCATACACCGTTATATCCTTTAAGCCGCCCTTTGATCTTCGTCATAACGATGATCGAAGGGCGGCTTCCTGCCGTTCCTTGTGCTGTTTGCCCAGGTATGACGAATGCCTCTGCTTAAATACGATTAGCCAATCTTAAAATAGGTATGTTACATTTTTCCAATCCATTCGGTATGATGTTGAAACACGCATGTACACGAGGGGAAGGTGATGGCTTATGACATCTATTTATTCGGTGTATCGTTGGATTATTTCGTTCTTGCAGCCCTATAAGCTGCTTGTATCGGGATTGGTAGCAGTAATGGGTGCTGCAGCTTGCGTGGAACTGGTTATTCCGAAGCTGATTCAATATTTCATTGATGACATTGTGCCGGCGAAGGACAGAAGCTCATTCCTGTGGTTAGTCATCCTGCTCGTTTTGCTGATTGTGATTTTGATCAGTCTTTCCATGGCTAGGAACTGGCTTCAGCGTCATGTGCAAGAGAAGGCTTCCCGCGATATGCAGTTGTCCATTTTTCGTCATCTTCGAACACTTGGTTTTGCTTACTATGAGCAGCATCCTGTAGGAGAGACGCTGGCTTTTCTCAATACCGAAGTGGCGTCGATTCAGAAGCTGTACCGGGAATTGTTCCCTTCCATGATTTTCAGCCTCCTATTCTCGATGATCGCTCTGGGCGCCATGGTGTCATCCAGCTGGCAGCTTACGCTCGTCGCCGTTCCGTTCTTCGCGCTATATTATTTGTATGGTCCCGCGATTGAACGAAGGGCGGCGGTTGCAGGCAAAGCGCTGGCCGGGGCCAGAATTGAAGCGAATCAGAAAGCGCATGAAAGTGTATCCGCGATTCGGGAACTGCGTTTATTCACGGCGGAGAAGTGGGATCTGAAGCGTTATCTGAATAAGGTGGACGCATGGAATGCTCAGGTGGTAAAGGCGTTTTTCCTCTCTTACTTGCGCGGAAGCGGGCGGATGTTCAGTTATTACGCAGGCGCATTGGGGCTGTTCGTCATTGGCAGCTGGCTTCTCCAGAAGAATATGCTGACGGCAGGAGAATTCATCGGCTTTCTACTGCTATACTTCGTGTCGATGCAGCAAATGACCCGCCTCATTGTAGATCTGCCTATTGGCCGGAAGCTGGCCGTGATCGGAACGAGCGGAGGAGGCAAGTCCACTTTATCTACATTGTTGGTTCGATTCTATGAGCCGGAGCAAGGAGCGATTCTGGTTAATGGGAAGCCGCTGTCTGCGTGGAAGCGGGAGGATTGGCTGCGCAAGGTCGCGCTGGTGTCTCAGGAGCCTTATTTCTTCCCGGATACGATACGGATGAACTTGATGATGGGCAATGAGGACATCTCTGAAGAGGAGATGATCGCTTATTGTCAGAAAATGCTTATTCATGATACGGTGGCGGCGTTGCCGGATGGATACGATACCGTTCTGGGGGAGCGGGGCGTCACTTTGTCAGGGGGACAGAGACAACGGCTGGCTATCGTAAGAGCGCTTCTTCGGGAGCCGGAAATTTTGCTGCTGGATGAAGCGACATCTGCCCTTGATCTGGAGACGGAGCGCGTCATTCAGCGAAATCTGGATGAGCTCCGGGCAGGGAAGACGACGATCATTATTGCGCATCGTTTGTCAACGATTCGTAACGCCGATCATGTGTATGAGGTGCAAGAAGGGAATATGGCGGAGAATGTAGTCGTTGCCTGAAAGAACGGGCTAGTATCAACTATTTAAGCGTCATTGGAGACGAAATAAGCATAATAACGTTAAGTGTCTGATCGCATGATGCGATGAGGCGCTTTTTAATATGTTCGGGCAATTAGGGAACACTTGTTAACGAGAAAGTTCGCTAACAAACTTGACGATAGTAGTTTTTGAATATATACTTAATAACAAATAGTAAGTAACATTAAAAAGTGGATTGAGGTGATGATTCGTGTCGGCTACGCTGCATCCCGGGATTGCTCTGGGCGAGGTTGAACTGCGGGTGAGTAATCTGAAGCGTTCTATCCAATTTTATAAGGACATTATCGGTCTTCAGGTGATGGAAGAAAGGGAGGACAGCGCCAGTCTGACGGCAGACGGTCAAACAACGTTAGTCGTACTGCGAGCCGTTCCAGGCGCAACAGTGACGCCTCCTAGATCGTTCAGCGGCTTGTATCACTTCGCCATATTGTTGCCAGAGAGGAAGCATCTCGGATTGATGGCTCGGCATCTGATGGAACGAGACGTAGCCATTGGTCAGGCCGATCATGCCGTTAGCGAAGCGCTGTATTTGTCCGATCCGGATCACAACGGCATTGAAATTTATCGCGATAGGCCAAGATCCGAATGGAAATATGACGCCCAAGGCGGCCTGAAGATGGGTACGGATCCGATTGAATGGGAAAGCTTACTGGAAGAAGCGGACGGTTATGAGTGGGAAGGACTTCCTTCCGGCACGACAATCGGTCATGTCCATTTCCATGTTGGCGATATGACTGAAGCGAAGCGCTACTTCTGTGATGCGCTCGGTTTCTCCGTAGAAGCGGACATGATGAGAAGTATGGGCGCCATGTTCCTTGCTGCAGGAGGTTATCATCACCATATCGGGTTGAATATATGGGCCGGACTGCACGCTCCCTCTATTCCCGATCATGCAACGGGCATGTCATCTTTTACGATTACTTTCCCGGATCATGCGGCGCTGATGGACACCGTCGAGCGGTTGCAGCGTTCAGATGTCGGAGTGAGGCAGTCAAGTAATGGCTGGGTGGCCAGTAGTCCATGGGGATTCGCGATCAAACTATCTGTACAATAATAACAACTTAGTGGAGGGATTTTGTAATGGAAAAACAAAGGGGTTTTTATGCAGCAGTAGAAGGAAGACGTTCCTTGTATGCGATCAGCAATGAGCAGGTCATCTCTGACGAGAAGCTTCATGAAATTATCAATCACGCTGTAAAACATACGCCATCTGCATTCAACTCTCAGAGCGCCCGCGTCGTGGTACTGTTGGGAGATCATCATAAAAAGCTGTGGAGCATGACGACGGATGCGCTGAAGGCGATTGTTCCGGCGGGGGATTTCGAATCGACACAGCAGAAGATGGATATGTTCGGAGCGGGATATGGCACAGTGCTGTTCTTCGAGGACGAGGACGTTATCAAGGGATTGCAGGAGCAATTCGCACTGTACGCAGACAACTTCCCGGTATGGTCGCAGCAATCTAGCGGCATGCACCAATTCGTGGTGTGGACATCTCTGGAGCTGGAGGGCTACGGCGCTACGCTGCAGCACTATAATCCGCTCATTGATGATGCGGTGAAAGCGGAGTGGAGCATACCCGCCAGCTGGAAGCTGCTCGCACAGATGCCGTTCGGCAAGCCAGTTGCGCCAGCTGGCGCGAAGGAGTTCAAGCCGCTGGAAGATCGCGTGAAGTACTTCAAGTAAATTCCAGCTAATTCAGGTTTGCATTGGCAGCTCCGCAGCTTCGCTGCAGTAAGACCCTGTCCGGGTGAAAGAGACGTTTCGTTTCTTCAACCGGGCAGGGTTTTATGCGTATACATACCATACACGAACAGCGGCATTGTAGGTCAGTTGGCCAGGTTGAATGGAGGGGCCTCCTTCCATAGCCATGCTTGCTTTGAAGACTGCGGGAGGAGCAGCGTCCGTTAGCTCTTGAATTTGGCAGGGGATAGAGGATAATGACAAACCTTGCGACTCCGCAATCGTTATGGCTTTCGCTTCTGCATTTTTCATAGCAGCTGCAAGGGCGTTTTGCTGTACTTGCTCGATATCGCGGTTGACGAACGTAATGCCGGACACAGAGTTTGCTCCATTGGTAACGGCCTCATCAATGATACGTCCTATCTGCTCCAGATCATCGATCGTAATGCGCAATAAGTGCGTCACTTTATAGCCTTTGAATATTTGTTGCCCATTCGAGTAGTCGTATTGAGGCTGAACGGAGTAAGTAACCGTCTGAATTTGATCTTGGGGTATTTGCTGTGCTTGCAATCCTTGCTGAATCGTCGCGATGGCGGCATCATTTTTCTCCTGCAGCTCTTTGAGAGATTCGCCTTCTGTGACGGTTCCTAGTTCAATGACAGCTCTATCCGGAGCTGCTGAGGCCATCCCTTCTCCCGTAACTTCAATGGTGAATGAACGATCTCTCTCAAGAGTGCGGTCTGTATGTAAGCTATTCGTCAATCTCGATCTCCCCTTCCAATTAGAGTAAAGTGAGCTGGAACGCCGGGCATCTGCCGAATAGGCTGTGTCTTCAAATCTACTTTATGCTCATTGTATCACACTCATTCTGTTCCAGCTCACCCTAAGCAGGTAATATCGTATACGGGAATAATTAGACGCTTGATCGTTTACATAAGCAATACTTTTCATGATCAGACGATTTAAGCTACAATATTTTTATAAGATGCGAAGAGACAAGGAGGGTGACCGCATGATGCGGCCATTCTCTTTAAGTATCGGGGATAAGTGGGGGATGGAGACGTGGGTAATACAGTTGGCAGGCGGTTGTTGGAGATCGCCGGAGTTTCGTTAAGGTTGGGGTTGACCTCCTTCGGAGGCCCTGTTGCCCATCTGGGCTATTTTCATGAGGAGTATGTGAAGCGCCGCAAGTGGCTGGACGAGCGGAGTTATGCCGATCTGGTGGCGCTCTGTCAATTCTTGCCCGGCCCGGCTAGCAGCCAAGTCGGCATTGGCATCGGACTTATGCGCGGAGGCATGCTAGGCGGACTTCTTGCCTTTCTCGGCTTCACACTCCCGTCCGTGGTTGCATTGGCGCTGTTCGCCTTGCTCATGGAAGGAATGGATCTTCAGCACGCAGGCTGGCTGCATGGCTTGAAGCTGGTTGCAGTCGCAATCGTAGCGCAAGCGATATGGGGAATGGGGCAGAAGCTGACGCCCGATCGAAGCCGGATGACGATAGCGGTTATGGCGGTATCCGCAGCCTTGCTGTTGCCGACTTCGGTTACCCAGATCGTCATCATTGTTGTGGCAGGACTGATCGGATTATGGCTCTACCGAGGACAGAAGGGAGTGGAAGAGGCTGCTGCTGTTGAGGCAGCTGGGTCTGCTGCTGCCCATGGGACTGCCGTCCCGGTAACGCGAACTACTGCCGTTATTGCGCTGCTGACATTCGCTCTGCTTTTAATCGTTCTTCCTTTGGCCAGAATATGGGCGCCGGACGGCGGCTGGCTGGCGATGTTCGAGAGCTTCTATCGCTCGGGCTCGCTTGTATTCGGAGGCGGTCATGTCGTCTTGCCGCTGCTGGAGCGGGAAGCGATTCCTGCCGGATGGGTGACGGAGGAGCAGTTCCTGGCCGGATATGGCGCCGCACAGGCCGTTCCCGGCCCATTATTTACATTCGCGGCTTATATCGGTGCTGTTGCCGGCGGATGGTGGGGAGTGCTTATTGCCACAGTTGCGATATTCCTTCCGGCGTTCCTGCTCGTCGTCGGCACGTTGCCATTCTGGAACGCGCTGCGAGGCTTGCCTAAGGTGCAAGGCGTGCTGAAGGGCGTGAATGCTGCAGTCGTCGGTATTTTGCTGGCGGCATTCTATGACCCGATCTGGACGAGCTCGGTGACGACACCCGCGGACTTCGTGATGGCGCTTGCGCTATTCCTGCTGTTGGTCTACTGGAAGCTGCCACCTTGGTTCGTTGTGCTGGCAGGAGCCGCGGGGGGCATGCTGATCGGCTAGCCATGCCATAAGAGAAAAAAGAAATCAGCTCGTCCTCTTGAAGGGGCGGGCAACTCGCGCACGCAGTTCTCTGCGGGGCGATGATAATAGCGGAATGCCAGTATATGATCTGACATGAAGGTATATTGTCGCCGAATTAAGACAGACTGTTGAGGAAACCATCTAAGGAAAGGAGTCATGGCGATGGAAAACACTCTTGGTCCGGATGAGGTATTGCGGCGCATTAAGCACATGCGTACGGCAGGAGGCTCGCTGAGCAAGAAATATGTCAAGCAGCACGATCCTGAGCTAATGAGAAACGCACTGTTCTACTTTCCCAGCTGGGATCATGCGTTGAAAAATGCGGAAGACTTGTAACGAAGAAAGCCGTCTCTACATAGAAGCATTGCTGTAATACGAATAACCATGACCGAGGAGAGCATTTTTGCTTCACTTGCCAGTCATGGTTTTTTTTGTTATCTATGCGTCGGGCATCCCTTCAACGCGCTAACGGTTGCTGAAATCCGGCTTCAGTTCCGACTTCCCGCCAAGTCGCTAACGGTTGTGAGCGAGCTTAATTGGCCGGAGAAAATGGGGCTAAATTCGCTCCAATAGCATCCATGGCACCCGTTAGCGAACTGCCAAATTCAGCTTGCTTAGCTTCGCCGCTTGCTCCACGGACAAGTAGACGTCGCCATTGTCGGCGATATAGAAGTCGCCGGGAATTTCATAACCGTTGCTCATGATCGCCTGCTCCCGTAGCAGCAGGGAGAACGGCATATCGTTCATGACGATATCGACAGTGTCGTTCTCATTGTTGTAAGAGATGAAGCCGTCCGTCTGCTTCATAAGCGCATCAAGCGCGATATAGGCCTGATTGTCGTGCATGCTCGTATCTTTCAGAACGATACGCTCCAGTGGCTGGACCGTCTGACGATTCGAGACTGCTTCTGCCGATTGCCTCTCCAGTGTCAGGTCAGTGGATGCGGCATCCGCTATCGGTCGGCTTATGAGAGAGCCCGTCAAGGTGAGAGCTGCCATTATGATTAACGCAATATTGCGCTGCCATCCATTCATTGTCTATACCTCCTAAGGGATATAGACCTAGTATAGACAAAGATTGTATGTGCAATGTAAGCGCGATGTTAAAAGTTGATCAACTAGCGGGTTTCTCTTGTTTAACCGCCGACGTCTCCTGCTTCGTTGCGGCAGCCATCTTGCTGCTTCCGTTGAAAGCGCCGCCTGCTTCAATAATAAGCGAACCGACGGAGATATTGCCGTTCAGCACCCCGGTAGCACATATCGTCAGCTTGCCCGTCACTTCTGCATTGCCGTCCAGCTGTCCCCCCAGCATCAGATTTCGTGCGGCGATGTTGGACTGGGCGCGGCCACTCTCTCCGATGATGACATCGCCGCTGGATACGATGTCGCCGACGACGGTGCCCTCGATGCGGATTCCCGCCTGGGACTTCAGTGTGCCCTCCAGCACGGTTCCCACACCGATTAAGGTGTCGGTCGTATCCGGATTGACTTTGCCGCTTTTATTCTTGAACATGTATATCTTCTCCTTCGCTCGCATCTTTCCTGGCGTCCTGAATATAAGGCAGTGGATTCACATGGCTGCCATTCACGATGACTTCGTAATGCAGATGGGGTCCGGTGCTTCGCCCCGTATTGCCAAGCTCTCCGATCTGCTGTCCCTTCACGACCTTGTCGCCAATCTCGACATATCTTGCGTTCAGATGAAGATAACGGGTCTCGATATCTCTGCCGTGATCGATCATAATGTTGTTGCCATGCGGATAGGTGCGCTCTGACAAAGTGACCGTTCCGTCGGCAGTGGCGTAGACGGGTTCGCCTCGACGGCCGCCGATGTCCAGGCCGTTATGCAGTGAGGATCTGCCAGAGATGGGATCTCTGCGGTAACCGAACTGCGACGTCATCTTGCGTGAATCGGCGGGCCATATCGTCGGCGTAATCTTCATCGTATGCTGGTGCTTGAGCAGAGCGTTGATGGTGGATTTTAAACTGGGGCCCAGCTCCTCGATATTGGTCTGAATATGGGAGTAGCTGTCCATAGTCCTGGCGGTCAGGGCGCCACCAGTGGACATTGGCACAGGAACAGGCACCTCTTCACCGCCTTGCCCGCTTTCCTCGGAATTGTAAGCGCTTGAAGAAATGCGCACAGCAGGTTCCTTAATGCCGGCGATTTCTTTAAGCTGAGATTCCAGCTGCTCGATTTCGAACATTTGCCTCTCGATGCTTTGCGCTTGCTGCGTCAATTGCAAGACATCACCTTGCAAGGCTGCAATGTGGACTCTCTTGGACTGAAGCTGCTGCTCGTAATCTGCTTCGGTCGATGTCAGCTGTAGGGACAGCTTCTGAACGCGATCGGATCGATCCCAGAATAAGTAGATGAATAGAGCGGAGCATATCGCAAGTAGAAGGATGCAGGATATGGTTAGGATCAGTGCCAAGCGGTTCAACCGGTAGCGTCTGACTGATTGATTGCCTTCCGGTATGATGACGAATGTGAAGTGTTTCGACATCCAGTTCATACTTTTCCTCCTTGATTAATGAGGTTCATTCAAGTTTCTTTTTAATTTGCAGCTCTTATCTATTCGACAATAAGCCGCATTTTCCTTCATATCGGTGAAATAGTAGCGGATTAATGGTACATTTGATGTAGGAATTATGCTATAGCGATAGTAATATATCGAAGGGAAGCGACAGAGCATGAAATGGGATGGGCATACGCATACGAAATTTTGTTATCATGGCAGCGACGCGGAGCAAGAATTGTATCTGGATCGCGCCATAGAGCTGGGATTCCAGCGTTATACGATCAGTGAGCATCCTCCTCTGCCGGAGGGCTGGATCGTAGACCTGCCATTATGGAAGGAGCTGGCGATGCCGGAGGATGAGCTTCCCCTTTATATGAACTATGCGAAGGCGATGAAGCAGCGCTACGAAGGGAAGCTGGAGGTTACGGTCGGCCTGGAGCTGGACTACTTGCAGGGTGGTCTTGATTACACGGAAGCGATCGTCGAGCGGTGGCAGCTTGAGCTGGAGGATGTCGTCTATTCGGTTCACTACCTGCCCGGCGTGGGCGGCATGCGATGTATAGACTTCACACCGGGGGACTTCCGCACCAATCTGCTTGCGTATTATGGCAGTATGGACAATGTGGTGAACGCGTACTACGACCATGTGGAGGAGGCGATTGCCTTCGCCGCCGGATTACCGATGAGGAAGCGGCTCGGCCATATCAACTTGATCGAGAAATTCCGCCGCGAGCTGCCGCCGATTGACGAAGCGCTCGTTCGGCAGCGCCTGGAGCGCATTCTGCCCTTGCTTGCGAAGTCGGGCGTCGGAATTGATGTGAATACGGCAGGCCTACGCGTGCCGACATGCGGGAAGCCTTATGTGCCGGAGTGGTTCCTCGCTGAGTGCCGTAAGCTGGGCATCTCTTGCGTATACGGCTCCGATTCCCACAAGCCGGAGCATGTAGGCGTCGGATGGGAATGGTATGCGGAGCAGATGGGGGAAGCTGAAGCGGAATAGTCCAGTATACAGCGCCAATGCAAGAGGCGACGGCCAGCAGCATGCTCGTCGCCTCTTTTTTTAAGGCAATGTTAATGTTGATTTTTAGCCAAATGAAAACCGCCTTGGTTGAAAGACGGTTTATTGAGCTATCATTTCTCGTTAGTGGAGGACATTATTTTTCAAGTGTTTTGGCAAATTCTCTAAGTTCCTCGGGATTATTTGTATGGAACACAATCTTTTCGGCATCAAAGATAAGGATAATCGGACGCTTTTCTTCAAGACCTAATACTTTAAACCATCCCAATTTATCGTTCTCCGAATGTATTGTCACTTCTTAAATGTACTTAAGAAGTGCTGGTTCAGAATTATGCACCCCGTTTACCTTTTAATCCCAATCTCGTGAAGCCGAAAGTATCTGCATTGTGAATTTACCTTCTTCTTTTGAAACCAACTGTTCCAGCACATCTGTCTTGCTTAAACCGCAACCAGTACAAATTAAGGCGACTATAAGCAAGAGTAGTCCTAACTTGACCTCTATAACCATATTCCACCCCTGTGCTTTTCTCACACTTTATTACGCGGATATCCAACCAGCGTTATTGAACATAACTGCCAGTTAGCTTAACAAGAACAAGCAGCAAGCCGAAGTTTGGTGTTTGTGTCGGTCACAGAAAACAGGCACGATTTTACCAACATATTTTCTTATTCGATGAGGTATTCTCATATTCTTTGCTGTCTATATAACGAAACCTAGCCAAATAATGTTACAAATATCTGGTTGTAACACTATTGAAGCGGTCCATCCATTTCTTCAAGCGGGTGTGATAGCTGTTTACGTTTTGGATATGGTACACGCCTTTAACACGTTGTTTTCCGTCGGACTTGAAACGGTAATTAGCAAACCTTTTTGAATTCGCATAGGAACTAAATGCCCTCCAGGAATCAGTGTATAGCACGTTTGAGTCAGATAGATGACCACAATCACCTCATCCAATTTTGTTGTCCGAATACGCCCACGTCCAAGTACACCAGAGTAAGTCATTTTGCTGAATGGGTTTTGTAATGGGGACAAACAAGCCCATCTTTGTGCTTCTGCTCTTGAATTTCATCAATTGCTGGAACAGGAATCGCCACACCCTTTGTTCGTGACTACAAAAAGTAGATAAGCTCTCGCTTGCCGTTATCATCTAACGTACCAGCAAGCTTTTGCAGTTCCTTAAAATCGGTTTGTAAATCATCTCCGAACAGCAATGTCATCTTCACTATAGAGCATTTGTTCGTAATTGTTCAATATAAACATTAAGCTTTAACATAGTCTTTTTTTAAATGGATGAATGGCGAGCTGTAGGCGATGTGACCTCGGTTGGAGAGCGGCACTCAATAGCCGCTCCCATTCCCGCTGCCGGGCTGTTCGCCTGCTTGCCGCTGAAATGCGATGATCCAGTCGCCCTTCACCGCCGCATAGCCGGAGTCTCCTTCGACGACCAGTCCGTACAATCCTTTCACATCAAGGTATTCCTTGCGCGAGCCGTTATCGAACTCCAGCGTAATGTAGTAATACGTTCTCGACGATGAGCCCATATGAACGTGGTCATGATGATGGTGATGGTTGCTGGAGCTTCTCACCTCCGTACGCTTCGATACGATGCGGGCGAATGTGGACTCCTGAGGCGCGCTGGCATTGCGAAAGTATTTGACCGCATTCATTACGAACATCACAATAATGACGCCGAACACGAGAAAAAACATGACCTGAAAGAGGGAGAATGCGGAGCCGAATCCCCCACCGAATGGACCGAATCCCATAGTGTGTGAACCTCCTTATTCATGGTAGTGTGTAAAAACAGTTATACGCCACATCAGTTCAAATTGTTTCATGAACCTCCTGTTTATTCCTGCTTGAACCATAAGTCGCGGAAGCGTACCCAGCTCAGCGATTCCAGGGCAATGCCGCGCACGGCGGGATGGAAGGCGGTCTTCAGTGCCTTGCGATAAAGAAAAAGAAGGCTGTGCCGCTCTTGAAGCTGCCGCTCGATCCCGATGAACAGCTTCCTTCTCTCCCTGACATCCGGCTCCGACATGATGCGCTGCAGCGACCGCTCCACGCTGCTCTTGGCCGTTGGCAGCATATGCTGCTGCATGCTCTTGTACAGATCGATGAGCCGCAGCTCGCGATGCTCGTCCAGCATGGTGGCGAACAGCAGCAAGTCCGCCTCCATCCGCGCCGCTCCCTTGAACGCGCCGACATGCACGATGGAGATCGTCACGTTGAACCCCGCCTTCTCCAGCAATCCGGCAATCAGGCTGGCATCGGCGGCATATTGCGAGATGGTCATCATCGAGATAGGCTGGCCGTCGTATGAGCTCTGCGCCAGTTCGCGCCGCAACTGCCCGATGTCGAAAGGGGCGGCTGACTCGGACTCCTCCATCCGGTTATCGCCGTCGTGCTCGCTCCAGAAGCTGGACGAGGCTTCGATCACATCGCCGGCGAGCATGTCTAGCAGAACAGGGCGATGGATGGCGCGGTTCAAGATGGCGCGCACATCAGGCGCAGCGAGCGGCCCGCGCTTAAGCTCGTTCACGGTGATGAACTTGCAGGTCGTTCCGGATTGCCTCACCTGCCGCCACTGCCCGCTATCGCCTTTCTGCAGCCGAGTATTGTGCATCACTTGGAATGTCCTCTCATGCTGTGGCTCGCTGGATTCCCATTCGACGGAGACGGAATCCGGCATCGTCCATACCTCCACCCGGTCAAGGAACGCCCTCCCCTGGAAGTAGGGAAGAAAGGCTTCCAGCGTCCATACACTCCGCTCGCTGCCCAGCAGCCGGAACGGACCGGTGCCGACCGGCTTCGAGCCGAATGCGCTGGCCTCCGCTTCACACAGATCCTCCGGAACGATGGAGGCGCGATTGGTCGTCAGGAAGGAGAGGAACGTCTCGTTCCTCCGCTTCAAACAAATGCGCACAGTCGTCTCATCCAGCGCCACCGCTTCGGCAATATCGTTATATACCCAGCTGTACAGTCCGTCGGGTGCAAGTCTCTGCAGTCGCTTCAGGGAGTAGACGACGTCGGCGCTCGTCATCTCGCGGCCGTGATGGAAGGAGACCCCCTTGCGCAGATAGAATGTCCATGTGGTTCGCTCCGTGTCGGATTCCCATGCATGCGCCAGATGAGGCATAATGCTTCTTCCTGCGGCATCCATGGCGACCAGTCCATCGAACAATTGATTGACAAGATGGGATTCCCCGATATAGTGAATGGCGGCGGGGTCCAGTGTATCGATGCTCTGGGGCAAGGGGAAGCGCAGCACGTCCAGCCGCTTCTTGCCCTCCACTTCGGAGCGGAAGCCGAATTGCCCGGAGAGCCAATCCCGGAATTGCTCCTGCTGCCGGCTTCCTGACTCGTCCAGCTCCTGGACAATTCGAAGTGCGGATGCGAGATCCTGCTTCTGCACATGCTCCTTCGCTTGCTGCAGCAGGATGGTGTCTAGCGATGCGAGGAACAGGAGCTGCGAGCGCTTGCCTCTGCCTCTGTTAGGTTGCCAGCTCAGCCAACCTTCTTCCTCCATCCGACGCAGTAAGATGACCATATTGCGCTGGGTGCATTCGACGATGGAGGCAAGCTGCCCGGTTGTCGCGTCTATCGGCTCTTGCTCCCTCACATCCGGGAAGGCACGCCTTAGCGCCGCATAATGCCTCCGAAGCTTCATCGTTTCACCATCCTCTAAAATATGAAATTTCCATTTTTTAATTTGCACTTTTTGTTCTTGTTTTCTAGGTTACAATAAAAAGAGAGAAGAATAAAGCGGCAAGGAGTGTGAATGATGCGAAATCCGGCACCGTGGCGGCAACGCTATGACGGGATGTTGTGGCTGGCTATTCTGCTTGGCCTGTTCGGCCAATACTTATTTCTAGGAAGAGCTACGGGCGTATCCGTGCCCTTGTATCTGCTCTGTATATACGGCATGTTCTTCTATGCGGCGAAAGGCCGTCTGGGCGGGTTCGAGCGATGGAGAGGACAGCTGCGATCGGGCTTGCTATTGCTGATCCCGATCTTTTTGCTGTCGATGACCTATGTCCTGTACAGCAATCCCTTCTTTCACCGATTAAATGCTATCGTGCTAATCATTCTTGTAACAGCTCAAATGATGCTGGTGACCAAAGGTGGCTCCGTCCCTTGGCATCGCCTGAAATTCTACAGAGAGATGATCCGTCAGCTGTTCGTCCAGCCCGTTCTGCACATACGTGAACCGTTCTTGATACTAGGCGGCTGGCTGCGTGCGGGCGATGAGGAGGGCAAGGAACGCAGCCACATTCTGAAAGTGCTGTCAGGGATGCTGATCGCCGCTCCATTGCTTCTGATTATAGTGGCGCTGTTGTCATCCGCGGACGGCATCTTCCAATCGTGGATCAATGCTATACCGCAGGTGCTGGAGCAAGCGGGCCTGGACGCGGTCGTGGCAAGGATGCTGGCGGCTCTTGCGATTGCAGTCTACCTCTTCTGCTTCATGTGGAGCTTACTCTTCCCCGGCAAGCCGCGACAAGCGCCTTCCGCACCTCCAGAGGAGGAGAAGGCTGCGATCGGCATGAATGCAGTGACGGCAGGAACGGTGCTGATATGCGTGAATGCCGTATACGCGCTGTTCGCGTTCCTCCAGTTCTCTTATTTATTCGGCGCGGCGGAAGGGCTTCTGCCAGAGGGTGTGGCGTATGCGGAGTATGCCAGGCAAGGATTCGCCGAATTGGTCTTGCTCAGCCTGATGAATCAGGGACTTCTGCTGATGGGACTGCACTTTATTCTGCCCGCCGGAGCGCTTGGCGAGCTGGCAAGGAGAGTGTTGCTCAGTCTGCTCCTCTGCTCCACCTTCGTCATGCTGGCGAGCGCTTATATCCGGTTGTCGCTGTATGAACAAGCTTATGGCTATACGATTGCCAGGTTGCTTGCGCACGGCTTCATGATCTTCCTCGGCTTGCTGCTTGCCGCCGCCCTGATTCGGGTATGGGTGGATCGCTTCTCGCTGGCGAAAGCGTATCTATGCGGCGCAATTGCCGCTTATGTCATCATGAACTATGTGAATCTGGATGCCAGAGTGGCGGAGAACAATGCCGAGCGATATGCTGCGTCCGGCGAGATTGATATGTCCTATCTGCTCACCTTGTCTGCAGATGCGGCGCCAGCGATGATGGAGCTGCATCGGCAGCATCCTGATCTGGCACAGCTAGAGGAGTGGCTGGAGGACCTCGCAGAAGATGCGGATGACAGGGCGCATTGGGCGTCTTGGAATTATTCTTGGCAGCGACTGAGACCGTGAAGGAGCTCCCGTCGTCTTATAGAAGTAGAAAGAGAGAGGAGGGACGCTTATGAGCAGAGGCAAACGATGGTTGTTCGTTTATATACCTGGATTTCTAATTCTGCTATGCCTGTTCTTGTACGAAGAGAACAATCATATCGGCATTACGACTTACACGGTCAGCTCAAGTGAGCTGCCGCAAGGGCTGGACGGTTATCGAATCGTTCATCTCTCGGATCTGCAGAGCAAGATGTATCCCAATGACCAATACCCGGTCGTGTCCAAAGTGAAGCGGCTGAAGCCGGATATTATCGTCATGACGGGTGATATGGTGGATGCCGGTCATTATGACGAAGAGGCGACGATGGTACTGATGCGAGGGGTTACGGAGATCGCGCCTGTCTACTTTGCTGCAGGTAATCACGAATATGCGTCTCGCACCTTCCCGGAGCTGGAGAAGAAGCTGACAGGCCTCGGCATACATGTGCTGCGCAATGAACGAGTGCGAATCAAGGCGGGCGACGGGAACATCTCCCTTATCGGGGTGGATGACCCTATCTTCAACAGGCAGGAGGACGGAGATGTCGACAAGATGACGGCTCATCTTCGGGAAGCGATAGGGGGAGAGGTAACGGAAGATTACAGCATTCTGCTGTCCCATCGGCCAGAACTGTTCCATGTCTATTCCGATCACAGTATTGATCTGAGCTTTGCCGGTCATGCGCATGGAGGACAATTCCGATTGCCGCTTATCGGCGGCGTCTACTCCCCGGGCCAAGGCATGTGGCCGGAGCTGTCGGAAGGCTTGCACGAGAGGGACGGTTCGACGCTTGTCATTAATCGGGGATTAGGCAACAGCGTATTCCCCCAGCGCCTATTCAATCGTCCGGAGATTGTGCTTGTAGAGCTGGCATCGCCGGCATTCTAGGGCAGTCTTAGAGACACCTTTGGCGGAATCCCGTGAGGGCGGATCTGCAGTGTATGCAGCCAACACTGGAGTGGCGGAATCCCGTGAGGGCGGATCTGCAGTGTATGCAGCCAACACTGGAGTGGCGGAATCCCGTGAGGGCGGATCTGCAGTGTATGCAGCCAACACTGGAGTGGTGGAATCGCGTGAGGGCGGATCTGCAGTGTATGCATCCAACACTGGAGTGGTGGAATCGCGTGAGGGCGGATCTGCAGTGTATGCATCCAACACTGGAGTGTCGGAATTCCGTGAGGGCGGATCTGCAGTGTATGCAGCCAACACTGGAGTGGTGGAATCGCGTGCGGGTGGGTCAGCAGTGTATGCATCCAACACTGGGGCGCCGAAAAGGTCATGCGGGCCGGAAGAGTATGGCCAATTGATGCCGTAAGGGATTTTCCTTGTCTAAAAAAAGGGACCCGCAGCAACGGGCTGCGGGTCAAATTTTTTATATTATTAAAAAGGGGGTCGAGTTCTAGTATAGCCCCTGAATGTTAAAGGACGATGTTCGTAATATTTCAATCACATTACAAATGATGGATTTGTGTCCACATTCAATGATAGACGGGCGGCGTATCAGGAACGTTGCCGTATTCCGTTACGGTCAGTTGACCATTTTCATCAAGCGAAGCGAAAAAAATCTCCGAGAGCTTCTTTTCTCGGAGCTCTAATTGTTTCAATAACCACTCCTGGCTGTACCCCAATTCCTTTAGCGTAATCATTTGAAGAAGTCCTTCTTTGACAACGGGATAGGCGATTCCGACTTGCTTGCCGCTCAGGCCGAGATCCTGTTTGGTAGCCGGCTGACTGCCTGCTTTTTTCAATATGCTTATGCCTCCGTTGCCCTCCAGTATCGCGAGCTCCACTGTAGCAGGATCGAATATTTCATATTCCCTGACCAGCTGTAAAATATCGTCAACCGTGTATTGTATTTTTTTTAGATTGTGGTGCATAAACTTGCCCTGGTAAATGACGATGACGGGCTCGAATGTGATCAGCTTCCCGAACTTGCGATACTTCAGCATGAAATAAGAGATCAGCTTCTGCAGCAAGCCGATGAAGATGATAGCGACTGCAGTATGGATATGTTCGATTCGAGGATCGGCAATATCGGCCCCGATAACGGAACCGAGAGATAAGATGATAATAAAGTCAAAGATAGGCAGCTGTCCGATCGAACGCCTTCCCATAAATAACGCAACGATCAACATAAGCGGAAATATGGTGTAGATGCGAATAATAACGAGCAGAGAATCTTTCACGAAGTGCATAGTTTTCCCCCATTGGCTCATGATAATAACGGGTATCCAGTTTTTACATCCTTACAATTTGCAAAATGGACGCAAATTATGCTGAATAAGATCATATTAAACATTTGTAAATTCGACTCAATCTTATATAATGGTATAGGAATTGCGAAAAACTGATTTGTGTGGCGGGAGGATTTCAGGTGGATTGGCAGGAGATTATCTTTAAATTTGTCGGGGGACTCGGCATCTTCCTGTTCGGCATCAAGTATATGTCGGACGGATTGCAGAAGACAGCAGGCGATAAGATGAGAGGATTGTTGGCCAAGTATACTTCTAACCCTTTGTTAGGCGTATTGGTCGGCATTGTCGTCACAATTCTTATCCAGACCTCTACAGGCACAACGGTTATGGCTATCGGATTGATTAATGCCGGACTCATGACCTTAAGGCAAGGGATCGGCGTTATCTTGGGCGCCAATATCGGGACGACGATGACCGCATTTATCGTAGGCATTAAAATTGAGGAGTATGCCCTTCCAATTATTGGGGTAGGGGCGTTCCTTCTGTTCTTCATCAACAAAAAGCGGATACAGTATATTGGCCAAGTCATATTCGGCTTCGGTACGCTGTTCCTGGGGCTTTCGACGATGGGGGGAGGACTGAAGCCGCTTCGATCGCTGCCTGAATTCACCGACTTTATCGTCGACCTGTCGCATTCGCCTATACTGGGAGTCATCGTTGGCACAGTATTCACGGTAATCGTGCAGAGCTCCAGCGCAACGATTGGCATCTTGCAGACAATTGCCGATGAGGGCATGATTCAGCTGAGAGGTGCATTGCCGGTATTGTTCGGCGACAACATCGGAACGACGATTACAGCGGTGCTGGCATCCATTGGTGCAAGTGTCGCGGCCAAGCGAGCAGCGCTTGTGCACGTTATTTTCAATGTGCTGGGTACCATTCTGTTCTTGCTTGCATTGGATCTTGTGTATCAAGTCGTTCTATGGATGGGCGAAGACGTCAATATACGGATGCAGATCGCTTACGCGCACGGCTTCTTCAATGTCACGAACACGTTGATCTTCCTGCCGTTCGTATCCGTACTTGCCTGGATTGTGACGAAGCTGGTTCCGATGAAGGAGCAAGAGCTGGAGTTCAGACCAAAGTATCTGGATATCAGATTGCTGGCTAACCCTTCGATCGCGCTGGGACAAGCGCAGCATGAGATTGTTCGCATGGGCAATCTGGCGCGTGAGACATTGAACGATGCGTCGAGCTTCTTCTTCAAGCGCGACAGCAAGACGGCTAACCTGGCGCTTCAGAAGGAGCAACTGGTTAACGAGCTTGACCGCAAGATTACGGATTACATGGTAAAGATTCATCAGAACGGCCTGACGGAGGGCGAGTCCGAAATTGCATCAGGCTTAATGCATACCATTAACGATATTGAACGAATCGGCGATCATGCCGAGAATATAGTGGAGCTTACGGAGTTCAGCATCAACAATAAAGTAGAATTCTCCGACGAAGCGGAGCGCGATCTGAAAATGATGCTGGAAGCGGCCGATCATACGTTGTCCAGAGCGTTGTACGCTCTGGAGCATAAAGATAAGGAGGCGGCTTCCGACACGCTCAAGGGCGAGGCGGAGCTTGACCGGATGGAGCTGGAATTCCGCAAAGCGCATATCGCTCGCCTGAATCAGAATCTGTGTACAGGCAATTCAGGCGCGATATTCCTCGACATCTTGAGTAATCTGGAGCGTGTGGGCGACCACAGCAAAAACATTGCTCAATACGTGCTTCGCGACGAGTGATGGCGGTGTAAGGCTTATGCTTATACCGCATATGCCCATATGAATGGAAAGGGGCTGTCCCAGGTCTTGCGACCTTAAGGACAGCCCTTGCTGCGTCTTGTTATGTTCATAGGCACTGGACTCAGAAGTGGTTGCTTGCTTAGTCTTGTTCGTTAGTCGCCTTGGCCAAAGCTCTCTTCCATATGCCCAGCAACAACTCCAGTTCCATCACATACTGCTCCGCTTCCAAGCTAAGCGCTCCTTGATCTGTTGGCGCAGAACCTTGCAGAATAGCGGCATATGTATCCGACAGAGCGCCATGTGCGGCTATCGTCGTCCGCATAGTCTGCAGCTCTCCTAGCAGTGTGGCTGCTCCCTTAAGCTGCGATCTATCGAACGGCTCCGCAATCTGCCGCATGTCAGCAGCACTATGCGCATGAGCACTGTGCGCATGAACACTGTGCTCCGTGAGGTTGTTTATTACGGTTGCATTTCTTTCTGTCCTCGTGTCTGGCATACGGCGAGCGTTGCCGCTTGTAGGGGACGCTGCTTCAGCGGGCTGCCCTGCAGCGGCGGAATGCTGCTCCGCGAGCTTCGCTTGTTCCTCGGCATCCCTTACTCGCTCCGCCTGCTCTTCCGCTTTCCTCGCTTTCTCTTTGCGATTCTGCTCATAGGTGGACCAAGTCTCCAGTAGACCGCTGCCTGACTTGAGCAGCAGCTTGTCTTTCGTGCCTTCGGAAATCGCCTTGTCCTTGAACAGCTTGGCGATTTTGCGAATATCGCTGACAGGCAGCTCGTCTCTGGCGGCTGTAAGCGCGAGGGTATCGCGATATTCCATTGGCAAGCTCTTCAGCGGCATCAGCTGTTCCTCCGTCAGTCTGTCCTTACGGATTTCTGTACCGCTGACGATGAGTTTTTTGACGGCGTTGCTGAACTGAAGCAGATCGCACTTGTTTTTAATATAGTTCTCCGGCTTGCCGAGCTTAGCCGACAGAAATTTGATCGAGCTGCGGAACTTGGAATCATTGAGCAGTTTGTTGAACGCTTCCGCTTCCTCGATAGGGGAGAAGTTCTCCCGTGTCAAGTTCTCCGCAATTTGCTCCAGATAGATTTCCATCTCATCCGTCGCGCTAGAGACGATGCATGGGATAGCGGCTAGTCCCAGGAGTTTGCTTGCTTTGTAACGGCGATTGCCGTAAATGATCTTATAACGCCCGTTCTCCAGTTTTCTTACCTTGATCGGGGACAGAAGCCCAATCTCCTGTATGCTGTTCATCAGCTCTTGCAGCGCATCTTCTTGGAACTGATATCTGGGCTGATCCTTGTCCTCGTCGATTTGATTCATATCGATATGTATAATATTCACGGCTGAAATCCCTCCTGTAGCTAGGTAAGAACCATATCTCTACATTATAACAAAATACGAGATTACGAGGCTTCCATGGTCGGGAGAAGATATGTGATGCTATCGGTTCTTCGGTACTAAGAAGACATGAAGCTATCCGTTCTTCGCCAACTTGTTGAAAGCTTCCTCAATCGTATCCAGCTCGCTGCTCCCAATAATCACATCGATCACTTGGCCTTTCCGGTCGATGAAGTAAAGCGTCGGAAAGCCTCTTCCGTTATATTGCCTGAACACGTCTCCATTCGTGTCCAGCAGGACGGGATAAGGAATTTCATGGCGCTCCACATATTTTGATACTTCTTTACGCTGATCCCTGTCGATCAAATTCACACCAAATACGTTCACTTTATTCTTATATTTCTCATGAAGCTCTACCACCTTCGGAGCATCTCTATTGCAATAGGTGCACCAGGAGGTGAAGAAGGAGAGGACAGTCGGTTTGTCGGCATAGTTGACATCCACCGCCTTGCTGTCTTTCAGGCTGTTCAATGTGATCCCATTGAAGGAGCTGCTGCTAAGCTTGGGCTCTTCAGCAGAGTTGTTAATGATGATTAATATGCAGGCTACTAAAGCTAATCCGATTATGATGCCGCTCCAGATTTTTTTATTCATCTGATCAGTATTCATCCCATTCAACTGTCACAGTATTATCATTATACTGGAAAAACTGTGTAAGAAATACCTGTTGGAAGGCTGTTTCTAGTTATTCTGGCCTTTTCTGAATTTATGGAATTTCGGCAGGGAAATATACCGATGTAAGGAAAATCGCAGACGATGCGGCCTCGGTTGGAGGCAGGTAAGTGCATGGATGTGGAGCTGTAGGCGATGTGGCGAGTCGGAAGATCATGGGCTGGGAGGTTGATGGAAGCATGAAGTTTAGAAAGGTGACAGTTGGATGTGTGTTAGCGGGGCTTCTCTTCATGTTGCTTGCTCCAGTGACTCCCGTTAATGCGCAGTCCTATCAGAAACGCTATGACGTTATCGTGGCGGGAACGGATCCGGAAGGGATAGCGGCGGCCGTATCTGCGGCGAGGAATGGGCTGAAGGTGCTGTTGGTGGACGGTAAGGGACGTGAACAGCTAGGAGGGCTCATTACGCTAGGCTGGTTGAACTCGCTGGATTTGAACTATTCTCCAGCGAAGAAGCAAGGACAAAACGGGCAACGTTTTCTGAACAGAGGGATCTTTCAGGAATGGTATGATCGTCTGGAGGGTACATCGATTGATGTAGTCTCCGCAGGACGAGCATTCCGCCAGTTGGTGGAGCAAGAGGAGAATATTATAGTCAAGTTGAAGTTGCAGGATTGGGAGCCGATTGTGCGCAAGGGGAAGCTGGAGGGGCTGAAGCTAGTGGATGCGGCGGGGAGAGCGGAGCAGGTCCATGCTTCCGTGGTCATTGATGCGACACAGGATGCGGATATTGCTGCGATGGCGGGCGTGCCTTATACGGTGGGACGCGAGGATCTGGGCGACCCATCATCCAGAATGGCCGTTACTCTCGTCTTCAAGATGCGTGGCATCACTGACGAAGGCTGGAAGGCGATCGGCCGGCGCAAGGATACGGGGCGAGACGACAGAAGCGCATGGGGATTCCCCGAGGCGAGCCGTTATGTCTCGTCGCGTCCGAAGCGGGTAGCGCTGCGCGGGCTGAACATCGGACGGCAAAATGATGGCACTGTCCTGATCAATGCGATGCATCTATTCGGTATTGACCCGTTGGATGTCTCATCGCGGGCAGAGGGGATGCGGATTGGGCGCGAGGAAGCACCCAAAATCGCTGCCTATTTGAAGCGAACCTTCAAAGAATTGAAGCAACTTGACTATGCGGGAACCGCTCCCGAGCTATACGTTCGGGAGTCGAGGCACATACAGGGAGAATACCGGCTCACAATGGCGGATGTGATGGAGAATCGCGATCATTGGGATGCCATCGCTTATGGCTCTTATGCGGTGGACATTCAACGGCTGGATCGTGGCGATAACGGCGCGGTCATGATGGCGCCGCTACAATATGGCGTGCCGTACCGCACTTTGGTGCCGCTTAAGGTCGATAATCTGCTCGTCGTGGGCCGCTCTGCCAGCTTCGATTCCTTGCCGCATGGAAGTGCACGTGTCATTCCATTGGGCATGGCAACGGGGCAAGCGGCGGGAGCCGCCGCGAAGCTGGCGCTGGAGCGGGGGATGTCCGTCCGCGAGCTGTCACGGTCGAAGGAGGCCATCCGTACGCTGCAGGAGCGGCTTGTCTCGCAAGGGATGGAGCTTGTCATGCAGAAGTTGGCTGAGCCTGCGTACCGGCAGCATCCGGCATATCCCGGCTTGCTCGCCGCAGTTAGCATGAACCTGACGACGGGCGGTTACGGGAACGATCGTTGGAACTTGGACGGGACTGCCGGTACGCGTCGTTTTCAAGAGATGTTAGGGAAGCTGGCGATCATACATCCGCCCTATTTCCGAAGACTGTCTGATGGCGTGAAGGGCGAGGGGATTCGGGAGGCATCGGCTATAGGCACAGGGGAGGCGCTGAGCTTGCAGGAGGCAGCCTATGTCATGTGCTTGGCAGCAGGGGTGAAGACGGATCGGGAACATGCGCTTGATGTGCTGCAGGATAAGGGGTGGCTCAGCCGCGAGCGAGTGGCATCATTGAGTAATCAATCTGCATTAACGAATGGCGAAGCGTTCCTGCTCATCAGAGATGTGCTTGAGCATTATGCCGGCGTGGTATATGAGTAGAGTGGGTTGAGGGGACGCGGCAAGTGTGTTGCGTAGCGGCGTTCGTGCTCGTCTAGATAGCTTCGCCCACCAAGAGTGCCTCGTCCGTCGCAAAGTCGCTCTCTATCGCTCAAAATGGTCACATAGCCGCACCAAACGTACGCTGACCGCCCACACTTACCATTGTGGGGGCGGACCATCGGCATAGGATATTGTCGACGAACCCCTCATGACTCCCTCTCCTCACTATATCGTTCCATGACCCACTCTACCGTCTGGCGCATCCGCTGAATGAGCCGATCATTCTGAATCACCTGCACCCGCTTGCCGAGGAAGCGCAGCTTCGACAGCACATATTCCAGTTCATCTTTGGCGAAATAGAGCGTAATCCGGTATTCGCCGGCTTCCTCGTCGTAATCAATATCGCGTTCAAAAGGTG
This sequence comes from Paenibacillus chungangensis, assembly GCF_042675905.1. Classification (NCBI taxonomy): domain Bacteria; kingdom Bacillati; phylum Bacillota; class Bacilli; order Caryophanales; family Paenibacillaceae; genus Paenibacillus; species Paenibacillus chungangensis. The sequence goes on along the minus strand of NZ_JBHTJZ010000011.1, from coordinate 91,342 downwards.
AAAAAGCGTACAGAATGCGCGACAGCTCCTCATTATATTCCGGCACGATGCGGATAACAGCCGATGTCTGCTTGCCTGCCAACCGCTTCTTGACGGTGGCAAGCAGCTCCGCATATTGTTCTTGCGGGCATTCCGTCTCGCGGAACGCCACTATTTTGCTAAGCCGGGTGCTCATCATCATGCGCAGACGTACGTGAAGCCAGAGCAAGTACCATTCTCGCTTCACCATGGAATATTCCAGCTTGTAAGGGAGGGCGGCAACATGCTCATGGCATCGCCCATCCTTCACGCCGTAGTCCAGCTGCAGCAAGCATCCCTTCAGCATCGCTCTTCGCAGCGGGCGAATAAGCGGGTGATAGACTTGCGTCTCCCGCCCTGCCGCTTTCATGAGCAGATGCCGATCCCAATCCGGCATGGCCTCCTCCGCCAAGTGCCGCTTCAGCTTGTCCAGTGTATCCGGCAGCAAGGCTTCGTCCGCCGCTTCGTGCTCCAGCATCCCCTTCAGCCAGCTCCGCTCATGAGATGTCGTCATGAAGGTGCCGTTGTCATGCAGCCGCGACAGAATTTGATAGTTGAATATTTTCTCAAAGAGGCTCATAGTATGCTCCGATCTCCTTCCACTCCTGGGTCAGCTCCTGCCGCAGCCAAGCCGGTTCCAACACCTCGCAACTGGAGCCGAAGCTTCTGATCCATGGCTTGATCTCGGTCGTTCCGTTCACTTCAATCTCGTAGATGAATCCCTCTTCCTGCTCCTCGGTAATCGTTCCCCACTGGCCTTGATGCCGCACCCGGTCCTTCACGAAGTTCGGGATAGACGGTCCCGGATTGTAAAATTTCAGGCGAATGAGCACCTTGCGGCCCGTATCGATTAACCAGCTATGCTTCACGCGCCGTTCCAGCAGCTCCAGCTTCTCCAAATATTCGTCCTCCGGCACGACATCCGCGACAGCCAGCTGCGTGATGCCCTCCATCCGGAACTTCTGCACGTTCAGTCCGCGGCTGAAGCCTAGCAGATACCATCTGCCGTACTGATGGTCATAGACAATCTTCAACGGGAGAAGCGACACTTGCTTGCCCATGTTATCCCGCTCGTAGAGCGGATTCGTATTGCGGGAGGCGTAGCTTGTCTCGCGCTTCGGGGTGAAGTACAGGAAAGAGACGCGGCGCCGCTCCTCGATCGCTTGCAGCAGGCTGAACAGATGAGCTTCGTCCAGAATGCGGGAGTAGAAATGGTATTTGTACAACGCGGCTTCAAGCCCGTCGTGATCATCCTTGAAGCCGTCCCGAAGCAGTTGCTTCTTCAGACTGTCCCGAAGCAGATAGCCCTGCACGGAGGGGAGCTGGGTGTTGGCCATAATGTCGACGAAATCGTACAGGTCCAGCAGCTCGTCCGCAGTCAGCTCGCTGATCCAGTCGTTGCGCAGCTGATAGCGATACGGACGCGAGCTTCCCAGCTTCTGAATAACACCGACACCCTCCAGATACTTCAGGTCGCCGCGAATCGTCTTCTCGTCCGGTAAGGAAAGAACTTCATCCATTCCCTCGCAGCAGATGTCCAGCAGCTGGAGCGCAGTCTGCGGGCTGTCCTGCATGGCCGTAAGCAGAAGAGACAAGCGCTGGCTTTCGGATTCCTTCAACGATTTCCCCCGGAACAGGAACAGCAGCATGGGATCCGCGGAATCGGGATAGCTGTAGCGCAGCATATCGCCGAAGTCCTTGTCGGCCTTATCCGGTCCCGCTTGCTGAACGGTGCTTGCGATCTCCTTCAGACGCCGGGCCATCTTGTCGTATGTATGCACAGAGATGCCGAGGCGCTCCGCATACTGCTGGCGGTTGTATGCGCCGCTAGTGAGCGCCAGCATGCGCAAGTATTGAATCTCTCTATCGAAGCTTTCTCTGGCCATCCGCCTACATCGCTCCTTTCCAGACTATTGTAGCAGGAGAAGAAGAAGGGAGTAAATGCGTGCAGAAATTTGCCAAGTCGTAATACTTTCACCATGTTCGCAGGAGGAGAATTCAGGCATCATAGAGGCAACAGGAAGCGGCAAGCGGGGAAGAGCGAGCGGCGGGCGGCTGGCAAAGATAAGAAGCTGGCTGTGTAATGCATACGCCACCCCAGATGACCGCGGGAGTGTAACGGGAGGAATCAACACGATGAACCATCAATATAAATACCACGGCAATAATCACTACGAATGGGAACTAAACAATGGCAAGCTGCATGTCTTCGCTAACGAGGAAGTGTTCGGTACGTTCGAGGGCAAAGTGTACGAGATGGCGGACAATAACCTGCGCATTCCGCGCAACCAATATATCAGCTATACGCCGGACGCTCATGTGGGCGTCGGAACGTGCATAGGCACGACGGCGGTATGGCGAATGAAGGATGGCTGCGTATCGCCATCGATCGTCGGCTCCGATATCGGCTGCGGCATGAGGGTCCACCTTACCCCGCTGCATAAGCGGGATCTGATGGATAAGAGCTTGCGCAGAGCGATCATGAACGCGATTGAGCAATACGTCCCGACGAATGAGCGGACAAATACAAATTACGCAGATATCGACATTATGGAGGTAGTCCGCCACGGGCTGAAGGGACTGCCGGAGAAATATGTGCCGAACGAGCGCTGGCTGACGCATGTCGAGCATGCAGCCTTTGCATACGATCAGCAGTATCTGGAGCAGCTGCCGCCCAAAATCCGCAAGCATGCCCACGGGCAACTGGGCTCGCTTGCGGATTTTGGGCGGCAATCACTTCATCGAGCTGCAAGCGTTGGAAATACCGGAAGGTATGCGGCAGCTTGCAGAGCAATGGGGCATGTTCGACGGGCAGGTTGTCGTCATGATTCATTCCGGCTCTCGAGCATGGGGCGCGATGGTGGGCCGCGAGCATAATAAAGAGATCAAGGCGGCTATGGACGCTTGGGGCATTACGAATCCTGACCCGCAATTGATCTATGCCCCTGTCGCAAGCGCGGAAGGCAAGCGGTATCTGAATCTGATGTACTCCGCACTGAACTTCGCCGTCAGCAACCGGCATATGATCGCTTTCGGCGTGCAGCAGGCGTTCCGCGATGTGCTGGATGCGAAGATGGAGCTGCCGGTGCTGTACGATCTGATGCATAATTATGCACTGCAGGAATTTCACCGCAAGGAGCTTATGCTGGTGCATCGCAAGGGAGCGACGCGCGCACTGCCGCCGGGACACTTCCTGAACACGCCGGCTTACAAGACGACGGGCCATCCAGCTCTCATACCGGGCTCCATGGGCACCGCCTCGTATATTATGGTCGGCCGGGAGGAAGGCGCGAAGAACTTTTACTCCATCTGCCATGGCGCCGGCCGTATCCGATCCCGCCGGGCGACGAAGGAGCTAGTCACGGTGGATGAATTCCGTCAATCCATGAAGGTGGGCACCGAGGAAGAAGTACTGGTCAACCACCGCACGCTGGAGACGATACTGGATGAATGTCCGCAGGCTTACAAGGATGTCGATCAGATCATTGACAGCGTCACGGGCGCTATGCTCGCGGATGTTGTGGCGAAGTGTAAGCCGTTAGCGGTAGTGAAGGGTGTTTAGGCGATAAAACCAACCATTTCCGAAGCGAGTTTTGATTATGAAGGAATGAACAATCTCCAGAAGAGATTTTCATGATAGATTTCGGTTAGCAGTCTGTCAGCGGCATACCCGGGCAGGAACATCACTAGGTTCCGCAGTGCAGGCGCACTCTGTGCGCTTGTATGCTGTATGGATTGCGGGGCGCTAACCTCCAATATGTGGGATATTGGTCTCGGGTTCGATTCCCGGTCGCATTCAGGGCGATACACTCATGGTAGAGTACTCGACTTTCAATCGAGAACAATGAATGGATGATGAAGAGACTTTGCGCGGAAATGATCAGGATAGCGGCCATGCCGCTGTCCACTGCCGAGCGGGCTTCGCAATCGGTGGATACCGGGGAAGAGAAGCGTCTTCCGGCAAGCTGTCACGGACACAGATGGGTTAAGAACCGAAGTCGGGCTTCGAGGGCCGTCAGTCTACGGGGCAGTCAATGGGATGCCGCTCTCCCCCTTAAACCGTATTCCGCCTTGCAAGGCAGGATCATTCCCGCAGCGCGGTCGACCAGATGACGATTTTGCTGAATAGGGCTATTCCAGCCTTGAAATGATATTTTGCTATCAATGAAATTGAAAAGGGGTGCAAGCATTATGTTGAAAAAAGTGACGATCGGCCGAGATGAGAGAGGGCTGCTGTTCAAAAACGGGAGTTATGTGAAGCATGTGGGGCCGGGCACATACCGGTTCACCAAATGGTCGGAACAGTCTATGCTCGCCATGAACATGGCGCAGCCGTTCCTCGTACCTGGCAAGGAGCTGGATGTCTTCCTCCAGGATACCGAGCTGATGCAGGAGCTTGAGGTAGTCGAGGTGCAGGATCATGAGTATGTGCTGCATGATGAGGACGGGCGGTTCGCCAGGCTGTTGACGCCGGGCGTGTATGCATTTTGGAACACGATGAAGAAGCATCACTTCGTTGCAGTAGACACCCGTAAGCCGGAAATAGGCGCCGATATGAACAAGGCGATATTGCCCCGATTGACCCGTTATGTGCAATCGTTCGAGGTGGGAAGCCATGAGACGGGTCTGCTGTTCTACGACAATGTGCTGCAGCGGGAGCTGGCGCCGGGGAGATACTGCTTCTGGAAGGGGCCTGTGCAAGTGGCCGTCCGCACCGCCGATCTGCGTATTCAGCAGCTGGACATGACCGGACAAGAACTGATGACGGAGGACAAAGTGACGCTAAGGCTCAATTTTGTCTGCCAATATCGGGTCGTCAATCCGCTCCAGGCACTGGAAGTGAAGCATCTAGAGGATCAGGTGTACATCTTGTTGCAGCTTATTCTGCGGGAGTATGTGGGGACGATGAAGCTGGACGATATGCTGCGGATGAAGCAGGAGATCGGCGCGTTCGTGCTGGAGCGCTTGGAGAAGAAGAGCGGCGATTACGGCATCCAGTTTCTGTCGGCTGGGCTGAAGGATATCATATTGCCCGGCGAGGTGAAGGATATTCTGAACACGGTGCTGCTGGCGGAGAAGCGAGCGCAGGCGAATCTGATTACTCGCAGGGAGGAGACGGCTTCCACCCGCAGCTTGCTGAATACGGCGAAGTTGATGGACGAGAACGAGACGCTGTGTTCCGGCTGAAGGAGCTGGAGTTCCTGGAGAAAATATGCGACAAGATCGGCCACATCTCCTTGACTGGCGGCGGCAACCTGCTGGAGCAGCTGAATTCGCTGCTGAGCGCCAAGACTTCAAGAGGCACAGGGGCGTGATGGACAGAGCAAGACGTTATGGGCAAAGCTAAAGAACAGTCAAGATGTCTGTGACTGCTCTTTGGCTATTGTCTATTGAGTTGAACAAAAATGGCTGGTCCTATCATGTAAATGACAGGGCCAGCCCATGTTTATGGCCTTTATGAATGAAGTGTTTTCTTTGCGGGACGTGGGGAATTGCTCTGAATCTGCAATAAGTATTCCATTTTTCCAACATTGGTTGTTGTCAGCACGTTTAAGCGCAAATTGCTTTTGTCTTTACCTTCCCACATCACATGCTTTCCTTCCTGCGCAGCTGAAGCGGCTTCATCGAGTAGGCTCAAGTCATTTGAAATTGGCGCTTCCAACGATGATGATAATAGGATCTTTAGCTCTTTAGAGAGGGCTGTAAACCGCTCTTTGTCAGCTACAGAAAAGAGATACTCACCGGATACAAGCTGATCGTCTTCAAAGTTGTATATCACTAATTGATTGAAAGATTCATCCAAAGGAAATTCTCCTTTGGCTATTAACCTATCTTTCCCGTTAACATCTGCTTGATTGAAGCCCTTTGCCTTCATAACATCTTCTTTGGATGTCATCCAGGCTTGGTCCTCAAATACGTAATTCCCATCGCTATGAATATTAACAACAACTTGATCCAATTGATTGGTAGAGGTTTGTTCCTTAGAAGGTTTGTTACTAGAAGCACACCCCGCAATTAGTATCGCCACTAGTAAAGCAAGTAGACTAACACTAAATAATGATCTATTTTTTCTAATACGTACCAGCTCTTTTCTATTTTGAATAAACATAATAACTCCTGTCATCGGTGCGCGTGTTTCCGTTAACTGAATAAGTAAGACTCAGATAAATGAGGCCCCCATGATTGAAATAGTCAGTTAACAATACAACACGGTCAAACGGCATGGTGTTATTGCCATCAATGTATACGTTGTCTTTTGTCGGATTCGATTTTACAATACTGCTTTTCTTGTAATAATAGTCCTGCACTTTCGTCGAACTGAGCGATCCATCGATGCAGTCAGGATAACGATACAGTTCTCCGGCGGTTTCATAATTGACGGTCATACTCGATACGCTGACTGTCGAGTTATTGGAAGACCACCAAGCTTCAATTCCTGCATGACGATAAAAATTTGAAACATTTGTCAAAGAAAAATAATGTGCGTAATATGTCTTAACAGTGAGAGTCACATCAACGAACGTTGTCGGAACGGTTGATTCGGCCATTGGTCGGATGACGTCATTCTGCTCAGCTAAGTATTCAAAACTGTTTATCAAATTGTCATTTTCATCAACTTTGTAGGGAATAATTGTCGTCAAAGAGGTCTCGTCATTGGAATTTTTAGTTTCAATCTGAACGCCATATCCCTGATCTAATTCCACAATTTGAGGTTCATCATCACTGGAAAAAGATAACGGTTGAACCTGATCCGCCAATAGCCCTTCCATAATTTCCTTGACAATAAGATCGGCATTGGCTGGGAGGTCAGGTGTTGTTTCTGTTGCTGAAGCTGGTGGCAAAGAAAAAGTAAGTAGCATGGAGAAGGTGATAACGACAACGAGAAATGTCCTCCAAAATCACAACTTTTCTTTGAACCCTACTCATCTGTAAAATGAATTTATGTAATCAACTCCTTCCTCTGCAGATTCACGCTTTTTTACAATAGCGTGAAAGAAATACACTCAGTCTGCTTGATACAATATAGAGGTGTAAGTAACCCCTCTATTGAGTAAAACACTCGTATTAGTGACTAGGTAGCAGTTTACAAGTGGATTATTTGGAATTTTTTTGGATTCAACTATGTCTATCTAAAAGTTGCTTCCCAGATTGTCATTTGGTACATTCAATTCATAAACCTTAGCAGTGAGAGTAATAAGTCATTATGAGCAGGAGTGGATGAGATGGGAATGGAGATAGAGAAAAAGTACTTGCTGCCGCAGCAGTCACTGGACAAGCTGGATTCCGGGGAGCTTGCGCTGGTGTCGGAGCAGCGGATTGAACAAACTTATATCGCGATAGACGAGCAGCAGGAGCTGAGAGTCCGCCGCATTACGGATATGGGTACAGGAGAAGTGACCTACACCCATACGTTCAAGCGTGGCAACGGACTTGTACGTGAAGAAGTGGAATACGACATATCGGAAGGCATCTATGAGCAGGTGATGAACGCCTTCGGCTATACGCCTCTGACGAAAAACCGCCTAACCGCGCAGTGGAACGGGAGAACGGTGGAAATGGATATGTACGACCAGATTCAACTGGCTGTGCTGGAGGTGGAATTCGACTCTGTAGAGGAGGCGGAGGCGTTCGTCGCGCCGGAATGGTTCGGCGAGGATATCAGTTCGCAGAAGCAATACAGCAACAAAACCGTGTGGAAGCAGCTGCAAGGGGAGAAGTGGAGCGGGAATTAGCGAACTCCGAATAATAGAGATATGCAATGGTAGACAACCGGATAAAAGCAGGTTTGATAGCGGGTATTGGATTGGATTGGTTTGTATGACAGTGATGTGAAAGCGAGATGGAGGTCGGTGTAGAGGTGTCTCTGTATGAGTTGGGTCATTACTTGCGGAAGGTCTATCTGCTACGGGAACAGGTTCCTTCCTTCGAGTCGTATCCGTTCAGCCTGGATGCTGTACGGCATCTCGACGAGCTTGCGTTCCATCCCAAGGTGACGTTCATCGTCGGAGAGAACGGAGCGGGCAAGTCGACCTTGATCGAAGCGATCGCCGTGGCGCTGGGGTTCAATGCGGAAGGGGGAACGATGAACTTCACCTTCGAGACAGCGGCGACCCATTCCCCGCTGCATGAATACTTACGTACAGTGAAAGGGCCAAGAAGACCGAGAGACGGCTTCTTCTTCCGTGCGGAGAGCTATTACAATCTGGCGACCAGTATCGATGAGATGGACCGGGAACACTCCTTCGGTCCGCCCATCATTGAATCGTACGGCGGCAAGTCGCTGCACGAGCAGTCGCATGGGGAGTCGTTCTTCGCGACATTCCTGCATCGGTTCAGCGGGAACGGCCTGTACATTCTGGACGAGCCGGAGGCAGCGTTATCCCCCTCCCGCCAGATGGCGATGCTCGCCCGCATGCATCAGCTTGTGGAGGGCAACTCTCAATTCATTATCGCTACGCACTCGCCGATTCTAATGGCGTATCCCGACGCAATTATCTATCAACTGAACGAGGATGCGATAGACGAAGTCAGCTGGGAGGAGACGGAGCATGTGGCGATCACGAGACAATTCATGAACAATCCGCAACGTCTGCTCCGCGATCTGCTGGTCAGCGACGAGGAGTGAGCGGCAGTTCAATCGATTTCTGTTGAACTATCCGTCATCCGCATGCGCTCCCGAAGCTCTTCGTAGAGCTGATTCGTCGCTTCGGGGTCTTCTTCGTTGTATACAATATGCAGCTCGTCCAGCTTCATGACGATGAATGGCGGAGCCTTCTTGAATACGTACAGCTTGGCCTTGCCCAGCTCGCTCAGCTTGAAGTTGCCTCTGGCGTAGGCGGAAGTAGCGATGCCGTCGGATTTGAAGCCGCTTGGCATCTTGTCTTCCAGATGAATCTCTATCACATCATCAAGCTGGAATGTATAAGGATAGCTGGTATCCTGTATCGTTACCGTTCCGTTTGCGTCTATTGCAAGCGCAGGAGCCGATGTATCAGCTCGCACAATCATGGCTGTGACGGGAATGAGAATGGCAAGCATGAGCAACGGTACGCCGTAGAAGGTCATTCTGCCTCCAGCGGTTGCCATATTGACGGTATAGCCTGTGCCTATCCGCTTCTTAGTCCACACTTTGCTGTCAGCCTTGTTATAATAATGAATGCCGTAGCGCCAATGCTCGTCATTGTCCGCCTGGTAGCTGATTCCGTCCGTATTGGCATAGCGGTACTGCAGGTTGCGAATGAGATTATGCACGTAGTAGATAGCCATGATCGGTACGAGCGAGATGACGAATACCCCGCCCATCCACAGTTCGGGACTTGTCGAGTTACCTTGCGACAGCACATAATAGGCGATAAATGCGTTCGCCGCTTCGAAGATGGCCATGCCCAGCCACAGTATGGACCAGTAACGTCTGGCGGCATGGTGAATGGCGATATTGGCTGTGGGATTAAGGCTGTATGCGCGCGGTCTGCTGTCTGTGAACGCCCTGTTAATGGCGAAGACAACGCCGGTCATGGTCAGAGAAGCGACTCCGGTCATGCGGAGCAGGAAGTTATCATTGCCGAGCGACAACACAATCAATAGGATCGACATCGCTGCCGGAATGAGGAACCAATAGAAGGATAGCGGAGTCATGGCTGTATAGCGTTGAATATCGCCGGCGATGTTGATCGTCCGGGATTTGCCTACGAACCACTTGTTGTTGCGCTTGAGCAGAATAGCCCGGTGGTGAATGCGCTTGAACGCGGATGTGGAAGTGTAGAGAAGGCTGACGGTCCATAGCAGCAAGTAAATGAAGGCAAGCGAAAAGAAGCCGCCAAGCAGAAAAATCGGCAGCAGCGTTACGAATGCAGTGATACTGTACATGGTAATAGATTTGCGGTATTCTTGCTGCAATCGTGACAACTGTTCATCGGCCAGCGCCTTCTTCGGCCAAGTAACGCCGAACCATAGATTGTCCTTCGGCTTGCTGGAGCCGATAAGAACGGTCCATAACGCGATATGAAACAGGATTCCGATAATAAATAAGATGAGAGAATCCAAGAGTTGTCCCCCCTGATGATAACAATAGTTGTACTAGCTTCCCAATATATACTAGAAGATTGATGCTTGTCAAAGAAGGAGATGTCAGCAATGATACGATTTGGCGTAATCGGAACCAATTGGATAACGGACCGCTTCATTGCGGGAGCTCGGCTGCATGAGGAGTTCAGGCTGCAGGCGGTCTATTCGCGCAAGGAGGAGACGGGGAGAGCGTTCGCGGACAAGCACGGCATTCCGCATGTTTTCACGAATATGGAGGAGATGTTCGGCAGCGGGGAGATCGATGCGCTCTATATCGCCAGTCCTAATAGCTTCCATGCGGCGCAAGCGATGGATGCCATGAAGCATGGCTTGCATGTGCTGTGCGAGAAGCCGGTTGCCTCCAATGCGCGCGAGTTCGCAGAGATGATCGCCGTCGCGAAGGAGAACGGTGTCCTGCTGATGGAGGCGGTAAAGTCTACGTTCATGCCGGGATTTGGAGCTCTGAGGGAGAATCTTGGGCGAATTGGCCAGGTGCGCCGATATTTCGCAAGCTTCTGCCAATATTCCTCCAGATACGATGCCTACAAGGCGGGCAATGTGATGAATGCGTTCAAGCCGGAGCTGTCTAACGGTGCATTAGTAGACATCGGCATTTACTGTATCTATCCAGCCGTGGTGCTATTCGGCAAGCCGAAGGCGGTGAAGGCGACAGGGTATATGCTGGAGAGTGGCGTCGACGGCGAGGGCAGCATTTTGCTGGAATATGAGCATATGGATGCGGTGTTGATGTATTCCAAGATCACGCATTCGTCGCTGCCAGCGGAAATTCAAGGGGAGGACGCCAGTCTCATCATTAACAAGATTAGCGAACCGACGGGGATTACGCTCGCTTATCGCGATGGACGCACGGAGGAGCTGTCGAAGCCGACGGTGGAGCACAATATGTACTACGAAGTGGCGGAGTTCATCTCCCTGATCAAGGAAGGACGCATGGAATCTGCGGTGAACACACATGAAGTATCCATGCTCACCTTGGAGATTATGGATGAAGCGAGACGGCAATTGGGACTGGTGTATCCGGCAGACAGGTAAGAGGGACTGATGTGTCCGGCAGAACGGTAAGGTGAGCGGTAAGAGGGACTGATATGTCCAGTAGAACGGTAAGGTGAGCGGTAATAGGGACTGAAGTGTCCAGCAGAATGGTATGGGGATGCGGTAAGAGGGACTGATATGTCCAGTAGAACGGTAAGGTGAGCGGTAAGAGGGACTGATATGTCCAGTAGAACGGTAAGGTGAGCGGTAATAGGGACTGAAGTGTCCATTAGAATGGTATCGGGATGCGGTAATAGGGACTGATATGTCCGGCAGAATGGTATGGGGATGCGGTAATAGGGACTGAAGTGTCCAGCAGAATGATATGGGGATGCGGTAATAGGGACTGAAGTGTCCAGCAGAATGATATGGGGATGCGGTTATTAGACTAACTGGATTTATAGTAGTTAATATGACGAATTATAGGTGATTCTGTCTGACTAACTGGATTTCATGTCATTAATGAAGTCTTGAAGTTCACTTCAAGACTTCATTGCCCAAACTAGCTGTACTTTTTCCATTAAATCGTTTATGTCTGAACTTTGGATCGTCAATAACTGCATGAAATCCATTTAAATGCCATGGGGTATGCAGCAGCACTGACAGTGCACAAGCCGCGCCGCCTGAGCGCAATCAGCAGCACTGACAGTGCACAAGCCGCGCCGCCTGAGCGCGATTAGCAGCACTGACAGCGTACAAGCCGCGCCGCCTGGAGCGCGATCAGCTGCACTGACAGTGCACAAGCCGCGCCGCCTGTAGCGCGATCAGCAGCACTGACAGCGCACAAGCCGCGCCGCCTGAGCGCGATCAGCAGCACTGACAGCGCACAAGCCGCGCCGCCTGGAGCGCGATCAGCTGCACTGTCAACGCACTTGCCCTGCCGCCGGTGCCTCCTCTACGTCAGCCTGTAGACCGCGAACGGCTCGCCGCTGCGGAAGGTGGCGCTCACACGGTCAAGCTCGGCCAGCACATCGTCGTTCAGCTTCAGCGATACACTGGCTAGGCTATCCTGCAACTGGCTGGTGCGCGTCGCACCGACGATAACTGTGGAGACGGCAGGCTGAGCCATCAGCCAGGCGAGCGATAATGCGCCGGGCGTCGTGCCGACGGCTGTCGCCAGCCGTCCCACCGCATCTCCCAGGGCCATTACGTCCTCGCTGAGGAAGCGCCGGAAGTTCGGGTCTGTATCCGCCCGTGAGCCTGCCGGAACTTCGGCTTCGGTACGATACTTCCCTGTGAGGATGCCTCCCGCGAGCGGGAAGTACGGGATGATGCCGACCCCCTGATCCAGACAGAGGGGCACCAGCTCGCGCTCCGGAGTTCGGTCGGCGAGCGAGTAGCAGGTCTGGATGGAGGCGTAGCGGTTCAGACCGAGCCGATCGCTAATGCCGAGAGCTTTCATAAGCTCCCACGCGTAGTAATTGGACGCTCCGATATAGCGGACCTTGCCCGATGCGACCATATCCTCCAGTGTCCTTAACGTTTCCTCCAGCGGCGTGTCCGGATCAAACGTGTGGATCTGATATAGATCCAGGTAATCTGTTCGAAGCCGCTTCAGGCTTTTCTCCAGCTCCCCCATAAGATGCCTCCTGGAAGACCCCTTGTCGTATGGTCCTGAACCTGTCGGCAGACCCGCCTTCGTCGTCAAGATGACTTCATGCCGCACTCCCTGCAGCGCCTCACCGATGATTTCCTCCGATTGCGTACCCGCATAGATGTTGGCAGTGTCGATGAACGTTATTCCCTGATCGATTGCATAACGGATCATGTCGATTGAGGCCTGACGGTCGGCTCTCTTGCCGAATGCGTTCGTGCCAAGCCCGAGCTTGGACACCTTCAAGCCGCTGCTTCCCAGATGACGGTATTCCATCTCGCAACTCTCCTTTCAACTATACCTGTAAATGACTGATCAATCTTATCTGTACCATCCCTGTGCGTTCTTCCTTTGTTCACCAGTATAGGACAAGTTGAAGCGGATTGCGAGAGGGGCTATAATGCAGATGACATGAATAATTAGCCATGAACGACTCAGATATGTGGCTATTGGAGGAACAACCTATGCGATTCGTAAGCAACAACGGGAATACGGACCCGGCGCTGAATCTGGCGCTGGAGGAATATATATTGCGGTCGTTGCCGGATGACGACTACTTGCTCTTCTACATCAATGAGCCGTCCATTATTATCGGAAAAAATCAGAATACGGTCGAGGAAATCAATGCGGAGTATGTGAAGGAGAACAACATTCACGTTGTACGACGCTTGTCCGGCGGAGGAGCCGTCTACCACGACCTTGGCAATCTGAACTTCAGCTTCATTATGCGCGACGACGGCGCCTCATTCCATAACTTCAAGAAGTTCACGGAGCCGGTCGTGAAGGCGCTGCAGGGCATGGGTGTCGACGCCGAGCTGACGGGGCGTAACGACTTGCAAGTCGGCGAACGGAAAATATCCGGCAACGCGCAGTTCCACTCCAAGGGCAGAATGTTCAGCCACGGCACGCTCTTGTTCGATTCCGAGATCGAGAATGTTATCTCCGCGCTGAAGGTGAATGCAGAGAAATATGTGTCGAAATCGACAAAATCGATCCGAAGCCGTGTCGCCAATATTTCAGAATTTCTGCAGGAGCCGATGGCGATAGAACAGTTCCGGCAGGCGCTACTGGCCTCTATATTCGAAGGATTGGATGAAGTTCCAACCTATGAGTTGATGGATCAAGACTGGGAAAATGTGCAAAAATTAGCGAATGAGCGCTATCGCAGCTGGGAGTGGACATATGGCCGTTCCCCGGCGTTCAACATGCAGCAGCGCAAACGGATTGAAGGCGTCGGCACGTTCGATGTACGTCTGCAGGTAGAAGACGGCATCATTGTGGGTGCCGCTATATTCGGCGATTACTTCGGACGGGGCGAGAGCAGCGAGGTGGCTGCGGGGCTTATTGGCAAGCGGTACGATGCGGATGAACTGCAGAAGTGGAGCGACCAGCTGGACTTGCCGTATTACTTCGGGCCTATTACTAAGGAACAGTGGCTTGGGCTGCTGATGTAGTCATATAATGTAAGAAAAGCGTAATGGAAAGGAGCGATTCCATGAGAGCGGCAAGACCTCCTTGTTAATATGGCGATGATGCAGCTTCACGCGATCCTCCGTTCTTCAAAGCTTGGCGTAGTCCAACCTTAGAATGAATGAGAGAGGATTGTGAGAAGCATGGCATCCAACGTTTACAAGCTTTATGCCATACGTTTTTTTCACAGTTTGATTCCTGCATATGTAATTGAACGGCTATTCTGGGAAGAGCGGGGCATGACGATTCCGCTCGTTGTCTATACGGAGATCATCTTCGCTGTAATCGTACTGCTGGCGGAGCTTCCGACCGGGATACTCGCTGACAAATGGGGACGCAAGCCGATGCTTGTTCTGTCGGCGATCATCGGATGTCTGGAGTTCCTGCTGCTGGTGTTCGCGACGGAATTCTGGCACTTCGCGCTCGTCATCGCCCTGACGGCGGTAGGAAGAGCGTCCGCCAGCGGAGCGGAGCATGCGCTGCTCTATGAATCGCTGCAGCTGGCAGGCAAGAAGTCCAGCTTCGAGAAGGTGCTGGGACGGCTGGCCGCTCTTGATATTGCCGGCACGATGGTAGCCGCACTATGCGGCAGTCTGCTAGCGGCTTCATTCGGCTTCGAGCTCAATTACTGGCTGTCGTTCTCCAGTATGGCGGTATGTCTTGCTGTGACGCTCATGCTCGCAGAGTCCGATAGCAGCGCTATCGATTCGGAAGGAGAGAAAGCCGGTCAAGCCGCACAGACGGAACCTGGAACGATGAAGCAATATATAGCCGCTTCGCTCCAATTCTTCCGTGCCCATCCCGGGGCTGCGCTTGTCGTGCTATCGGGCATGCTTATTGGAGCGGCTATCAATTTTATCGATGAGTTCTGGCAGCTTTACTTGGATCGGTTAGGCATTCCGCTGTTGGCGTTCGGACTATTCTCGTCGATCATCTTTCTGATCCGGTTGCCGGGCAGCTTGCTAGCTTACAAGCTGAAGAACCGCTTCAGCTATCGGACGTTGATAACGGTGTCATTGCTCGTCTCCGCTGCCGGTTACATCTTCCTGGGAGCGATCCGTCATGAGAGCGGCATCTTCGCTATCGTGCTCATCTGCCTGTTCGCAGGCATGATCGAACCGCTTGCGACGGGGTATTTGCATCACCGGATCGGCTCCTCTTCCATGAGGGCGACGATCGATTCCTTTCAATCGCTGGCGTTGAATGCGGCAATGGCAGCGACGGGGCTTGGCTTTGGCTACTTTTCGTCCCTTCTGGACATCTTCGGGGGATTCGGATTTCTGGGCGTCGTCTGCGCGATATATACGGGGTGGTACCTGATCGTCTCCAGACGGATTAGCGATTGAAGTAACTGAACACGGATTGGTGTGCTTATGCACGCAGACATTCATTGGAGAAAAGGGAGAGGTTCATGATGCGTACGGCACCGAATATCCTGTTTATACTGATTGATGATATGGGCTGGAAGGACCTGCAATGCTACGGAAGCGACTATTATGAGACGCCGAATCTGGACCGGATGGCGCAGGAGGGCATCCGCTTCACAGATGGCTATGCTGCATGCCCGGTCTGCTCGCCTACACGGGCGAGTGCCTTGACGGGCAAGTATCCTGCGACGGTAGGCGTGACGGATTGGATCGACGATACGGGCAATTATCATCCGTGCCGAGGCAAGCTGGTCGACGTGCCTTATGTGAAGCAGCTTCCGCTGCAAGAGCGGACGATTGCGACGGAGCTGAAGGAGGCGGGCTACCGGACCTGGCATGTCGGCAAGTGGCATCTGGGCGGAGAAGGCTATGAGCCGGAGCGGCACGGATTCGATGTCAATATCGGCGGCAGCAGCTGGGGCTGTCCGAAGAAGGGCTACTTCAGCCCATACGGCCTGGCGGCACTGAAGGACGGGCCGGAGGGAGAATACTTGACCGACCGGATTACAGACGAGGCGATTGCGCTCATCCGGCAGAAGGATGAACGTCCATTCTTCCTGAATCTGTGGCATTATGCCGTCCATACGCCGATTCAAGCGAAGGAGGAGGACATTGCGCGCTTCAGGAAGAAAGCGGGGGAGATGGGACTGGATAAGATCCAGCCGTTCGAAGTGGGAGAAGCCTTCCCTACGGAGCAGAAGCGGCATCTGCAGGTGACGCGCAGACGGGTGCAATCCGATCCCGTCTATGCAGCGATGGTCTATAATCTGGACTGGAACATTGGCCGGCTACTGGATGCGCTGGAGGAAGCGGGAGAAGCGGACAATACGCTTATCGTCTTCACTTCCGACAACGGCGGCCTGTCTACGGCGGAAGGCTCTCCGACCTGCAATGCTCCGCTGAGCGAAGGCAAGGGCTGGATGTACGAGGGCGGCGTGCGCGAGCCCTTCATCATGCGATGGCCCAGCGTCATTGCATCCGGACGGGTGTCGGAGGAGCCCATTACGACACCGGATCTGTATCCTACCTTCATGGAAGCCGCGGGTCTGGGGGCGAAGCCGTCTCATGCGATCGACGGAACGAGCCTCATGCCGTTGCTTAGCGGCGCAGGGCCGCTGGAGAGAGAAGCGATATTCTGGCATTATCCGCATTACGGCAATCAAGGCGGAACGCCGGGCTCATCGGTTCGGATGGGCGATTACAAGCTGATCGAATTCTATGAGGACGGACGTCTGGAGCTCTATCATCTGCGCGAGGATATCGAGGAGAGTCGCAATCTGGTCGAGACAGAGCCGGAGCTGGCGGAGCGGATGAAGCGGAAGTTGGATGAATGGCGGCATTCAGTCGAGGCGAAAATTCCTCAGCCTAATGAGGCGTATAGCTGAAGAAGCCGAGCTCATAATTGCTCCTGCGGCTAATGCGTGCCGAGACATAATAGCAGAGCCACAAAATACTAGGGATACCTATGTTTTGTGGCTTTTTTAACATAGGAGGTAAATGTTATGAATAAGTTGCAGTTTCAACTAAGCGAAGATGACCGCGTGACGTTGACGGCGTATCTAATGAGTGTCTCAACCGCGAACTTCCCGGAAAATCTCGCTTACGGAGAATGAGACGCACGGCAGCTTGTCCGAATAAACCCGATCGTCTCCTTCGAACAGGTTAATCAGCTCATATTGCCCGCCATCGATCAGCCTGTATTGCTCCAGCGTGAGTGAATCCGCATCAATAACCCAATATTCGGGAACGTCATGTCGGGCGTAAAGCCTCAGTTTCGTGATGCGATCCCTGCTGCGTGAGCCGGGCGAGACGATCTCCACGACAAGATCAGGAGCCCCCTCGATTCCTCGCTTCGTGATGATCTGCAGGCGACTGCGATGAATCATTAGCACATCGGGCTGAACGACATTCCTGTCGCTTAAAATGACATCAATAGGCGCATCATAAATGAGATAGTCGTTCCTGCAGCTCTGCATCAATATAAATTCCAGTTCTCTATTTACATCTTGATGCCTTGGCGAAGGCCCTGGAGACATCATCTCCAATATTCCGTCGAAAATCTCATATCGTTGCCCGTCGTCCGGCAGCTCGGCATACATCTCGTACGTGATCGACTGTTCCCGGATCTTATCCTTATTTTTAGCGAGATTTGCATCTTCATCGTTTTTGTTGCGATTCATATCAATCAACATCCCCCTCAATATGAACAGCACCCCTAAAGAAGAAACACACAGGTGTCTCGTATCTTCAGAGGTGCTTCCTCAAGCAATTATTGCTTTCATTATGACCGGTTGGCCGAGGGTTGTCAATTGATGCAGCGTTCATAAGAGGTTCAGCCTCTGGTCTTCGCATATCGGCCGGCAGCACGCTGTTCATGGATAAGTCTTGCAATCCGGGGACAAGCATCGCGAGGGCTCTCCATATTCATCCACATTAACTGGAGTTCATTTCGCATCATATTGATCTCGCTATGGGACAGTCCCAGTTTTAGCAGCGGAACCGCATAGGGCATCATTTCTTTGAAAATATTATAATCCCTGGGATGAATTTGCGGATTTAACAGCTTATCGTTTTCCGCAATTTCCTTGCGGGCCGGTATCGTGCAACCACGCTTTTTCAACAGCGTTTGTGCTTCCGCGCTGACCATATAGTCGATAAAGCTTTGGGCCAGCTTGCGCCGAGGACTTTTCTTGTTCAGCGCCAGTCCGCCGCCAAGCAGGAGTGTGCCTTCCGTTTTTTGCTTGGGCAGCAGCCTCACGTTCCAGGGAATCGAGCTACCTCTGAACTCGTTCATAAAGTAATACGTGCTCAGAATCATCGCTACCCGTTCTTTCGCGAACAGCGATTCAGCCAAAAACTCGCTGCCGTGCGAATAAATCGGGGACACATGCTCCTTATACATCAAATCAAGGCAGAACTGCAATGATTCAATCGTATTGGCATTGCCCCTATTGCTTTCCTCGTTGTCCGATAGTAAAGTCCCTTCATTTTGCAGCATGAAGACGGGCCATCTATGCGGTGATGAAGAGAAGCAAAAGCCATAGTGATTAATACGCTCGTCGTCTTCTGAATAAATCGTACTCATCTTGGCTGTTTCCAGCAATGTATCCCAATTGGCAAATGCCTGCTTCTCATGAACGCTTGCGGGATCAATTAAATTCTCGTTGTAGCAGATGACAACCGGAGAGAACAGGAACGGTGTGATGATGGCCTGTCCTTCATGTTCAAACAGGTTGAATACACTTGGATAGCTGTCCGTTTCCGGGTGCATGTCAGCTGATAGGTAGGGATGGAAAAGGTGCGTTTTCTCCATATCCACCCATTCACGAAATTGACTGTCGGAAATCATGAATACGTCTGGCCCATCATCATTCTCAATGAGCTGAGTCAGCGTTTCCACATATCCTGATTCAGGAATGATCGTCAAATCAATATTGGCGAATGGCTGAGAGCGCTCATATTGCTGTATAATCTCACGAACAATATCTATTTCATACGAGGTAGAGAACCAGGATAGTTTTATCGTTTCCTTGCTTTCCAATCCTTTAGCCGGAACTGTGACTCGGTTGCCTTTTCCGGAAATTTTCTCAATGAGCCCTTCTTCGACGAGCTCCGCCAATACTTTGCGGACAGAGACACGACTAAGCTGATAACGTTCGCTTAATGTGTTTTCCGGCAATATAAATTCGTTTGGTTTAATCGTTCCGCTTACTATCTCTCCTCGGAGATCATTTTTGAATTTTTCATACCGCCTTGCAAAATCATCTTTTCTCCGTAGCACAATCCATCCGCTCCTAAATCTAAATCAGCTTTTATCCATTATATGGACTAATGATATATACATTATACATCATAATTCCTTAACCAGTGATCAAGAAATTGATAGCTTACGGGTCGAATATGCTTGGGGAAATCATGACCTTCACAGCCCATTAAAGAGATGTAAGCGTCTGCTCGTCCCATCCATTGATATAAGCGGTGAATGTCCATTGAAGCAAATGCGGCGGCGTGCCAGTTCGGAAATATTTTGTCTTGTTGAGCAAACCAGTTGAATATAGGTGTCGGCGCCATTAGTGCCATTATTTCATGGAATTCGAACGGAATCCGGTCTTCTTGAATAGCATTGGTTAACCTAGGGAAATGAGAGAACCAGTCGCGCTGTCCCCAACGATTCGGATCGGGATCATACAGGAATGGGCAAAATCCACAGCTGGATACGACAGCTTTTATTCTGTCATCCATGGCCGCCAGGAAATAAGCGTTATATGCTCCGAGTGAGTGACCGATGGCGCCGATCCGGTCCGGGTCCACATAAGGGAGCGACTGCAGCAGGTCAATGCCTTGTTTATGGTCATGAATCATTTTACCTACTGCGGTGCTTTCTGGAAATTGTTCATAGAACGGTGCAGTCTGAAACGCTGCCGTACCCGGATAGATGCGCTCTCCCGCCGCGATGGTGTCAGGGGCCAGCACGACATATCCCCGGGTTACAAGCTCAAGCGCATACTGACGTCCCTCTCTCCCCGTACTTAACGCGATATCGGCCTTGCCTCTGCTATCGGTCGGATGAAGCGCCAATACAGCCGGATACCGCTGTGATTCCGTCGACTCGCTTGCTGCGTTCTTGATAGGAATTAGCAAATAGGCGTAGACGAGATCGCGATAAGCAGTCTCATAGGATAGATGAATGCGGATATGATCCCCTTCCCTATGCTCGGAATGAACCGTATAAGAGGAAGGCACGCGATCAGGCATCCATCCGATGTATTGGCGCCATACTTCGGCAATGCGGTCTCGCTTCGCTTCCCATGCGGTCGGGTCAGCAATACCATTGAGAAGATGTGGGAAGGTCTCTTCGGAAAGCTGTGATAGCTGATAGCTCATTATGTCACCTCTTTGGCAATGTGTATCTCCATAAATGGGTGGAGATTGCAAAATACAACTCCGTGTTATGCTTGACGAAGCCCGCTGTAACATGGCCTGGAGGGATGGCTATTCGTTCGGGCTTCATGCTGCTAAGCGGGATGCGGAATAGAGCCTGGCTGAGCGCCCCGTATATGCAATCGTCCTCTTCGCTCATCTCCCAGCCTTGTCTGACAACAGTCCCCCATGCCGACAGGTCTTCCTCGCACACAATGGATTCATGCACGGGGTCCCACACATAATAAGTGGAGCAAGAGGTCAGGATATGCAGCCTGCCTCTTGCATCCATCAGAAGATGGGAATATTCGCGAATCCGGTCATGAAGCTTCCAGATCCGCATCACGTCACGTTCCTTCCAATTAAGCATATATAGGCGCGCTGTCGGCGATAGTGGCTCCGCTCCGCCCGGCGTCTCAACGCTCGTGCCGCCAATTAGAATGCCGGGAGCTGTCTCGACAAGAGAGACTGTGCTCTGATTGGGAACCAGCTCCGTATGCAGCAGAAGATGATCCTTGCCAGTAGGCAGATGGTAGACGCATAGTGCTCCGCCGACCATGCCGTAGCCCGGAAATCCGCCATAAGCGATATGTTCACCGTCCTGCAGCGCAATGGCGCATCTGGGACGATGAATTTCGATATGCTCGGTGACGAGTCGCGGGTTGTGCAAGCCATCAAGCGTACCGTTCGGCTCGGCATTCGCCGAATGCAATGGCTTCGATGTGTCGAAGAGATACAGCCCTCCGCCAGGGTACGCAGCGCCTGCGAGAATATTCCTCTGCACGGCATAAGCGGCCAGATTGCCGCCCTTTACGATTCTAGGCCCCAGATTGTGCAGTCTGGAAGAATCTCCGGCTTGGGAATCGTGTGAGGATTCTCCAGTAGGGTCAACCAGTTGATAGGTGAAGAAATGCAGCGGATGGTTAGACGTGCCGTACAAGCAGCCATCCGCTCCGGCGACAATCGGCGACAGCGCCGCTCCCTCCGATGAATAGCGGAGCTCTATCCGCCTTGCTTGCCCGGTATGGCGGTGACGCAATAGCAGTTCCCTATTCGATAGACTGTGGCTAATGAGCTCCCAGTCTCCGGGAAGCTGGCGATGGAACTTCGCGAAGCTGGCTCCGTTGTATGAGGAGGCGGGGACCTCCTCATCGCGCACATGCCCGACGATCCCCCCTTGCTCCAGCAGCACCCATTGCTCGCCTAATTGAGCGTATACCCGATTGCAGGGCGCCTGAGGCGCACCGGCTTGTCTGACGACGCCGATGCCGATCGTTCTGAGCTCATCTGGAAGCAGGGATCGAGGAGTCGAGCTGTCTGCAGGGTGATAGGCGACAATGTTTTTTTTGGTTGTACCCGTACCTATATAAACCCAGCCGTAGGCATCAACAGCCATGTGCGAAGGGTATTTTTGCTCTGGATCCATACTGCCCATACAGACGAAGTCCCGTTCAATGGGTCGATAACGGTAAAGCTTGCTCTGCGGGTAAGAAGTCATGTAGATATGTCCTTCTTCATTCTCCGCGTAGCTGAAGCCGCAGAGCTCGTTCTCATCGTCAGCGAACAGCGTGTCTATATAGTGGAGCCGGAAGGGATCGAAGACGTAAAATCTGTTGCCGGCTCCCACATAAAGCATGCCGCATCGGCTGCTGAAAGTGTCGTATGGATATTCGGAATGATGGTCGGGGAAGAACAACTGCCGGCAATCCCCCGATACGGGGTCCGCTACGAGCAAGAAGCCTTTTGCAGCTATGACGATGCGGCTGTCGCCTGCGGAGTTCACGCATACGGCCCCGGTTCTCGATTCCACCGCATCTACAGGAATGCCCAGATCAGTAAAGCTCATTGAACCGCTCTCCCTTTTCTCACAGTTTCTGAAAGTATAAGGTTACTTTGCGTATGGCCGCAATAACTTCCGCAATATCTTCTTTCGTGTAAAATTCACTAATCGGCACTTGCACTGCCGTTTGCAAAATCGCTTCCGCAACCGGGCAATCGCCTCTCTTATAAGTCGTGTCAGTCAAGTCGAAAGGAAACTGGCTGTTCAAATAAGCTTGCTTGTTTTGAAACATGGGCTGCATATAGACGACGTCAGGGATATAGCCCATGCGATTCGTAATGCCTTCCGCATGCAGGGCGTCGCAGAATTGCTCGCGGGTACAGTTTAGATTTTCTTCGTTCAGCCGGAACATGTAGAACCAATAAGTACAAGTATTATCTGCTGCCACCTGCATGGGGGTCAACCCTTTCAAGCCTTGCAGACCTTCATTAATGGCATTGCCGAATCGGGTTCTTTGTTCACATATCCATTCCATTTTTGTTAGCTGCGCGATGCCAACTGCGCCTTGCAGTTCTGTCATCCGATAATTGGGCGCGAGGCTCTCAGGCATTCGGTTCAGATCATTGCCCAGACGTTTATAGTTTTTATCGGCGAAAGCATGCGTAAGGTGGTAATCTGCCTCATCTCCCGAATTGACGGTTACAATGCCGCCGTCTCCTGTCGAGATATGCTTGAAATCATTCGTGCTGAAGCAGCCATAATCACCGATCGTACCGACGAGTCTGCCTTTATATTTGGTCAAGTATGCCTGCGCACAGTCTTCGATTACTTTTACATTATATTTTCTGGCAATTTCCATAATGGGGTCCATATCGCATGGGTTGCCCGCCAGATGGACAACGACGATCGCCTTCGTTCGCGGAGTGATGCACGCCTCAATGGATTTGGGATCCAGGTTAAATGAATAGGGCTCCAGATCAGCGAATACAGGAACGGCGTTTTGATACAAAATGCCAATAACTGTGCCTTGATCCGTAATCGGACTTGTAATCACCTCATCCCCTACAGACACTCCGGCAGCGCCAAGCGCTACGTGTAAAGCGGCTGTCCCTGACGAGGTGGCAACGCTATATGGAACACTGTACATGGTATTGAAGTCGGACAAAAATTGTTTTACCTTGCTTCCGAAATGATAGAATAATGTGTTTTGCTCCAAAGCTTCTAATAACTGCTGCGCTTCCTCAGCACCGAATCGTTTTCCGGTGCCGAAAGGATTTTTCTTTGTTTTTTCTCCACCATGAATGGCGAGTTTATGCGAAAGCTTCACTTGGACTTCACCTCATCTGCGTTTATTCGATTATCGATTTCCTGCAAGGCAAGCCGAATTTCAATTGAACATGATCAGGCTCGAGCCGTGCCGCATCTTCCGCAAGAAGCGGGGTCCATACAACAGCGCCGCTGATGCTCGCGGGGTTATCATACAGCATATTTCCGCACTTATCTATGCCTTCGAAGCGAAGCTGTCGTCTTGCGCGGACCCAATGATTGATTTGACGTCCAGTCCAAAATTGGAAGTCGCGACGCTTCGATTCTGTTATCACTTTCATGATGGCTTCGCGAACCTTGGGCTGCTCCAAAATATGCGTTTGATGAAACAAGAAATGTGCGACCCCGCTCACCTTGCTGACCCCTTCCAGGAATGGCGCAATGACACTGCTGTCGGCCAACGTGCTATGGTCCAGATCCTGGGTGAGGAAGCCGATCTCCAATACATCGTACATGCGATTCTGTTGATCGGACCAGGCGATAGGGAAGTAAGGATGGCATGTTCCGAATGTAAAACCGATATTTCCTTTTTTGCTGGGCCCCCTTGATTGATCGGATGCAATGCCGTGTTTCTCGCACCAGTCGAACAGCTCGCCCCAGCCTTCAAAGCGTGTATAATGATTTTTATTGGATTCGGACTGCGGGACATCTGCAGCAGACAGGAACCATTCCAACTGCCTGACGAATTCCTGTTCGTCCCAGAAGCCATTGTCTTTCTCCAGCGCGTTGTAATGCAAAGCAAGCTCATGACCGTCTGCTTTGATCTGATCATAGAGATGCGGGGAGAACCCCGGTTCGATCATGCACCATGTACTCTGCACATCGTGTTCCTTCAACACTTGCAGCGTAATCTCCGCCGCCTCGTCGATATTAAGGTCGCTGTCATGCGAGATCATAGCGATGCGATCGACACCGTCTGGCCAGTAATCGACGAATGGCAGAATGAGACCCTGTTCGGCAGCGACTGTGATCAAATGTCCGGCGATGACTTGCTTCCATAAGTCGGCATAAGGATGAGCGAAGTACGCCATTCCCGTCTCGGTAGACAGGCGATCGTATTCCCAGTCCTGCTGCACATCGTCGTCGGCTTTCAGAATCCAGTCATTTACAGCGCCTGTTCCATCCGGCGCCGGAAGACCATCTGATACGATCGGCATGCTGCCCTGCTGTAGTCTTACTACAGTTGCGGGAATATCAACAGCCCAGCGCTCCAGTCTACCCTCGCCGACTTGGAAGCTTTGCAGCAGCATACCGCAGCGCAATCCTTCGGGATGATCCTGACGAAGCGTCCCGATCTGTGAGACCGAAGCATCAGTGGCATCTGCCAGTTCCCAAGGTCGGCTATCAAAGCAACGTAGAGGAACGTCCTCATACCAGCCAGTGTGCAGCTCGGCGTAGCCGACAGGCAGCGGCCTCATCGGCGTGCAAGATAATTCGGCGGCAAGCGGGGTCATTCCTGCGTAAGATATTACGGTGCCTCCTTCCAGCATGAATTGCTTGAGAAGCGTCATATCTTCTTCTCGCTCGCTAACCAATGCGGCAATGACAATATCCGCTTCCTGACGAGTGATTTGTTCTGCACTTTCCAGAACGGTATAGGTGAACCCGGAGTGAGAGAGCATTTCTCGAATATTATTTTGAAAGACGTTGACGCCATATCGGTGTCTATGCTTTTGTGTTTCCTTATCAATCCATACGGCTAATCGAGCTGCTGCAGGCATCATTGTCACAACCTTTTGTTGAAGTAATGGAGATAGTGGATAAAAAATATGTTGGGCTTTTGTAGAGCCCAACATATTGGTCCTATTTCCAAATTCGATCGCTATAACCTCTTGCTTTGATCTCGGCGTTGTACTCTTCAATGATTTTTTTGCCGCCGCGATCCATATATTCTGTTACCATCGCATCCCAATCCGAGATAGGACGATTGCCTGTAATCATTTTGGTTTGCTCATTCATTAACATTTGCGTCAATTCAGGACCGAACTCAATCTCGGCAGGCGAGATGATGCCGACATGCGGCGGGTAGTATAGTTTGTACTTTTTATTAATGTCAACAAGCTGCTGAGTAGCTTCAATTAGCTTAGGCTCCGAATAGGCACGCGGGTATTCCGCATCGTCATCGGCGGAGATCCATGCTGTACTGTCTAGGAAGTATAAGAACGGCTCAACCCCGGCAGCAGGTTCGTTCAATGGAACGCGTGTGTTGTTCTTGTCAAGCGTATAGCCGGTACCTTCATTGCCGTAGAACCAGTCGAAATCTTCATTGTCGGAAGAGTTTTTGGAAGCTTGATAATAGTTGCGCGAGAAGCCGTGAATTTCCAGCATTTTGCGCACTTTGTCCGGATTGTCGGCCAGCTTCGCATTAAGGGCAAGCATTCTTCCATAACCCTGTCCTGCGGAGAAGCCTTGTGAGCCGTCTGGCGCTGCGAACGGTTCCAGCACGACAAATTCTGCGCCCGGATTAATTTCAAGCAATGTCTTCATATAATCTTGCGACATTCCACGGACTGCGATCAGGAACGCTCCCGCTTTGCCGGAGTAGAATTCATTGTTGGTGTCGGCCCAGTTGACGACGGCAAAATCGCTTGTCAACGCTTTCTCTGCGTAAAGGTCGCTAAAAAATTGAATGAGTTCTTTTCTGCCATCGGAGATCAAGCCTGGAAGAAAGTTGCCTTCCGCATCCTGATGGTACCAGGTATCATGCTGCCAATATGGCCCCATGGAGAAAGTAGGGTTAATGTTCTGTCCGATAGCCAGACCGTAAGTATCGTTCTGACCGTTCTTGTCGGGATCACCATTGGTGAAGGCGATCGCCACTTCCTTCAATTCCTCATAGCTTGTCGGGACTTCAAGGCCGAGATTGTCCAGCCAGTCCTTGCGCACCATGAACGATTGCGACTCGACAGGAGACCAGGTTGGAATACCATAGATTTTGCCGTCCACGGTGAATGGAAGCCATAGCTCATCAGGAATTTCTTTCAAGTAGTCGAATTCCTCAATGTAGTCGTTCAGCGGCAAGAAGGCGTTCTGCTTGGCCCAGCGATTGAACAGGTCGATATTGGCCGCGCGGAAGCTGATTTGATCCGGCATATTGCCGCCTGCAACCATAGCCGTTATTTTCTCGACGAAATTGTCATTCGGGATTTTCTCCGCGAAGTAGTCAACATTGAACTTCTCATTCAGCATTTGTTGACCGCGGCCGTCTTTCGGTGGCGGGTTGCCGAATATATAAGTCGCTCCTGTAATTTTGTACGTTTCTTCCGGCTTTTCGGTGGCCGCAGCGGTCGGCTCTGCAGTTGCTCCGCCCGCGGGTTTTTCTGTTCCAGTCGGCGGCGTGTTATTGTTGGAGCATGCCGTTACTGCCATCGTGAGTGCTAACAGGACAAGTGACTTTTTAACGTACCTGTGCATGGAAATGATCCCCTCCGAATCGTGATTTGTTGTTCTCTTCAAACGCGATACATGTACTTGAATTCCGAAGCTTCTAGCCTTTCACGGAGCCAATCATCACCCCCTTGGCGAAATGCTTCTGCAAGAATGGATAGACAAGTAGAATCGGCAAGGTCGCCACTAATATGGCAGCCATCTGAATGGTAGCCGGCGGGGGCTGGTTCTCGAACTGCAGCATGACATCAGCGCCCAGGGTCGAGGTTGCTTCGTTCATAATGACGATCTGTCGCAATACGACTTGCACGGGCCATTTGGCTGCATCGTTCAAGTAAAGAATGCCCTCAAAGTATTTGTTCCAATGACCTACGGCATAGAACAAGCCGAATGTGGCCAGTGCCGGTTTGGACAACGGCAGGATGATGGACCAGAACGTCTTCATCTCACTGGCGCCGTCGATTAGGGCAGCTTCTGTCAGTTCGCTTGGAATACTGAGGAAGAACTGTCTGATGACGATGAGGTTGAAGGAACTGATCGCACTGGGGATAATGAGCGCCCATAGCGTATTCATCAATCCAGTTTCCTTTACGATGAGATAGACAGGAATCATGCCTGCATTGAACAAAATCGTGAAAATGACTAGAAGCAACACCACTCGCTGTCCAATGACATTGCGAGTAAGCCCGTAAGCCATCGTGGACGTCAAGAACAAGCTGACTGCCGTCCCGATAACCGTAATATAGATGGTGACTAGTATAGAACGGATGAAGGAATTGGATGCGAAAATTGCTTGGTATGACTCAATAGCCCAGTTCGTAGGCCATAGAATAAAGTCCTTCTGAAGCACATCCTGCAAGGATGAGAACGAAACTGCAAAAATATGAACGAACGGCAAGAGCATGAATCCGGCTGCAATCGTAAGAAGAATAATATTGATCCAATCGACAGCCCGATCTAGTGGTGTTCTTTTTATCATAAAAGTTGTCGCCTTCTTCCTGATCCAGGTTAATAAAGTCCCTCTTCTCCAAACCGTTTGGCCAATTTATTGGCTCCCAGTACGAGCACAAGACCGACCAACCCCTTGAACATTCCGACCGCAGTTGCAAATCCGATATTGCCTTGCTGTATGCCTTTAAAATAAACATAAGTATCAAGCACATTGCCCGCATCCATATTGAAGGGATTGAGCATGAGGAAGATTTGTTCAAATCCGGTATCCATGACGTTACCGAGACGAAGGATGAACAAAATAACGATTACGCTGCGAATGGCCGGCAAGGTAACATGCCACAGCTGCCGCCAGCGATTGGCGCCGTCGATGACGGCAGCCTCGTACAAGGAAGGATTGACGCCTGATAACGCTGCCAAAAATATAATCGTGCCCCATCCAGCTTCCTTCCAAATCACCTGAATAATAATAATGGGTTTAAAGTAGGACGGATCTGTTAGAAAAGGAATCGCTTCCAATCCAAAGCTTGCAAGAAGTGAGTTGACCAGCCCTTCGCCACGCAAGAAAACGACGAAGATGCCAACAACGACTACCCAAGACAAGAAGTGAGGCAAGTAAATCATGGATTGAATAAAACGTTTGTACAATTCGTTGCGCATTTCGTTAAGCATGAGAGCCAGTATGATGGATACCGGAAACGCGACAAAGATTTGCAGCAATGAGATTTGTATGGTGTTCACCAATACTTGAATGACTTCGCTGCTCTCAAACATTCGGGTAAAGTGACTGAGTCCAATCCACTCACTGCCTTTGAAGCCGGCGAACGGATTATAATCCTGAAATGCGATAATTAAGCCGGCCATCGGCACATAACGATATAGAATAAAATACAAAACTCCCGGAAGAAGCAGTAAGTAAATATATCGCTCGCGTTTCATTCTGTTTAGTAGTTTGCTCATATTGCCTGCGAAAGCCTCCCTTTTACCAACTTCAATACCTGTATTTTACCTGTATATAAGTTAATCCATATTTCATGGACTGTCAATATTTTCGGTAAAATTATTTGGGAGAAAGTTGATAGAAAATAAAGCTTGACTTCCAATTGCGCATACATGTAATATACATGTCTGTAAAGGTATGTTCACTATTTTTTCAAGGCAAACATTATTTTGAAGGGAGAGAGGATTGTGCGCTTTACAGGTAGGGGGAAGTCGTTTATTGTCTTTTTATGTATGGTTATGGTAGCGCTTTCTATGGCTGGAACACCGCAAGCTGCGGTGCGGGCGGAATTGGCCCAACCTCCGGTTATACAAGAGGAGCTGTTTAATTTCGGGTTTGAGGAGGGAGAGGTAGACGGAGCAATACCGGGCTGGACGCAAAACTTTGGCGTAGGTAAAAATGGATCGGTTACCGTCGATTCCACGAATGTACTTGAAGGAAATTGGAGTCTGAAAATAACCGATAACGACAATACGTCACTATTTGGCATGGACAGCGACAAGTTCGCTGTTGAAAAAGGAAAATTATACACCGTAACCTCTTCTGTCTATATTGGCAGCGGTTCTAATATTCAATTGCAAATCCGTTATTATGGAGAAAACGATGTGCTCTTGCAACCGATTAAAACACATAATGACAACTATCAAAATGCGCCGACGAACGTATGGCAAACGATAACGGTCAGCGATATCGCCCCGGCAGAAGCTGTGAGCGCTTCCGTTGTTGTGGTTAACGCGAAATCTTCAAGAGGCGTGAGCTATTGGGACAATATGGTGGTCACGAAGCAAGCAGTCCCTGAAGAACCGGAACCGGAGCCTTCCGATCCTGTGCGCTTCCTTGCTAATGCAAGCTTTGAGGAAAGCGGCGCCGACAGCATGATCCCCAATTGGACAATCAAGTCGGGAACGCCGACGGTCAGCTCCGAGCAGGCGGCTGTCGGTAACAACAGTCTGAAGCTGCACTTGGTGGAGAACCAGGGCCAAAGCGCGATCAACATTGAATCTGATCTGATGGATGTGGAGGAGAATGCGACTTATGTGTTCTCGGCGCAAGTGTTGCTTGAGCTTGGCGGGATTCAAGGTTTCTACGTGTATGTGTACGACAAGAACGGTGAGCTGGTGAAAAGCGCGGATAACAAAGACTTCCATATGTACGCAGCGGAGACAAAACCCGATGGCAAATGGAAATATATTCAGCAAGCGTTCACAGTGCAGCCGGGCGGTGCGAAGCTTAAGGTTGCGCTTATAACCGGAGCCAAACGCTCCTTCACCTTCTATGTGGATGAAGTGAGCGTCCTGAAGCAAGTGGTCAACGGTAATTTCGAACAACCGGTATCAGATGGCGTCATTCCTGGCTGGAGCAAGACGAAGCCGGCTGATGCTGACTCGTTCACACTGTCAAGTGAGTACAAGGATGAAGGAGAATACAGTCTCCATATTAAGAATACGCCGGGACAATACATCAATGTAATCAGTGATCTCATTCCCGTCGAAGCCGGGGCGACCTACACCGCAGTATCGCGCAGCCTGGTCGAGACGCGCTCGGCGGATATGTACTTACGCTTCTTCGATGAGAACGGTGCGTATATGAATAAACAAAGCTGGAACATTGCAGGCGAGCCATTCGGCGAATGGTTCGATCAGTATATTGTAGCTGAAGCGCCGGAGGGAGCGCATTATGCCGCGATTCTGTTCGCCGGCAGTGATCGTAGAACGTATTCCTATTATATCGATAATATTCAGCTGATGCGCGGCAATCACGAGATGAAAGAAGAGCCGCTTCCGGAAGATTCCATCACGATCCTCGGAGAAAATCTGGGACCGCAAATTCGCAAGGCGACCATGATGCGCGGCGCTGTCGGCAAGGATGGAGAGGGAAGAGATGTGGTCTACTCCGTTGTGGCGGGGGCTCCGTCCATATTCACTATGATCGATATTGAGACCGAGCAAGTTGTCAAGAGCATTCCGATGCCTGATACATCCGGCGCATGGTCGGTTACGATGTCAAGTGACGGTTCGGTATATATGGGCGCCTATAATCTGGGCTTGCTATATCGCTATATTCCGTCAACGGACGAACTGGTTAATCTGGGACATCCTCTCTCTACGAAGGATTCCGTGCTTTATCCGATGGCGGCAGGGAAGGACGGCGTCATGTACGGCAGTACGTATCCGACTGCGCATCTGTATGCGTACGATCCTTCGACGAATGCCTATACCGATTACGGAACGATGTCGACACTTACGAGCGGTGAACGCTGGACGCGAGTGACCGTGTACGATGAGGAGACACATAAGATCTACGCCGGTGTAGGCAATGTACCCCGGCTGCTGGAGTACGATTTGGCGACAGGGGCCAAGCGCGACCTGCTTCCCGCTGGCTTCGAAAACATTGTATCCGTCTATGATCTTAATCTTGCCGATGGCCGATTGTTCGCACGCAAGGAAGCGAACAACGGCAACGAAACATTCGTTGTCGATATTGCGAGCGGCGACCTGGTCGAGGTGACGAACGCCGATACAGGCGAGAAGTCGACGACGTTCATTAATTTCTCGCGCGGCATGTCGCCGGTGTCTCCGGTTGCGAACAAGCTTTACTTCGCCGGGGCTGGCGGTGAATTGTTCGAATATGATCTGGATACGAATAGCTATCGTTCGACAGGCGCTTCCATTGAAGGCGCGGCAATCGGCTATGCGTTCGTGGAGCTGAATGAAGCGGGCTTCCCGGGTTATAGTCTTGTCGGCTTATCCGGCAATTCAGGGAAGATGTTCAAGTACAACCTGGAGACGGGAGCGGTCAGGCTGACCGATATTCAAGTGCCGGCAGAACCTGTCAACATCCATGAGATTGTGAAAGGACCGGATGGAAAAATCTATACAGCCGGTTACTTGCAAGGCAATCTCGGCGTATATACCCCTTCCACGGGCGACAGTATGTATTATGAAGGCATCGGCCAGGGCGAAGGCATGACCGTTATTCATAACAAGCTCTATCTTGGCGTATATCCCGGCGCGTCGATTATGGAATACGATCTGGCGCAGCCATGGAACCGCACGAACGCCGACAAGCTGAATCCGAATCGCCTCTTCACACTTGGCGACTTGAATCAGGATCGGCCATTCGGAATGGCGGGCGCGGAAGATTACAACAAGCTATTCGTCGGTACAGTGCCGAAGAACGGCATGCTGGGCGGAGCGTTGGCGGTCTATGATCTGAAAGAGCGCGGCGAGCCTGAAGTATACGAGAATATAATACCGAACCAGAGCGTTCTCTCCTTGGTATACAAGGATGGGCTTCTGTATGGCGGCACGTCCATTCATGGCGGACAGGGCGGTGTGCCGACAGCGACTGAAGCGAGACTGTTCGTATGGGATGTGCTGAATAAGGAGATTGTGTTCGAGACGGTGCCTGCGCCGGGCAGACAAGCAATTACCGCTCTGCATCTCGGACCGGACGGCAATGTATGGGGGCTGGCTAACGGTGAGTTGTTCATCTTCGATACTGTGACGAGACAAGTCATTCATAGCCAGAACGCATTCCCGGGAGCGGTCGGCCGTTGGATCGACGGTTCGATGGAGACGGGCACGGACGGCAATGTATATGCCACAGTCGCCGGGAAGTTCTTTAAGGTAGATGCTGCGACGAAGGAAGTTACCGTATTGGCTTCCGGAGTGCGCAAGCTTGCACAAGATGACTTCGGCAGCTTCTATATGTATACCGATCCGGAGTCTCCTAATTTATATAAGTACACTATTGATGAGCTGATCTTGAAGC
This sequence comes from Paenibacillus chungangensis, assembly GCF_042675905.1. Lineage (NCBI taxonomy): Bacteria > Bacillati > Bacillota > Bacilli > Caryophanales > Paenibacillaceae > Paenibacillus > Paenibacillus chungangensis. Next base: position 58,577 of record NZ_JBHTJZ010000011.1, on the reverse strand, counting down.
TGACAGGCGCAGAGCTGTCGATTGAAGCGGCTGAGCTTGAGGTAGGCGAGACGACCAAGATTGAATTGCTCGGTCTGCTGGAGAAGGATCGCACGACGAAGGACTTGTCCGGCGCGGAGATTAGCTATACAGTCGGCAATCCGGTAGTGGCAAGTATAGACGGTGAGGGCGTCGTTACGGCCATGCAAGCGGGCTCAACCGAACTCTTCGCTACCGTGAAGTTGAATGGCATGTCGGTGGAGTCGAATACGATTCAGCTTACGGTTACAACTAAGGAAGGGGGGCGCGGCGGATCGTCTTCGACTGGAGGAACGCTTGGGGAGACGATTGAAGTCACCGTTGGTGCCGATGGCGAACAGGATGAACGTCCAGGCGTGAAGCTGAGCATTATACGGACGAAGCAATCGAACGGGACAATACAAGATGAGCTTCATCTGGATGAGCAGAAGACAAAAGAAATAATCGAACGACTTGACAGTGCCGGAGGTGGTTCTAAAGTCGCGGTTATACCGATGCCTGACGAAGAAGATGAAGTCGGCGAATGGCTATTCAACATCGATCAGGAAGCGGCGCAGCTGCTATCTGAAGCGGATGTCGAGCTTGTACTTGCCAATGGCAATGTGAAGGTGGTTATTCCGGCAGCTTCGTTGCAGCAGTTGAATGAGGGCATCTACTTCCGAATTACGCCGCTGCGCTCGGATGACGAGAAAATGGCTATTGAGAGCAGAGCCAATACTGATGAGGCAATTGCAGAGGTTGAACGGAATGAAGGGATTGAAGCAATTGGCCGTCCCATCAGAATCGAGACCAATCTGCAGGGCAAGCTTGTTATGTTAACGTTGCCTATTGACCCGGATGTGTACGATGAAGCGGAATGGGGACAACTAGGCGTATATATTGAGCATAGTGACGGCAGCAGGTCTCTTGTAGGCGGTGAAGTCGTAGATATGAATCGCTCGGGCCAGAAGGGATTGCGAATTGAAGTCGATTCATTCAGCGTGTTCACAATGGTTCAAGTACAAGGCTGGCAAGAGGTAGAGGTTGCAGCTGTTCCAAAGTATATGCATGGCTATGAAGACGGAACCTTCCGACCGAATAACCCTGTCACGCGTGCGGAAGTCGCAGCCATGCTCTCGCGCATTGCCGGCAGTGATACAGATGCTGGAAGCAGTCCATCTGAAGACAGAGTATTCTTCGACGATGTTCCACGAAGTCACTGGGCGCATTCATCCGTGCTGCAGACGATTCAATTGCAATGGATGAAGGGATATCCCGATGGAGGCTTCAAGCCGGACAGGGCGATAACGCGCGCAGAAATGGCAACCGTGCTGCTGCAGCTGATTGAAAGCGCGGAGCAAGAGAGCAGAGCAGCCATCAATGGAGTTGCTGTAGCCGGTGTACTTGAGTCAAGCGCGAATAGCTCTTCCGCGGCATTCTCTGATATGGATGGTCACTGGTCGGAGGAGACGGTTGCGAAGCTGCAGGCTCTTGGTGTCATAAGCGGCTATATGGACGGCACATTCCGTCCCGATCAGTCCTTGACAAGAGCCGAAGCCGTCAAGATGATGAATGAGCTGCTGGGTATTGAACCTGATGCAGATGGGGCACCGATATGGAATGATGTACCTTCCAATCATTGGGCTTATGGGGCCATACAAGCGGTGTCTGTAAAAGAATGATGTTCAAATAATATTTAACAAACAGGAAAAAAACCGCTTCCGATGCAATGAAGTTGAGCAATCTTCAATGCAGCCGCCGGAAGCGGTTTTTCTTGTTTTACTCCTTAATCGCCCCCAGCACCATACCTTTTACAAAGTACTTTTGCAGGAACGGGTAGACGGCCAGAATCGGCAAGGCTCCGATAAAAATTTGCGCAGCTTTCACTGTTTTGTTCGAGATGTTCTCCAGATCCCGGCTCGCAGTGCCGAGCTGGGAGGTGTCAATCTGGACCAGAATAGTCTGGAGAAAAGTGGATAGCGGGTATTTCTCCGCTCTCGTCATGTAGATGAGGCCGTCGAACCAGGAATTCCAATGGAAGACCATCGTGAAGAGCGACAAGGTGGCAACGGCCGGCATCGAGATCGGCAGGAATATGGTCAGCAGAATTCGGAATTGTCCCGCTCCGTCGATGAGCGCGGCTTCTTCCAGTTCCCGCGGTACGCCGCGAAAGAAGCTCATCATCAGAATGAGTAGCCAGACGTTGACTGTGGAAGGCAGGATGAGCGCCCATAGGGAGTTCATGAGTCCCAGCTTCTGCACGACGATATAGGTGGGTACCAGTCCTCCGTTGAACAGCAGAATAATAATGAAAAACCAGGAGTAGAACGATCTAGTGCGGAATGCGCCTTTCGTCTTCGACAGCGGATAAGCGGCCAGGAAGATAACGATCATGCCGAATAGCGTACCGACGATCGTTCGTTGAAACGCGATGCCGAGCGACTGCAGAAAGTCGGGATTGGCCAATGTCTTCCGATAAGCGTCCAAAGTGATGTCTATCGGCAGCAGTGTGACGAGATTAGCGTTGGCCGGCGCTCTTCCGCTTAAGGATACGGCCAGCGTGTGCCACAGCGGCAGCATGCACAGGACGGCAATGAACAGAAGCATGAAGTAGTTCAATACGCTGAACAGGCGGTAGGGCTTTGTTTTATAGTACATAGCTTGCCTCCTAGAAAATTCGGTAATTAGCGGCACGGTAAGCGATAGAATAGACGGCTACGACGAGAATGAGACTGACCACGGACTTGAACAGTCCGACAGCTGCAGAGAAGCTCATCTGCTGGTCTAGTATGCCGACCCGATAGACGAATGTATCGATAATATCCCCCTTGCTGTATACCATGGGATTGTACAGGTTGAATATCTGATCAAAGCCGGCGCTTAGTATGTTGCTCAGCTCCAGCGTCGTGCACACCATAATGATCGGCACCAGGGCAGGCAGGGTTACGAAGAGCGTCTGCTGCCAGCGGCTTGCCCCGTCAACCTCAGCCGCCTCATACAGATTGGGATTGATGCTGCCGAGAGCCGCAAGATAGATAATGGTGCCGTAGCCGAATTCCTTCCATATATGACTGACTACAGCCGTGAATCGGAACCAGTCGCCGTCCCCCAGGAAGAAGATGGGTTCAAGCCCGAACCAGCCCTGCAATATGCGGTTAACGAGTCCGGACTGCGGGGACAGCAGATCGACTAGAATGCCGCCTAGAATAACCCAAGACAGGAAGTGAGGCAAGTAGACGAGTGTCTGCACTGTGCGTTTGAAAGCCAGCTTGCGCACTTCATTCAGAAGTAGTGCGAACGTGACGGGCACGACAATAATGAACACTATTTTCAGGGAAGCGATAATGAAGGTATTCCAGATGACTTGCCTGCTGTCATCCCGTTCGAAGATCGCCTGAAAGTGTTCAAGTCCGGCCCATTCGGAGTGCAAGAAGCCCGTCCACGGCTTGAAGTGCTGGAAGGACATGACGACGCCGAACATGGGAAGATAATTGAACAGAATAGCAAGAATGATTGCGGGCAAGAGCATGGCATGGAACGGCCAGGCGATTCGCGGCAACCTTCGTTTGATGCTTGATTTGACATGCGGGTCCATAGGCAATCCATCCTTTTCATCGATTTCCTCTCCATTGTAGCAGGTTGGTTTTTTCCTCTATATAACTCATCGTTAACATGGAATACCGTTTTATTAACCCCGTAATGTCATGTTAAGTTCCTGTGAAGAAGTGAAGTCAATCTTAATAAAAGCGTATTTCGTAGTTAATAATCTGTTATTTCTCTCCGAACAAAACACGGGTAGGATTAATAGTGAAGTTGGATGATACTCAGTCGATTGGAGGAAGGGAAATGACGCGCACTACTCGCAGAAGCTTATTGTTGGCGCTTGCAATGGTTACAGTGGCCGCAACGCTGGTGGGTTGTACAGGCAAGAATGAAAATGGAAAAGGGGACCCGCCGCCATCCAAGACGGCAGGCGCAGATTCGGGCCAACCCGAATCCGGGAATACGAATGAGTTACCTATGAAGGACGGAAAATACGATCCTCCTGTCACGATTACGACAGTAAAACGTCTTGCAGGAGCGGTTGAATTCAAAAACGGCGAGACGGCGGACGACAACGTCCACTACCGCTGGGCCAAAGAGAAACTTGGAATTGAAATAAAAAATCTGTGGTCGGTGAAGGATACGAACGGCGCATATGCGACGAAGCTGAAGCTGGCGCTGTCCTCAAACGAGAAAATGCCGGATGTGCTGTTCGCTAGCGGAGCGGAAGCACAACTGCTGATCGACTCCGGCAAGTTCATGGAAGTAGGCGAACTGTTCGACAAGTATGCCAGCGATACATGGAAGAAAGCGATGAATGAAGACCCCACTGTCTGGTACGAATTCACGAGAGACGGTAAGCGGTACGGCATACCGAATCTGGACTACGATTACAACAACGACCCCGTCCTGTGGGTGCGAGGCGATTGGATGACGAAGCTGAATTTGGAACCACCTACGAATCTCGAGGAATATGAAAAGATGCTGGACGCCTTCACGAACGACGATCCCGACGGTGACGGACAGAACAATACGTACGGCGTGTCCACGGGCTTGAAGAGTTCTTATGGCGATTCCTTCGGATTAGGCTGGGTCTTCGGCGCATATGGCTCCATGCCAAGCTTCTGGCTGAAGCAGGAGGATGGCAGCTTGGCTTATGGCTCCGTGCTTCCGCAGATTAAGGAAGGACTGCAGAAGCTGAAGGATTGGGTACAGAAGGGATATATTCCATTGGAGGCGAGCATCTGGGACGCATCCAAAGCGGGCTCGTTCATGTCGGCAGGCAGCGCGGGCAGCTTCGCTGGGCCATATTGGTCTGAAGCATGGCCGATGGGCGATCTGAACAAGAACAATCCCGATGCGGAGCTGACCACATTCACGCTGCCGGTTGGGCCGGACGGCACGAGCATGCACTACGGCAGACACCCTTACAACGGTGGATTATTCATTAACAAGGACATGAAGAATCCGGAGATTTTCTTCACGTATGCCAATTACATGTTCGACCATGTCGCCGATCCGAAAGCGGGAGGCGAATTCGAGAACGGCTGGGCGAAGGGATATGACTGGGATATCGTGGACGGTGAAGTCACGTACGATCTGAGCAAAATTCCGGGAGGCGGCGTACGCGTATTTTTCTACGGATTGCTGGATCAAGGACCGCGCATTCCTTCCCAGAACGTGCAGGCGCTTGTGAAGATTGCGGAGTCCGGCAAGCCGGAAACGCCGTACGAGAAAATCTGGGGCGGCTTCGTACCGCCGATCGAGCTGCAATCCGCAACGGACGTCTGGAATTCACGCCAATTCTCCGTCAAAAACGCTTTTACCGGCGGAGCTACCGCTACGATGGAGAGCAAGTGGGATTATCTGAAAAAGCTTGAAATGGAGACGTACAGTAAAATTATATTCGGCAATGAGCCCGTTGAAGCGTTCGATGCATTCGTGGAAAAGTGGCAAGCGCAAGGCGGAGAGCAGATTACGAAGGAAGTCAACGAATGGTATAAGAGCGTGACGCAGTAGGAGGTTTATTGGCACATTTCCTGGGGGCGCGCACTGTAGCCATAGTGCAAAATGGCGGGCTATGTTACGATCAATCACGTAAACACAACTCCAATGCAGGGCGCGTGATAACTCTATGAAAGCTATGGACCTGAAGCTGAACAGCTTCTCAAAAGTGCTTATTCTCGTTATTGGCTTGCTGGTGCTGATGATGCTGTTCTTCTCTATCTATAATCGAATTACAGTGGACGTCATCAAGCGCGAGATTGAGGCGGCCAATCTGAACAAGCTCATGTTCCTGAAAAACCAGCTGGAGGAGAAGTTCAATGGCATCTCCATTAATTCCATTATGCTGGCTAATGATCCCGAAATACGGGAACTGGAGTACAAGCAGTTGTCAGGAGACCCCTACGATCGACAGAAGCTGAAGCGAAGCATTCTGGAGCAGATCTCCCTGCAGTCGGGCATTACAGGCTGGTGGACGGACATTACGGTGTATTCCAGATTGACGCACGAAGTCATCTCTACGACCAGTAATACGTTCGACTTCGAGGATGCGGAGCTAATCGGCGGGATCAAGAAGGGGTGGCAATACGATGCAGGCGCATCGGAGGATCAGGGCACCTTCGTCTGGCATGCCGTCGCACCGAGCGATGCCTATGAAGATCTGGCTTCCGCGCGCCTCATTATCAAGACGGCTATGGGGACGGAAGATCTGCGGAGCATGCTGGATCAATATAAGGCCGATGGGCACGGAGATCCGATGCTTTACAGCCCGCAATTCGGTCTAATTAGTAACCATACAATTGATGCGAGCTACGCATCGGACGTACGGGCTTACCTGGACTCCATCGATCTGGAGGAGGGACAGAGCAACTTGTCCTTACAGCTGTCCGATCAGCATTATGTCGCCACCTATCAGCGGTTGTACGGCCTCGATTGGTATCTTGTCGATTCCATTCCGGTCGATCAAATGTTATCTCCCGTGACGAAGGCACGTCATCTATTCTATACGTTCACAGCGGCCTTACTGCTTCTGAGCATAGCTGCCGCCAATATATTATATCGTCAGCTTCAGGTGCCCATCCGTGAATTAATCAAGAACATACAAGGAATCAAGCGGGGCAATTACGCCTCGCGTATCCGGATGGAGGGCTCCGGTGAGTTCGTCTTCCTGTTCCGCCGATTCAATGAGATGGCCGAGGAGATCCAGACCTTGCTGGAGAGGGTGTACGAGGAGCGCATTCGTTCCAGGGAGGCGCTGTTGAAGCAACTGCAGTCGCAGATTAATCCCCACTTCCTGTACAACTGCTTGTTCTTCATCAAAAATCAGGCCCGTCTCGGAGAAGAGGAAGCCGTGGTTGCCATGGCGCTGAATCTTGGCGAATACTTCCGGTATACGACTCGTCTCGGCAAGGGAACGACAAAGCTGCAGGATGAGCTGGATGTCATCGTCAACTATTTAGAAATTCAAAACCTGCGGACCAATCGTTTCTCCTACCGAATGGATATTCCAGAATCCATGAAGGGATTGGAAATTCCACGGCTGATCCTGCAGCCTGTGATCGAGAATTCAGTCATTCACGGCATAGAACCGAGGGATGGGCACGCTCATATTTCCATCGTCGGGGAGCAAGACGCACCTGTCTGCCGAATTATTGTCTCAGATGACGGCGTAGGAATCGGGGAACGTGAGCTCCAGGAGCTGCAGACCCGTCTGGACAGCGCGGATAATCCCGATAACGTATCGTTCGGACTGTGGAATGTCAATCAGCGGATTAAGCTGATGTTCGGAGGGGAATCGGGCCTCAGTGTGGCGCGGAACCCCGACGGAGGCACGGTCGTGACGCTAACATTTCTCGTGAAGGAGGATACCGCATGTTCCGAATTCTAATCGTGGATGATGAACCGTCGGTCGTCAATGCCATCTTCCAGACGATGCCATGGGGCGAGCTGGATATCGAGGAGGCGTTGTGCGCTTATTCTGCCAGGGAAGCGCTGGCGATCGTGGAGCAACAGTATGTGGACATCGTGCTGACGGATATTCGCATGCCGGGGATGGATGGTATCCAGCTCATGCAGGCGATACGGACGTATTCCAGCCGCGTGAAGTTCATCCTGCTTACCGGTCATGCCGAATTCGAATATGCGCAACAAGCGTTGAAGCTGGATGCGGCAGATTATTTGCTGAAGCCGGTTCGCGACGAGACGTTGATGCAGTCGATCCGCCAACTGACGGAGGCGATGCGGAAGGAATGGACGGATATCTCCTCTCAGCAATCCACGAAGCAATATATTCGCCAGCATCTGCCGACGCTTCGTTCCGATCTGCTACGCAACTTGCTGGAAGGCCGCATATCCACCAAGGATGCGGCGGGCAAGCTGCAGCTGCTGGAGTTGCCCTACCATGAGGGGGATAACGCCTACCCTGCGGTGGTGAGAATGGAGCGTCCGGCTTATTCCGGTCATCATCTGTCGTTAATGGAATATTCAGTTATCAATATCGCGGAAGAGGTAATGGGTCCTATCTGCGAGCTATGGAGCTGCAAGGATGTTCATGGCTATCAAGTGATTATCATAAAACCGAGAAACCCCGGGGATGGGGCGAGTCATGCGGATTCCGTCTCCCGGCTGCTGAGCCAATGGCAGCATCTGGTCCATCATTACTTGCATGTGAATATATCCGTCGTATATGGGATATGTCAATCCTTCCCCTATGACTTGCCTGACGTATACGAGCGGGCCGTTCAGACATTGAGAAGAAGAGTTGGATCGGATGCCGGTCTGCTGCTAACGGCAGGAGCAGAAGCAGTATCCGTCGTAAGGGCGGCTTCCGTCTTGCATTCTCCTCCCTCTATTTCTCATCTTTTCTCAGCGGGCTTGTGGGAGGATGCGAGAGAGAAGCTGCGGGGCATCTTTGCGGATGCGGAGTCTGCTCATAATAACGGCGGGCTTCATGCAGATTTTTTGTCCGAAATCTATCATACGCTGCTATCGGCTTGCTATCATTATGCTCATGCGAACGGACAGACGGTCGCTCAGGCGCTGCAGTGCGAGGGAGATATCTCGTTCTATCAATCGGCGGAGCTTGTACAATCGGTGCCTATGCTCAAAAACTGGGCGTTCGAGGTATGTCGTAGGCTTTCGGTTGCGAATAGCGATGAAATCCAGGATGCCAGGGAGTCGCTTATTGAACAAATTCAAGAGTATATTCATGTGCATCTGGCGGAGGATGTGTCGCTCCAGACACTTGCGGATCATGTCGGCATGCATCCCGTCTATCTCTCCAAAATATATAAGATGATTACCGGTGAAGGGCTGAAGGATTATCTGTCTCGCTTGCGCATGGAGCGGGCTGTTCAGTTGCTAGACAACAAGGATTACAGAGTGTATGAGATTGCCGGTCAGATCGGTTATCTGAACACGGCGTATTTCATCAAGGTATTCAAGAAGACATACGGCGTTACGCCGCAGGAATATCGGGACAAGCAAGGAAAAGGTTAATCAGACAATGGAGGAGTGCTGAGAATGGAAGTGACTATTCATGCCGATCAAGGGATCGGTCTCTTCAAGCCGGTTCACGGTGTCAATAACGGTCCCGTTACTTACGGCTCGTTAGTAGATGTGACAGACTATTATGTCGATATGGGAGTGCCGCTCGTTCGGCTCCATGATCCGAACTGGCCTCATCCGCGAGAAGTGGATATGCATATCATCTTCCCGGATTTCGACAAGGATCCCGCCGATCCTGCAAGCTACAACTTCACCCAGACCGACGAATATATGCGCACGGTTGCGGCAACGGGAGCGAAGATACTGTACCGGCTCGGGGAGAGCATCGAGCATACGGAGAAGAAGTACTTCGTCCATCCGCCTTCTGATTATGCGAAGTGGGCCCAGATCTGTATCGGCATTATTCGTCATTACAACTACGGCTGGGCAGACGGCTTCCATTACGGTATTGATTACTGGGAGATCTGGAACGAGCCGGACTATAGTGTGCGCATGTGGTCGGGCACCCATGAGCAGTATTACGAGCTTTATGAGACGGCAGCCAAGGCGATCAAGGCGTTCGATCCCAAGCTGAAGGTGGGCGGACCTGCTGTAGCCGGGCCGGCTAGAGAGTTCGTGCCGGAGTTCCTGGACTACTGCAGGCGTGCGGAAGCGCCGCTGGACTTCTTCTCTTGGCATACGTACACGGCAGATCCGCAGGTGATTGCACGTCACGCTCGGCATGTGCGTGGGCTGCTGGATCAATACGGCTATACCGAGGCGGAAAGCCACTTCAACGAATGGAACTACTTCACCGGAGATTTCGCAACGATCTGGAAGAAAGGGAATGAAAGGCTGCGCAAGGATGTGTTCGACAGGCAGAAGAGCGAGGAAGGGGCTTCCTTCGCTGCGCATGTGCTGTCCCTGCTTCAAGATCTGCCGGTCGACTATGCCAATTATTACGACGCGCAGCCGACGGCATTATTTTGCGGCCTGTTCGACTATTACGGCGTACCGCAGAAGAGCTTCTACGCCTTCCATGCTTTCGATAAGCTGCTAAGACATGACGCCAGGCTGGCGTGTACGATTGGGGAGGCGAGCGACGGGGTATCCTGTCTGGCCGGCAGAGGCGGCAATGGCGATATCGCTGTACTGATCAGCCACTTCCGCGAGGAGGAAGAGGAGTATAAGTTGCGTATCGCAGGAGAGGGCATCGTGCCGGAGGACCGGTTCACGGTCTATCGAATCGATGCCGAGAGAAGCTTCGAGGCGGAGGAGAGCGGAACGGTCGGATCGGGGGAGCTGGTGCTGCGCGCACCGAAGCATTCCATTCTCTATGTGAGCATAGAGAAGCGTTAGTCACTAAGATACAGAGTCGGAATATTACGGCGATTGTCTATGCAACCACCTAATTCAAGAGGAGGTTATTCAGCATGCAATACGACGAATATAGAGGGAAAAAGTGGGGAGTAGTTATCTTGCTCTCCGTTGCAGTCGCGCTACTGATGGCAGTAATGCTTGCGACTGCGGCTGCGGCGACTACTGGAGCGGAGGCGGGCGTTACGAGCGAGGACCCCGGCTTCACTTACGGTCCGGCGGCGCGGGATTGGGTAGAGGCAACCGACTATTATTATTTGGAGAATGAACATGTGAAGATGACGGTGGGCACGGTTCGGCTGAGCACGTTCGACGAGACGGATTACGGTCCGGACGCTTCCGGCAACGATCGATGGGGTTCGTTGACGAAGGGCAGTCTGATGGATGCGGCGCCGAAGCCCGGGATGCGCGATAACTTGGATTATACAGAATTCGTGCTGCGAAGCGAGCCTGCCCGGACTTGGTGGTATCCCGCCGAGAAGCTGGAGCATGATGCGATTGGCATTGCAGGAGACACGATAGCGGCAAGCGGCGATTGGGACGCCAATCCGGACATAAAGTCCTCGATTATCTACTCTCTTGTGGAAGGCACGCCTCTCATTAAGATGCAGCTAACATTGACGAATGAAGGAGGGGCGCCATTCCAGGGGCATCTTGGCTATATTATCGACTCGGACGAACAACTGGAGCAGCAGAGCTATGTGCCCGGCTGGGGGTGGCGAGGAGGGCAAGTCAGCCAGTACATCACATCCGGCTGGAATCGCAATTATCTGTTCAACGGAAGCCAGGACAAGTACACGGGCCATACGGCGCATGCAATCATCTGGCCGGAATACCAGCAACCGTCAGCTCTTATTCCGGAAGGCTATATTACCGGTGCATGGTTCGAAGTGTCGCTTGCGGCGAACGGTTCGCAGGAGCTGATCATCTATCATCTTCCGCACCGGCCCTCCTCGGCTTACGAGCCTTATGTGACGGCGCAATTCTGGGCCGATGCCGTCCGGGACGGCACATCTGCGGACAATATCGGAGAAGTGTCGGGCATGGTCGCCGACGCATCGGGAGAACCCTCCCCTCATGTGGAGCTGGATCTGTACACCATGGGTGGCGAGCTGATGGGATCGGCGACGACGGATGAGGAGGGAGCGTACCACATTTTCGCCCTGAAGGGACAAGAGTACTTGATCCGAGCCGATAACGAGACAGAGCAAGAGGAACGGACGCTCACTGCTCTGATCGCCGGCGACGCTGCGATAGCGGACTTCACGATGGCAGCGCGGAACATGGAAGTGTTAAGTGGCGTCACGAAGGGAGACCCTGGCTTCACCTATGCGGGCACGTCCAGAGACTGGTGGCCCAATAACGAATACTACTATCTGGAGAGCCCGGAGGTGAAGCTTACGATCGGCACCGTCAGAACTGCAGGCATGGACCCTGTCGATTGGAGCAATAACGCCTCCGGCAACAACAAGTGGGGCTCCCTGACGCCCGGCCATATGATGGACGCGGTGCCAAAGCTGACGGGAGCGGAGAATCTGGACTTTACCGAATTCGTCCTCAGCTCCGACCTTGGCGTTACGCCGGAGGACGAAGCTGACGGCAAGCATATGGAATGGTCGTGGTTCCATCCTCTGGATAAGCTGGAGCTGCCCACTATCAGCCGCAGCAGAGATGCCATTACGGCGCAAGGAGACTGGGACCGGGACGCAGGCATGAAGTCTTCTGTGCGCTATTCTATTGTGGAAGGCACGCCGCTCATTAAGATGGAGATTACGCTCGACAATGAGACGGGAGCCGACTTCGAGGGGCACTTCGGCTATATTATCGATCCCGATCAGCCGGGCGAGCAGCACAGCTATCTGCCCGGCGTGAACTGGGTGTACAATCAGGAGAAGCAGGCGATCAGGGACGGGTGGACGGATAACTATCTGTTCAGCGGCATTCATAATGCATTCTCCGGCAACACCGCCCATGCGATCATCTGGCCGGTGGAGCAGCAGCCGGATATTGTCATGCACGAGGGCATATTCAACGGAGTCTGGTTCAATGCTAGGGTAGCAGACGGAGAACGACAGGAATATGTCGTCTATCATCTGCCCCACGTTCCCGGCCCTGCGGAGAAGCCTTACAACGTAGCGGAATTCTGGTCATCATTCATTCGGGAGCATGGCATTCCGGAGTCGGTTGCCAACGTGACCGGCGAAGTCGCCGATACGGAAGGTAATCCCGTATCCGGAGTGCGAATAACAGCCGTCGACGATAGCGGGACGGCCGTGATGGAAGCGATGACGAACGACAAGGGCAAGTATCAACTGTTCCTCAGGGAAGGTCTCTATACGTTGTCGGCGCAGCACGAGGCGTATGGCGGAGATAGCCTGAGCATCGATCTTACAGAGGTTAGAAGGGGACAAGCGGACTTCGTGATGGATCAGTATGCCGATGTAGCGATAGTCGTTCCGGATCATGTGGCGGCCGGAGAGTTGTTCAATATCGATATTGTCATATCGAATCTGACGAATCAGCCGTTGACGAATGTCTTACTTGATCTTCAGTCACCGTACTTCGTCTACCTGCTGGATGACGATTCGGTAGAGCTGCCTGTACTGGCTGCAGGCGGGCAAGTCTCCATTCAAGTGGAAGCATTGGCGCTGGAAGGCGGCAGGGGACTCGTGCAGGCCACCTCCTATTCCGACAGCTTTGCCATGAAGGGCAAAGCAAGCCTGGATGTAGTCGGAGAAGGCTACTTCGGAGGAGACACTCATTCTCATACCGAGCATAGCGACGGCGTGCATTCGGTAGCCGAGAATGCATCCGGCATGTACGATAGAAGACAGCTATCTTGGATATGGAATACTGATCATAATACGGATTCGCAACGGCAGGATGCGTTAGACGCTACCGGCAGCTACGGAGGAAGGTTCCTGAGCCTGAGCGGCACGGAGATTACGACGGATGAAGGTCACGCGCTGGCGCTTGGATATAGCGGCGTGCCGAGAGCGGATGTCGGCGATCCGGCATCGGGTTATTCGTGGCAGGACAGCATGGACGATGTGACTGGGGAGGGTGCTCTATTCTACATGGCACACCCGTTCGAGCAGACCTTCGCATTCACCGAGCCTTACAGCTGGAGCGGGTTCACCGGCGTGGAGGTGTGGAATGGCACCTGGCATGCGCTCGACGGCGGCGTGAACGAACAGGCCTTCCGCTATTGGGACGAGCTTAACATTCACGGCGATGGCAAGTACTACGGTATCTCGGGCTCGGACGGCCATACGAAGAGCAAGGTCGGAGATCCTTATTCGAAGGGGCGCTTAGCGGAGCTTGCGGAAGAAGACGTGCTGAACATGCTGCGGACAGGGGGCTACTTCGGCTCTAACGGACCCGAGATCCGATTCGAAGCCGACGGCATCGATATGGGCGGCACATTGCGGCTGGAGGAAGCGGGTATCGCTAGCTTTCGAATTCAGGCTTACGATCCGAACAGCGATCTGACGCATATTCGTATCGTGAAGCATAATGTGACCGGGAACATCTCGGATTATGACGGCGGAGAGGTTGTATTCGAAGAAAACCTGACCGGCATGGGCAGGAATACATTCGTGGAGACGGTGCGCTTGCCTGTAGCGAATGATGCGTTCTACCGTCTCGAAGTGCGCAGCGAGAAGGCGCAACCCAACAGCTCGGGAATCGGTCCGCTGACCGGTACGGGATTCGCCTATTCCAATCCGATATGGACCGAGATAATCGGTTCAGTCGCAGCTTCCAATGCGAAGGGCATTGAGAGCATCGTCTATAAGAACAAGAACAAGTATCTCATTGAAGAGCGGTTCGGCATCTTCTCCCTGTTCGTGAAGGATAAGGCGTTCGATCCCAAGAAGCTGAAGGTGTCGGTTAGCGAAGGAGCGAGTGTGCAATCCGTCGTATACACCGAGCTGAAGGGCGGAGAGTCTCCGTTAGGCATGGCCGAGATAACCGTCATGGCTGATGATGGCAGCAGCAACGTGTACCGCTGCTTGATTCAATTGATGGGAGGCGGCGCTTGATCGTGTGCTTGCAGGTTACTGCTTAGGTCGATTCGGTACGAGGTGCGCTTGACAGGGCTAAGTGAGCAAAATGAGCGATAAGCCCCTACTTGCTTTGTCGCTAAGTAGTAACGCTTGCAGCTTCACACCCGCTCATAACCGCTCAATAAGCTCAATCACACCCGTTAACGAAAAAAATCCCAAGCGACACTGGGCAACCAGTCACCGCTTGGGATTTTTTCGTCAGGAGAGTTGACCTCCGGGAAGATTCGGTCGTTGCGGCTCGGTAAGCAATGGCATTGACGGCAACGGCTTGACGGAGCAGCTTGACTTAAGCCTGCTGGCCAGCATCATATCTCCGGAGCATGAAGCTTATTTGCGCTGGCTGCGAGAGCTTTATGCAAGCGGAGGAATCGATCCGTCATTCGCGGTATTGCAGCCTACCGAAGTGTGAGAGCGTTTCAAGGAAGGTTGATGATAGGCGGTCTGGAGACCGTAGACATTGTAGTTACAGCTGCGGATCAGCGGGAGCCGACGGATATTATCATACCAATCAGCTCGTATTATAAGTGAAATAGAAAGCTAAGCTAGTGCACAGGAAATCCCGTCTTTACTGGTAAAGACGACAGTTTGTCGAGGAACCTCAGGACGCCCCCGGGCGTCCTTTCTTCGTATAGCCGCTCTATCCACATTCACCCTACTCCGTGCAACGCATTCCGCATCCACCGCTTATGCTGTTTAGACGTTTCGATGAGAACAGAAGTTACTGTTATTTATAATTACTCGGATATGAAGGCCTTATTTATGTTATTTTGGGAGAAAAGGAACTTTCATAACCCCTTCATGGTCTTATTATATAGAGGTGAAATAGGGTGGAGAAGCATTATTTGCAGTTTTTGGCCTCGGGCTACGATCGTGGGGCGGTGCTGGAGGAACTGATGTCGGAGTACGGCAATGACGTGTGGAGCTTCGCGTATTTCCTGACGAAGCGTCGCGATGCGGCGGACGATATTGCACAGGAAGTATTCCTGGCCGTCTATAAAAGGATGTACACATTCCGAGGTGAGTCCAGCTTGAAGGGCTGGATTCTGACGATTACACGCAACAAGGCGCTCAATTACTTGAAGGGATCCTTCATTCGCAAGGTTGTGCTGGGCACTGACTGGCAGAAGAAGAAAGAAATGGAGCCTTCCTCCGCTTCAGCAGAGCAGGTCGCACTAGACCGCGAAACCTCTCGACATGTATGGGAACAAGTGATGAGACTCCCGCTGAAGCATCGGGAGGTGGTCGTGCTTGCGTTCCACTACGAGCTGTCGATGGCCGAGATTGCGGCTTCACTGCAGGTGTCGGAGGGGACGGTGAAGTCCAGACTACACCGCGCCAAGCGGAAGATGGAAGCGCTGCTGAAGCAATCAGAGAAGGAGGGGATTTAAGCGATGAACAGGAATAAGCCGGATTGGACGGAGGAGCTTCGGAAGTCCCCTTTCGGAAGCTCGCATTTCACCGAGGAGATGAGGATGAATATTAGACAGCGCGCCGACGAGGGCATGTCGGAGTCTAGACGCTGTATAGGTGCAATCACTGTGGCGGCAGGCGCTTTGTTTTTTGCTGTGCTGCTGTTTTTCGCGGTGGAGGGAGCTTGGCTCAGAGGGAATGAGGGAATGCCGGCATCTATGCCAGAGGAGCAGCGTCAAGCCTATGACGCATGGAATGAGCTGCTGCTGGAGGTGTTCCCTGATCCTGAATTGAAGGCCGGTACAAGCTACGGATATATATTCAGCTTTAAGGCGCCTTTCGAAGAGCTGAAGGGGAAAGAACTGTCCATCGACGTCGTTCATCTGGAGACGGGACTGAGAGATCGCGCCGTGAAGCCACATCTCATTGATGCTCCAAGCTCCGGGTATGAGGGGCTGGAGCGATACACGGCTTTTATCACTTTGCCGCTGCCGGGATTGTGGCGCTATGACGTAAGTCTGGACGGGAAGAAGTATGCGGCTATGGTGCTTCATGTGGGAGAGCCATCTTGGGAACCGAGCACCGCTTTCGTATCCGGAAGTTACGAGATGACGGGTATAGAGGGAGCTGTGGGATTTATCGATGCTGGATTCATAGCGGGTCAGGCTAATAAATATATGTGGCACTTCTGGGGTGAGGATGCGCTGCTGGACGGAAAGGTTGTTGTGAAAGCGGTCAAGCAGGGGGAGGAGGAGCTCATCGAGGTGTTCCGTGCCGAAAGCCTGGGCGGGGCTAACAACGGGGCTGACAGACATATGCCTAGCTCCATGTCGCTTCCCGAACCAGGGATTTGGCGGCTGCTCCCTTACATTGACGGAAAACTGATCGACACTATTGTTATTGAGGTGAAGGCGAAGTAGAGGAATCTGAAGGAAGTTGGCTGGAGTGCCGAAAAGGTGCGTGCGAGCCGAATTAGTGTAGGTAGCCTAAATTGGAGTGCCGAAAAGGTGCGTGCGAGCTGGACTAGTGTAGGTAGCCTACATTGGAGTGCCGAAAAGGTGCGTGCGAGCCGGACTAGTGTAGGTAGCCTACATTGGAGCGCCGAAAAGGGGGATTGTGCATGCGGTTAAGCGGAAGAAATGTGATAGCGCTATTCCTTCTCGTTGTTGTTGCAGCAACAATAGCTTATCTGTTTTTAACTGGGGAGCAGATGCAAGAGTATGAAATTTTATATGCGTCGAATCAAGAGGTTTTTTTGAAAAAAGTAGGCAACGACGACGATTCCGAAGAATCGTATGCAAGATACACTGTCTCGGAGGACACCATTTTGAAGGATAAAAGGGGGGACGCTTTAGCCTTTCGTGATTTGGAAATCGGACAAGTTGTCATTGTTTATCCCGATGAACAATCTTTTGTTTTGTTATCCGGGCCTCCTGTATTGAGGGCGAAGGAGATTATTGTGCTGCGTTAATCCTGTTGTAAAGGATTGCTAAGGTCACAAAAGCACACCAAAATGTAAAATCTCCCTCATTCATAGCGCTTACATTGTTGTGTACAATGAATACTGTGAAAGACAAAAAGGGGGATTGTGCAGCATGAGAAAATGGTCAGTTGCTTCATTGGTTGTCGTCCTGATGCTTGGCGTTATGCTGACAGGATGCGGAGGAAATAACGGCGGGGACGAAGGCGAAAAGCCGAAAGACGGAGCCGCCGATAGCAAGAAAAGCATTACGCTGAATATTGCCGCTTGGGGTGACCGTTATCGCGGGGTGCTTGAGCAGAGCATCGAGCGCTTCAATGAGAAGCACGAGCATGTTACCGTGAACATTACGTTTACGCCATTCAAGGACTATTGGACGAAAATGCAGACAAGCATTGCCGGCAACAATGGACCAGATATCTTATGGATGAACGGACCGAACTTCATGAATTTCGCGTCGCTCGGTCTGGTGGAGAACTTGCAGCCGTATATTGAAAAGGACAGCTTCGATATGAATGCTTATCCTGAAGGCATCGTGAATCTGTACAGCTACAACGATCAACAGTACGGACTGCCCTATTTCCTTGGACCGATGGGGCTATATTACAATAAAGAAATACTCGACAAGCACAATGTGCCATACCCCGACGAAACATGGACATGGGAAACTGTGGAGGAGTATGGGGAACAGCTAACGGATAAAGAAAACCAAGTATACGGTTATATCGTCGCCAATTCCGGTCAGGCCGGCTACTATCCGCTTATTCACCAAGCCGGTGGCTTCGTCATCAATCCGGAGCGTACGCAATCCGGCATAGCTTCGGCGGAGACGCAGAAGGCATTGACGTGGATGAAGACGTTGATGGACAAAGGAATAAGTCCGGACGCTCAATCACAATTGGAGAACAACATGAGTCAGATGTTCGGCTCGGGCCATTCGGCGATGCTCGTGGACGGATCATTCGCTTACACTACGCTAAGCAAGATGCTTGGCGACAAGCTGGGTGTGGCGGTATTGCCGCATGATGTCAACAAAGGATATATGATTCATGGAACAAGCTGGGTAATCAACAGCCGCTCCGAGCATAAGGACGAGGCATGGGAGCTGCTGAAGATCCTGGCTGGTCAGGAAGGAGCAGAGATCTCTGCCCGCTCCGGTATCAACTATCCTGCTTACAACGATGCGGTTGATATATGGGCCGGCACGATGCCGAAGGATCATGTGGAAGCGTTCAAGCAAGGGCTGGAGGAAGCTGTGCCGTATCCGATTTCTGTGAAATCGTCCGAATGGGAGAAGGTGCTCGATCAAGAAATAACCGATGCGCTGTTAGGCAAAAAGTCGGTCCAAGAAGCAGCCGAGTCCGCTGGACAACGAATGGATGAAATTATTTCCAAGGAAAAAAGGAACTAAGTGCCATATAATGAAAGCCAAAGACATTTTGTCTTTGGCTATCTCCATTATATAAAATCGAAAGGATCTACATGAGAAACTGGCCCTTGTCTGTGAAGCTGTTTGCCGTATTTTGCGCGGTTAGCTTTATCCCGCTATTTTATATGGCTTCCATTTACTATAAATATTCGATCAACATGCTTGAAACTGAAATTGGCAAGGAAGCGATCGAACAATCGAGCCAGGCGAAGAACAGGCTGGATAGCTACGTATCGGAACTGATCAGAACGTCGAATATGATCCGCTATGACAGCAATATCAAGCAATTACTGACCCGGATGCCAGGCGATTATGACCCGGAGACTGTGCAGTCGGTGCTGGAGACGAAGCAGCTATTCTCGTTGCTCGGCAACATTCGCGACGATCTGGAAGGCATTTTCTTTGTCAATGACAACGAATTTGTCGTCTATGGCGCCACCCGCTCAGTGGCGAATACGTCTTATCCGTTCTATGAACAGGACTGGCTACAAAACTTGATGTACTACTATAAACCTGCCTTCTCGCCTATTCATCCGCAGGATTATGTCGACGGTCGCCCAGTGTTAAGCTTTGCGAGCAATGTAAAGGAGCTCGGAGGACTGCGCAATAACGGAATGCTCATACTGGACTTTTCCCCGGATACGCTTTACAGCAAAATCGTTCCGAACGGGGATGCGCGAGAATTCCTCATTTTGACCAATTACGATGAATGGCTGGGGCGTAAGGAGCCGGGCGCGGGCTTTCTGCACGACCCGGCATTGCATCATCGTATTCGCAGCACGTCTTCCGGTTATTTTCCCCATCCAACCGAAGGCGGCAATCGCCTGATCGGCTTCCATACATCAGAATCGACAGGGTGGAAAGTGCTCTATGTGCTGGACTTCGGTCTGCTCATCGAACGATATAACCAAATCCGCTTTCAGCTGTTCGGATTTGTTCTCGTCGCCACAGGATTTATTGTGCTGGCCGCATTAGGGTTCAGCAAAAGTCTGACGAAGCCGTTGCGCCGCATGGAACGAATGATGAAGGAAGTGGAAAAAGGCGATTTAACGGTACGCTTCCGTGAAAACCGTTCGGATGAGATCGGGAGATTAGGAAAGCGGTTCAATCAGATGCTGGTGCAGCTGAAATTGTTCCAGGAACAGGTGTATGCAGCCAGCGAGAAGGAATATAAGCTGAAGATGCTGCATCAAAACGCGCAGATGCAAGCGCTGCAAGCGCAGATCAATCCTCATTTCTTGTATAATAGTCTGAATACGATCACAGTCATTGGAGAGATTTATCACGCCCGAGAAATTGTAACTGTAAGCAATGCGTTGTCCGATATGTTCCGCTATAGCATGACGGGGGAACGTACGGTCATGCTGAAGCAGGAGTTGCAGCATGTGCAAGCTTACTTGTCCATTTTGCAGGTGCGATATATTGACCGTTTCCAATGCGACATTGATGTGGCGCCTTCTTATAGGTCATGCATAATGTTAAAGCTGATCTTGCAGCCCATTGTGGAGAACTGCATGGTGCACGGATTTCATAATAAGCGGGAGCAAGGCAAGATTGTTATCCGAGCCGATCGATCCGGCGACCGGATGCATATTCGGATTCAAGACAACGGCAGCGGGATGTCGGAGGAGGAGCTGGATCGTGTAAGAGCGAGCTTGAGGCCGAATCTTGATCATCGCGTAGAGGAAGGGGAACTTCGTCAAGGCATCGGGCTGCGCAATGTGTCCCAGCGGCTTCATCTGCATTATGGCCAAGGAGGCGGGCTGCATATCGACAGCAAGGTGAATGAGGGGACGACTGTGCATATTGTGTTCCCACTCATCAAGGAAAATACGGAATGAAGGAACGTGATGACATGTTCAAGACGCTCATTGTCGATGATGAGAAGTGGATGTGCGAGGGTCTGAAAAATATGATTCATGAAGTATCGGAGCATTTCTATGTATCTAGCCTTGCATACAACGGTCATCAAGCGCTGCAGCGGCTTGATTCGGAGCGCTTTGATTTGATCATTACGGATCTAATGATGCCCTTGCAGACGGGGATTGAATTGCTTCATGAGATTAGAGCTGCAGGATCGCCAATCGAGGCAGTCATTATTTCCGGATATAGTGAATTCGAATATGCGAAGAAGGCTTTGCAATACGACGTGTCGGATTATTTGCTCAAGCCGATTAACCGTTCGGAGCTTGCCGCTGTGTTGTCCAAGCTGCAGCGGAAATTGAATCAGTCGAGCGTGACAGATAAGCAGCGAGCATTGCTTGATGAGGGGGAAGCCTCAGGTCAAAAAGGGAGCTATATCATAAAAAAAATTATGAACGAGCTGCAGACAGCAGACTTGTCGAATATAACGGTAGGGTTGTTAGCTGAGCAATATGGCTTCAATCCATCGTATTTCAGCCGCCTCTTCAAGGCGGAAACGGGAAAAGGGTTTTCCCGCTATTTGACAGAGGTTCGCATAAGAAAATCGCAAATATTGCTGAGATTTACAGGGTTAAATATTAGCGAGATAGCGGCGAGAATAGGTTACACAGACGAAAAGCACTTCAGCAAAATGTTCAAGGGAGTGATCAGCATGACTCCGACGGAATATCGCAGGCTGCATCAACAAGAGGAAGAGAGTGCTGAGCATGTCGGGATTCTTTTGGATTAAGCCGTTATTTCTCTTTATCATGCTTTCATTTGTTTTAGGCTGCTTTGATAGCAATAAACAGCCCCCAGTGAATGAGAGCGCCTCACAACGAGATCTGATTACCGTGACCATATGGACCGCAAGCGATCTGTTCGAGGGGGAAGACAGTCCCGGCATGGCGTCTGTGCGTCAAGTCAATCAACGGTTCCTCGGTCAGATAGAGGTACAAGTTCGTTACTTTCATTGGGATGAGTATGATATCGCCATTCGCGAGGCAGTTAGTTCACTCAGCTTACCGGATATTTTCGTGGCGCCTAAGGGACATCATTTTCAGTCTTTCTTGCCGCAATCTCTACTGTATCCCGTCAATGAGATCGTGTCGGAGCGGTGGATCTCCCAATTCGATGACAGCGAGTTCGCGGTAAGATTCAACATCGTAGATGGCAAGTTGTATGCGTGGCCTGGCATCGGTCCGGAACTTGGGGTCGTATTGTACGTTAACAAGACCGTGTTGCAAGAGGCTGGCATGGATTCGGAGCGAGTTCCCGGCACATGGGAGGAGCTTGTGCAGATCAGTGAAACCATACGTCAGGGAAGCGACGGGACGAAGTATGGCTTGCTCATAGGCGGTGGAGAACCGGGGCAAGTAAGACAGATGCTGCAAGGCATCGTTGCGGGCATCGAGCCTGCTGTCGCCTCAGGCTTCGATTATCGCAGTGGCGCTTATGCTTTTGAAGGTGCCGCCTGGAAGCAAGCGCTACGCATCGTTGCCGAGTTGTCCGAGCGCAGCGTGTTGCACCCGTCGTCCTATACCATTTCGGAAGATGAGGCGCGTTCCTTGTTCATGATGAACCACAGCGCATTTCTACTTGCAGATGCGAGGATGGCGTGGAAGCTGGAGCTTGAGGGAGGCGCAGCGACAACAGGCATTGGTCCTATGCCGACAAGCGACGGCAGTAAACCTGTGTTCGCCTATAGTCCGGCCTATTCAACGAACGACTACATGGTATCGGCGATGACCCGGCATCCCCAGCAAGTAGGGCTAGTCATTGAGGAGTTGTTCTCACAAGAGCTATATTATGAGTCCTTGCTTCGTCATGGGGCCGCGTTGACGCCGTTCCAAGCATTAAATGATCGTACAGAGCTGTATCCCAGTGACATGTTCACAGAGTTGGCCGAGTTCCATAACCATTTGCTACGCAGAAGACCAGAGCCGGCAATCGTCAATGCCGAGCTTGTCCAGCTGTTCAAGCATATTTCCAGCCTTGATGAACCATCCTTCATACAGCCCGGCATTGCTCATGTGTTGCAGAAGTTGTTTAACCGGACGGAGAACGACGTGGATTTCACCTTGCGCAGCTTGAATGAGAAATTAAATGAGCAGCTTGGGGTTTATGTCACTCGTCTACGCAATCAGGGTGAAGATATCTCAATGGAGGATCTGCGGTTCCCGTACTGGAACCCGCATGAAGATTATGCCGATGCGGAGTATGAGAATCGAAGAAAGGGAATAAAAAACCACTAAAAAGTAAAAACAGCCTCATTGGAAACGCTTAACCCCAGTTCTATACTGGAGTTAAGCGTTTTTCACATCTAAAGAGGGGGATCTACATGATGCTTGCGAATCGAAAAAAATGGATGCAAGCAAAGCGAAAAGAAGCCATAGCGGCTTACTTGTTCACTTTGCCTGCTTTCCTCATTTTGTTCGGGTTTCATATTATGCCGGCTTTCGTATCCTTATGGCTGTCATTATTCGAATGGAACGGGCTTACGGACAAATGGTTTATCGGGATAGATAACTTTATCCAGGCAGTGCAGGACAAGGCATTTTTAAAATCGATCGTGAATACTTTCTTGCTGGCTGCAATCAGCATACCCTTATCGCTATCGTTGGCTACGGTTACGGCAGTGTTATTAAATCAGAAAATCCGAGGATTAGCCATGTACCGTACGATCTACTTCATCCCTGTCGTTACCATGATGATTGCCGTTGGAGTCATCTGGAAGTGGATGTACAATTCAGATTTTGGCCTGATCAATATCTTGCTCGGCTACGCGCAGCTTCCACAACCGAACTGGCTGACAGATCCGGCGTTTATTATGCTGTCTATCGCACTTGTCGCTGTCTGGTCCAATATCGGCTATAACGTCGTCATTTTGTTAGCTGGTCTCCAAGGAATATCAGGGTCGTATTATGAGGCGGCGGAAATCGATGGGGCTTCCCCCGTGCATAAGTTTTTCCGCATTACCCTTCCGTTGTTAACGCCAAGTCTGTTCTTTTTGCTCGTCATTTCACTTATTTCAACGTTGCAAGTTTTTGATCTGATCTTCGTCATGACGAACGGGAATTCGACGCTGCTGGAAACTGCTCGAACGATGGTATACGGCATTTACGAGCAAGGATTTATTAATTTCAATATGGGCTATGCTTCCGCACAGGCCGTGTTGTTGTTTGTTATCATTATGATTATTACTCTGATTCAGATGCGATGGCAAAAGCGGTGGGTACATTATTAAACAGGAGGTATGACTTATGGCTGTAAAATCTAACAAGCGGTTTATTCATCTAGTATTGATAGCGGGCTCCATCGTCATGCTTCTGCCCTTCGCATGGATGCTTCTCACTTCGTTCAAAACGATGGCGGAATCGATGGCGTTTCCGCCGACGATTTTACCAGATAGATGGATGTTTACCAACTATGTCGACGTTATGTTTAATGAGAATACATTCTTTGCGTTAAATTATCTCAATACGATCATTGTCACTGTATGTCGTACTGTCGGTCAATTGCTTCTATGCTCGTTGGCGGCATATGCTATCGCGACGCTGTACTTCCCAGGGAAGAACGTCATCTTCTTGCTCATCTTGTCTGTCATGATGATCCCGAATCAGATTGTCATTATTCCTACTTATATTCTCATGAGGGACTTGGATTGGCTGGATACGTACCAAGCGCTTATCATACCGGGCATCGCAAGCGCATTTGGTGTTTTTCTGCTGAGACAGTTTTTCATGTCCGTTCCTCATGAAATTAATGAAGCTGCGAGAATGGACGGCTGCTCGCTATTCCGCATTTACTGGAAGATTTACATTCCACTCTCGGGGCCTGCACTCGTATCGTTGTCCATCTTCGTCATTATGGCGGCATGGAACGACTTCCTAGCGCCTCTCGTACTGACGAACTCATCGGAAATGTACGTGTTGTCGATCGCGATTGCCAATTTCGTCGGCGAATACGAGACCAATTATCCGCAGATGATGGCGGCGGCAACGCTGTCGGTTATTCCGCTTATTGCCGCTTTTGTTATCCTGCAGCGATACTTCGTTGAAGGGATTTCTATGACTGGTGTCAAAGGTTAACAGATGAAAGTTGGACAATAGACTTGCTAGCGGGAGGCTGAAAAAAGATGCGTAATAAAAGACCCAATATTGTGCTGATTATGACGGACCAACAGCGATGGGATACGCTGGGGTGTTATGGGAACGATTGTATTGAAACGGCCAATCTCGATTGGCTGGCTTCGCAAGGCACGGTATTCAAGCATGCTTACACCCCGAGTCCATCTTGTGTTCCGGCCAGAGCATGTCTGATGACAGGCATGAATACGTGGCAGACAGGCATTCTTGGCATGGGAGCGGGACAAGGCGGGATGGGTACAGGCTTTCCCCACACATTGCCAGGCGAACTGGCCAAAGCCGGCTATCATACGCAGGGAATTGGAAAGATGCACTTTCATCCGCAGAGATCGCTTAATGGTTTCCATCATACGGTACTGGATGAATCGGGACGTGTGGAGGATCCTGGATTCGTATCCGATTATAAAAGATGGTTCGATCAGCACAAGACAGGCGATTACGGCATAACGGATCACGGCATCGATTGGAATTCATGGATGGCCAGACCGTATCATGCTCCTGAGTTTCTGCATCCAAGCAATTGGACGGTGAATGAATCGATCGCATTTTTGGAGCGGCGCGATCCCAATCAACCGTTCTTTCTGAAGACATCATTCGCCAGACCGCATTCGCCTTATGATGCGCCGGAATTTTACTTCAATCTGTACTTGAACAAGCAGCTTCCGATGCCGGCAGTGGGCGACTGGGCGGAGCGGCACGACGATCCGGTAGAATCAAGGAAGCCGTTCGCTTGGCGGGGCAAGCGCAGTGAAAAAGAAATTCATCGGGCCCGTGCGGGGTATTACGGCTTGATTCATCATATCGATCATCAAATCGGAAGGCTGCTCATGTACTTGAACAAAAATGGTCTGATGGACAATACGATGATCATGTTCATGTCTGACCACGGGGACATGCTCGGCGATCACCATCTATGGCGGAAAACTTATGCGTATGAAGGATCTGCCCATATCCCGATGATCGTCAAGCTGCCAGCCTCCTTCGGCCGGCAGGAGCAGATCGTCGAAGAGCCAGTAACGCTGCAGGATATTATGCCGACGGTGCTGGAGGCGGCGGGAGTGTCCGTTCCGGATTGTGTTGACGGCAGCAGCATGGTGAATTTGATGCTTGGCAAGAGCGATGGCTGGCGTTCGTATGTGCACGGCGAGCACAGCACATGCTATGCGGAGGAGCAGGAAATGCAATATTTGACCGATGGGAAGATGAAATATGTATGGCTGCCTCGTCTGCATGAGGAGCAGCTGTTTGATCTGGAGAGCGATCCGATGGAGCTGTGCGATTTGAAGGCGCATCCAGACAAGCAGCAGGAGCTGCTGAAGTGGCGACAGCGTCTGATCGATGAGCTTGCTCCACGGAACGCTGGTTTGACGGATGAGGCGGGTCTGGTCAGTCAAGCAGGTAAGCCATACTTGATATCTCCGTATTACAAGCTGCGCACCGAAGCGAAAGTAGGTCGATAAACAAATAATGCAAGATAATCATTTGTTCCTGCATAAGACATTTTCATAATACAGTTAATGGGCTATTCAGGCGGTAAATTTAAAACAAGTGGAGAAATCAATATGATTGATCTCCACTTGTTTTATAAATGCCATGATTAAATAAATCGTAGAAACGCAGGATTGTTGATTTGTTTTTTTCAATCGTATCTTCTACGCATATTCAGATGTGCACTGACTCAAGATTAAATGAGAAGTGCTTATCTTCATGTACTAATCATCACTTTCATTTTCTTCATCATCATCGTCGTCGTCGTCGTCCTCGTCCTCGTCATCATGTTCGTCGTCGTTTTCATCATCATCATCGTCCTCGTCATCCGTCGGGAACCCACTATTTGCGGCTATAACGCTCACCTCATAGATGGAAGTGTATGCACTCTTAGTATTACCATTGCCGCGAATCCGGATGTATTGTGCAGGCTCATCGATGATGTCGTACACTTCTTCAGTGGGCAGCGTGCCGCTGCTAGGTCCGCTCCATACCTGATTCCATGTTTGTCCATCTATAGACAAGTCGATATTGAAGTTGTATTGTCTTTGGTCTCCCAAATACCAGTCGATTGCCACGCGATCAATGAGTCGAACCTCACCAAGGTTGAATATAATGTCCGTGCTATCGCCACCGTTTAACCCAGACCATGCGGTATCGGGATTACTGTCGTACAAATTTAAAAGCGGAAAAGCAGACGATCCTGTTGCGGTTACCGAGGCGAAGCTGAGTAGATTTGTTTCTTCAATATTGATGATGTAATTTTTAGTAGTGGTTCCATCTGCCGATATAACATTAATCTGATATTGCTCTGCTATACCGTTGACAGGAGCAACCGAGATATTGGCACCAAGGTCTTGCGGAATGGCAAGTAAGTTTGCTTCAGGCGTTTTCCAAGTGCGTGGAATATTGTACGATAACGTCTCTGATTGGAAGCTTGTAATGGGTTTACCATTCAGTAAAATGTTGCTTAAGCTGGCATTAGAGCTAGGCGGATACGAGCTTGAATCCAGCATACTTGCTTGAACTTCATTGGTAACTAGATTAAGTGTAATTTCATAGTCTCCAGCTTCAAATATCCATTCATCACCATTATTTGTCCAAGTAACGGGAGCAGGGGCGTACTGCATGTCAGAGTATGTGAAGGCAATGGCGTTCTTCCAACTACTTTGTCCCTTATTCTTTACTTGAATGGCAAGCTTATCCTCTGCCGTATTACTTCTATTGTAGGAAGGTGCATACACGGCTGCCGTATCGCTGACAGTTTCAGTGAGCGGCGTTACACGCAGTTTAGTCTGCTGTCCTGGAATATATATGGATCCGTCCAGCATTGAAAAAGCATTTTGTGATGCAGGATGGAAGCGAAGCTCCAGCTCGCGCGGCTCTGTAGTTTCAATATCGTCTACGACGATAAGTATATCTGGCTTCACATATAGCAGGTGTCGTTTATATTTAGTTAACCCTTTGCTCGTTGGATAAGCTTCGGAAGCCTCACCGATAATATGGTCTACGATAGGGCCGTACTCAGCCTTCAAAATGGTAGGTTTGGCTTTACGCTGCTGTAACTCCCTTGCAGTAAATCCTATCTTTCCTTCGCCAAATTGACCCTGTCCATCGATAAGCAGCGTATTATGATTGCTCGTATGCTTGTAGGCATAACCGTCATCGCGCAGCAACCACTCTCCATTGCCATGGAAAACAAAATGATTGGCGTCCGGATGCACATGCCATGAGCCCCAGTCCTTCAGCGGATCACTTATATCCATCGCTTTATGCCCTAATGGAGGGCCGCTTTTGAAGGCAATAAGTGATTCGTCTCCCGACCAATCTGAACGTGCAGAGACAATGCCGATATCATCGAAGTGATGCAATGTAGGTTGAATGCTGGCAGGCTCTTCCTGTAAGGAGGGATCATACCAAAGTAAGCCCATCCAGAGAGATGAAGGAGCGGACATAGTTGACACCTCTCGAGCCATACGCTGCGCGTGACCATCATTGTATTCTGCAGCGAGCACGTGAAGTAAATAATCAGGGCCATACCAATTGACGCGTACGTCATCGGCTATATCGATATGATTCTCTGGAAAAACCCAACTATTTTTTGGCGTTGCCATATAAATTTGATATTTTACAGCATTTTTAAACCAAGTGTTACGGAACAGATCAATATTCATCATTTTTCTTGAAAGGTCCATAAATTTCAGCAAGTATTCCAAACCGTACTGCTGGTAGCTGTACCCCTCATGCGTGGCACCATCCTCGCCTAGCACATCCATCGTCTTTAGTATTTTATCCAAAGAAATATCGATCCATGGAAGCACGCTGGTGTCTTCGTCATATAGGGCAAGTGCTGCTGCTGTTAATCCCGTTGTCGCAACCCACATATGGTTTTGTAAATAATGCTCGGTCCACTTCCATCCATCATCACGTATGGCTGCTTGGTACATGATATTACCTCGCTCCAGCAGCACATTCTTTACAGTTGTTCGTGTCTGTGCATCTAAGTCATCATAGAGCCAATCGTAGAAGGTGGCCAGTCCATAAAGTAAATGCCCGGCGGCGAGATCTGCATTCTCTGCATATCCGCGTCCCCAAGTAGGATATTGACTGGCAGTGACGGCCCAATCTTTAGCTGCGTTCAGGTAAACAGGGTCATCTGTTAGCAAGTACGCAAAAGAAATTAACGTAATCGTCTCTCCTACTGCGCGTTGCCATCCTTCTTCATCAGAGCTGCTGACATAATACGCTGGAGGTGGTGAGCTTATACGCTGGTCCACTTCACCCTTTAAAGTAATCCAGAGGCTGTTATGTGAACCCCCCGGCGCGATGGCCTGCTTTAATGCTGCTATGCGTGCTGTATTTAGATGTAATCTGGCATGCATACTACTGAAGTCATTCAGAAGATAAGCAGGTGGCTGAACATCGACGACTATTTTTGCTGCATCGTAGTTGTTACCATCAGTTGCGTATACGAGGAAGTGATCGCTTCCCTGGAAGCTGAAGGGAGGTGTGTACTGCCATGTTCCGTCTTCAAGCACTTCAGCTGTTCCTGATGCAGGAGGCGATAATAAATAATAGCTTAATGGATTGCCTTGATTAGCTGTACCGCTGAGTATGCCTTCAGCAGGGGTGGTGAATGGTGTCTGTACTTGAACATCGTTCAGTGTAACGTTGGAGTTAGAACCAACAATGAGCGCAGCAGTATCCGATACACCACTATCTTCGCTCACTGCTCGAATGGCTGTTATTCCGGGCTGAAGCGCAGTAATGACACCGTCGTGATCGACTTCAGCCACTGTCGGATCAGTGCTATACCAGCGAACCCTCGAATCGGTAGCGGATGATGGGGATATTGTCGCACTTGCAATTATATTATGCCCGACCTGCAAGCTTGTGGCTGGCATGTGGAGCAGCATACTTTCAACAGATGTCCATGGCATAAGCCGAATATCGTCGAACCATGCAGAGCCTGTAGCATTGTCGAATAATAGCTCGATGTTTATACGCGCGGCGGATGCCGGTGCCTGCACCATGTCTTCAACTTTTACCCAGTCTGTCGTGTCCGTCCAATGGCCGATGGAAGAGCTATCTACCAATTGATTATTTGAATCCATAAAGTTGATTCGAATAAATGCCCCGTTTAATGCCCCGTTTACGGATTGCAGGTTGGTCGTCTTTATCCAACCGCTGAGCTTTAACCACTGTCCAGGCGTGAAATTGGTTACATTTTGATAAACTGCAACTCTTGAGGTGGTAGCTGCATCGATATGCAGTGCACTTCCGCTCTCATAGTAAACGGTATCGCTCACAGTCATAAGAGGTGTACTATTATTCCAAGCGTAGCGGTTCCAGCCGACTGGCGAAGCAGTGGTCCATCCTTCTGTAGGAGGAGCCGTTGCCTGGAAGGTGCCGTTTGTTAGCAAATTTTCAACAACTTGAACATGGGTAGAGGCACTATGCCCGCCATTCACCGTTTCAGCGGTGATAACGGCAGATCCGGGGGTGACACCAGACACCGTTCCGTCTGCTACCGAAGCAACTGTAGCATCAGAGGATAACCAATTCAATCGCTGGTCTGTTGCCTGAGGAGGCGTGAAAAGAGCGTCCAGCGTAAAGGAACTACCTGTAGGGAGTAGCAGCCTTTTAGGCTCAAGCTCTACTCCATCCGTAGGAACGACGGGACTGTCTACAGAGACAAGCGCAGTTCGACTATGTCCACCGTCTGCTGATTGGGCTGTAATAATAGCTTGACCGGACGAGTGTGCGGTTACGACACCGTTCAGTACAGTTGCGATGGAGGGATCGGAGGTAGACCATGAAATCGTATGATCAGTCGCATGGCTTGGGATAACTTCAGCTTGCAAAACGGTAGACGTTCCTGTACTCATCTCTATTAGAGTGGAGGAAAGGGAAATATCCTGAACGGGTGTCCAAGCGATGAAATTGACATCATCGAACCAGGCCTGTCCTGTGCCACTATCGAACATAGCCTCCAAGCGAACTCGGACGGTTTGATCGGGAAGCTGTACGATCCCCTCTTCATAGGTCCAATCGTTTGTACCTGTTAGCCTACCATATACAGGCTGATCGCCTAGTATTTGATTGTTCGCATCAAAAAAAGCAAGCCTTATAAATGCTCCGTTCACGGATTGAATGTCAGCCGTCTTTAACCAGCTACTCACTTTATACAATTGTCCTGGCGTGAGTCCAGTAATATCCTGAAAGACTGCAGCTCTGCCTGTAACAGCTGAAGACACATGCAATGCGTGAGTACCGGAATGGTACACAGCATTTGAAACCGTTATTTCTGGCGTGCCATGGAAGACAAATGCATTCCAATGCTCAGCTTGTGCAATATGCCAGTAGCTTCCTAGAGTATTTGTTACAACGCTTTCAAAACTGCCATTTGAAATAGAACTAGCTGTTTCAGCGCGTACAACTGGTTGAGACAAAAAGTTCATTTGAAATGATAAAAGTAATGTGGCCGCAAGCAGGATTAAAATCTTTTTTTTAATCTTTCTTTGCTGCTGAGAAAATTGATTCACTATAAATAACCTCCTTTTGAAATAAAATCATATATACTGTACAAGTTGTTTCTCTGTAAAGTAAATCTTCAATATGGTACCTGGATACTCCATTTTGTATTTGATGCATGCAAACATATGATTTGAAGATGGAAGTCATATATCGATGGTTTACTCGGAAATTTGTCATACGCTAATATGAAATATAGACGCCGGCGTAATTCTGTTTGTAAAAGGAGAGTGTTGAAATTGAAAAGGGTTACATTCAAATCTAGTTTGTTAGGGATGCTTATCTTATTGCTACTAATTTTAACTGCTTGCTCGAATTCGAGTTCAAATGGAGGTAATCAATCGCCTAACGATAACATCTCCAATGAGATTAACGATAACAAAGGAGAGGATCCTTCATTACCACAAGAGGCAATGACATTTAGTGTTTGGTCATGGATTAACGGGGCACTTAGCTCGGCTGTTAAGGATTACAATGATATTATTCCTCATCAGGTCCTTCAAGAGAAGACGGGTGTCGAACTGGAGTGGGTTCATCCTGCTGTTGGTACCGAACAAGAAAACTTCAATTTAATGGTGTCAGGCAATGAACTCACAGATGTTATTTTGTGGGGAGGTTTGTATAAAGGGGGACCTGAGGCAGCGATTAAAGATAAAGTGATTCTTCCATTAAATGATCTAATTGATCAACATGCACCCAACTTCAAAAAGCTAATGGAGCAATACCCTGAAATTCGAAAGCAAATTTCTACAGATGACGGGGAAATTTATATACTACCTACCGTTACGCCGGATAATTCTATTCGTAGCCCGCACGGGGCGATGATACGAGCTGATTGGCTAGAAAAGGTTGGTATGTCTACACCAGAAACAGTTGACGATTGGTATGCTGTTTTAAAAGCGTTTAAGGAGAGTGACCCTAACGGCAATGGTGAAGCAGATGAGCTGCCGTTCGTGGCGCATAAACGATATCAGCCAGGAGCGTTATCAGGCCTAGAATTTCCTGGATTTATTGTGGGAGCATGGGGGATTACGACAGATTTTTATCAGGTGGACGGTAAAGTGAAATATGGACCGATGGAGCCAGAGTATAAGGAATACCTAGAAACCTTGCATATATGGTACAAAGAAGGATTGATCGATCCTGAGTTTGCAACGACTGACAAAAAAAGTTTGGATGCAAAAGTAACTGGTGAGCAAGCAGGTGCGTTTCTTGGATGGGCTTCCTCCGGTTTAGGGGCGTACTTAGAAGCTATGAAAGAGCGTAATCCTGCTTTTAAACTTGTACCTGTTACTACTCCAGTGTTAAAGAGTGGCGACAAACCGTTGCTTGGTTATCAATCGCCAGTGTTTGGTGGTTTGGGCTATGTCATTACGACAAACGCTAAGGATCCCGCAGCAATTGTGCGTTGGATCGACTATAGATTTAGTGAGGAAGGACACTTACTTGCTAACTTCGGTGTAGAGGGAGAAAGTTATGAGATAAAGGATGGCAATCCAGTATATACCGATAAGATTACAAATAATCCGGACTACTCTATATCACAAGCACTTGGGCTTTATACGCTGCGGATGACGCAATCTCCATTCATCAATGACAAGGACGCTTACATGCAGACACTTATTTTCCCTGAACAAAAAGAAGCGCTCACTGAATGGTCTAAGCCTAGTAATGAAAGACAAATACCGAGTGTTCATCCATCTACGGAGGAATCGAAGCAATATGGGACAATTATGTCGAATGTTTACACCTATATGGATGAGATGTTTATTAAATTCGTAATGGGTACAGAAAGCTTCAGTAACTATGATGCATTCGTTACCAACTTGGAGAAGTTGGGCATACAAGAGGCGATCGACATTAAACAAAGCGCATTGGATAGGTACAATGCCCGAAATTAGGGGTGGAAGATAAAGATGGTCAATCGCAGCAAGCTTATCACTGATGACTTTCGGAAGCATAAAATAATTTATTTTATGGCAGTACCTGTTCTTCTGTACTATATTATTTTTCATTATATACCTATTTATGGAGTAGTCATTGCATTCAAGGATTTTTCTCCGATGAGAGGTGTATTAGGCAGCTCGTGGGTAGGCTTTGAGCATTTTCAGGATTTCATCAATGGTATTTACTTTTGGAGACTTATTCGCAATACGTTACTTATAAGCTTGTACTCTATTGTATTTGGGTTCCCCGCGCCTATTTTGCTGGCACTTATGCTCAACGAGCTACGGCAGAAATTTTTTAAGAGAGTCGTGCAATCAGTGTCCTATGTGCCGCATTTCATATCGTTGATGATCGTATGCGGCATGATGCTGGAGTTTACGACATTGAATGGCATAGTTAACGATATCGTCTCATTTTTTGGAGGAGAAAGAATCGCCTTTATGCAGGATCCGAACTGGTTCCGAACAATCTTTGTAAGCTCTGGTATTTGGCAGGAGGTAGGATGGGGTTCTATTATTTATTTAGCTGCTCTGTCAGGAATTAATCCGCAATTGTATGAAGCAGCAAAGGTAGACGGCGCAGGAAGAATACGCCGCATTTGGAGCATCACAATTCCGGGTATACTGCCAACAATCATTATTATGTTGATTTTGCGCATTGGTAACGTAATGGAGGTAGGCTTCGAAAAAATCATTCTACTTTATAACGGCAGTATTTATGAGACGGCTGATGTTATAGGCACCTATGTGTACCGTAGAGGTATATTAGAAATGGATTTTAGCTTTAGTGCAGCGGTAGGTTTGTTTAACTCTGTCATTAATTTTATGCTTTTGATTTTAGCAAATTGGTTAAGCCGTCGATCAAGCGGTAGCAGTCTATGGTAGGTGAGAGCGATGAAATCAAATCAAGTTGAAGTAACCATTCGCGATAAAGGATTTGGCAATGCTTTGTTTGATGTTATAAATATAACAGGTATGTGCCTACTAGTCGCACTAACAGCATACCCTTTCATTTACATTCTGTTCGCTTCGTTAAGCGAACCAAATGCGTTGATGGGCCATTCAGGTTTGCTCTTTAAGCCACTAGGTTTTAATCCCGAGTCTTATAAACGAGTGTTGGAGAATCCTATTATATTATCTGGTTACGCCAACACAATCTTTGTACTTGTGATAGGTCTTGCAGTGAATTTATCTTTGACCATTGTCGGGGCATACGTGCTTAGCAGAAGAGGGTTGTATTGGCGTAATGCCATTATGTTCTTTGTCGTATTTACGATGTTTTTCACAGGAGGACTCATTCCGATCTATTTAACGGTAAAGGGTATTGGATTACTTGATTCGCGTTTTGCCTTAATATTGCCTGTTGCGATTAATACCTTCCATTTGATTATTATGCGAACATCTTTCCAAAGCATTCCTCATGAATTGGAGGAATCTGCACGTATGGATGGCGCAGGTGATTTAAGACTGCTGTTTCGTATCATTGTGCCATTATCTATGCCAGTCATATCGGTCATGATTTTGTTTTATGGGGTGCAGCACTGGAATTCTTGGTTTAATGCTATGATATATTTGCGTGATCGTGATCTCTTTCCTTTGCAGCTTGTGCTTAGGGAAATATTAATAGCGAATGATGCTAGTCGAATGATAGGTTCCGTTCCGCAAGGAGATGAAGCTAGTGTAGCAGCTACTATTAAATATGCGGCTATCATCATTACAACTGTACCAATTCTGTTTATCTATCCTTTTCTACAACGATATTTCGTTAGCGGAGTAATGATAGGAGCACTGAAGGAGTAAACTATGCTATACTGGCTTCATTTACATTAAATGTTAAGGGGAGTGGGGATACTATGAGGATAGTTATGGAAGGAAGAAGCATCTTTGTGAAGTGGCTGCTTTCCTACCTTCTTATTCTCCTTATTCCCATTTCCGTCAGTGTGGTCGTTATGACACAGGCGGAGAAAATTGTAGATAATGAAGTGAAACGAACCAATAGCGCCTTGATCGAACAGACCCGGCAAGTAGCGGATGCTCAGCTTAAGGATTGGGCTGTACTTCACCAATTGTTGGTGCTGGATTCCAAGGTGAATGGTTTTCTAGGAGCTACCAATCCGTTGACGGAATTCGAACGCTATAATGTTGTACAGCTTTCAAAGCAATTGAAAACGCTTTATTCAGCCCATCTGTCATTATACGACATTTATTTGTATTTTCATGAAAGTGAAATGATCATTTCACCGAGCGGTACTTATAAGGCGCAAGTATTATATGAGCAAATACATAGATATGAAGGAATGTCCTTCTCCGAATGGAAACAACAAGTGCTAATTCAAGCACATCATCAACAAGTTGTTCCTATGACCGTGCATTTAGGAGGAAGCAGGGAGAAGGCACTCCTGTTATCCCGATCAGTACCCTCTCGTCTCGATGCAGGTGCTACACTGGTGTTGGTAGTAGCTGAGAGTAAGCTTCAGGAGTTATTAAACTTAGATGTGTATGGGGGGGAAATGCTAATTATAGATTCCTCAAACCAGCTAATTGCTTCATCCGGACATACAAAAAAATTGAAATATGATGACATACCGAAGGACGGGTGGATCGTGCGTTCGATTCAAGGCAAGAAATTTGTTCTATCGTCTAGACTTTCGGAGCGAGGAGATTGGAAATATGTATCACTTGTTCCGAGAGATGTATTTTTGGAAAAAGTAATGACGGTGAAGCGTTTATTATTAGCCAGTATTTTTATTTGCATGATACTCGGGTTGCCTTTGTCTTATAAGCTTGTTCGTCGTCAATATTTGCCGGTGAGCCGAATTATTGGCATGCTAGATAGACAGGATCGTAAAGAACGGAGGAGAGTTGATGAGTTCGCATACATTGAAGAAGCTATCTCTGGAGTGAGACTGGAAAATAATGATTTGCGACTGAAAATGGAGGGACAAAGACCTTTGCTTCAAATTGGTATGATTCACAAGTTATTAAAGGGCAACTGGGAGGTGGGAAGCTCGGAACTACAATCCATTGTGGAATGGAACAAGATAGCGGGAGGTATTGTGGAGTTTTGCTCCGAGCAATTTGCCGTTATGTTGTTTAGAATAGAGGCTTCTAGTTCCGAACATACTGCTCACCAACCACGCTTGCAGGTGGCGACTACATTTATTGTGACTAATGTATTGGAGGAACTAATTAAGTCCGAGCATCAAGGACATATCGTTGATTTGGACGAACATGTAGTGTGCCTGGTGAATTTCACTAACATAAAGGATGAAGAAGCAGCGGAAGCATTCATGCTGCAGGTAGCGGAACACGCCAACACATTTTTGATGGAACGATATAATATTTCCTTCATAGCAGGTGTTAGTGACTTGCATCATGGAATTTCGGAAATTTCTGTCGCTTATGAAGAGGCTCAGCATGCTATTGAGTCTGCTCTGCTAGTTGCCAATGCTGGATATGTCTTGACTTATTCCCGTTTGCCGAGTAGGGCGAGCTCTTATCATTATTCGTTGGCTATTGAACAGAAGCTGATGAATTGTGTAAAGTCGGGTGATAACGAAAAAGTACAGCTGATTATTAAAGAGATGATTGGAGAAACGTTCGTTGAGGAAGGGCTGCCGCTCCCATTAGCCAAGTGTCTTTTCTTCGATATGATGAGTACAGCGCTCAAGCTTAGCGATGAACTGTCATATATGGGGAATGATGAGTGGACGCGCACGAAGGATGAGGCACTGAGCAACCTGCTGGCATCCACAACCGTGCCTGATATGATGCATCAGCTGCTGGAAGTATTTACTCGGATGTGTATTGTGGTGCAAAAACATCGTAACACGGAAAGTGGCATTCAGGATGAAATAGCGACATATGTAAATCAGAATTATACCGACCCTAATTTGTCTATTTCATCAATTGCAGAGCATTTCGGTATGAATGGAGCTTATTTGTCCAGAATTTTCAAAGAGCGTTTAGGTATTAGTCTGCATGACTACATTACGAAGTTGAGAATAAGCTGTGTGAAAAAGCTGCTACAGACTGCTGAGCTGACGCTTAATGATATTGCAGAACAAACAGGATATACCAATGCCAATACACTCATACGATCGTTTAAAAAATACGAAGGCATTACGCCAGGGCAATATAAATTAACAATAAAGTAAATGAATGTATCTATAACTGAATCTATGGATGTGCCAGTCCGTACAGAATAAGTAATTTCATTAATATAAACCTGAATCCGTGATATAAGTTCCTTATTTTATAGAGAATCATCAAACCCGTCCGCATGGTCTACCAAGTAACAGAACGACCGACCGAGCCATACTTGCTGCGATTCGTTAGTCAGGCTGCACTGACCGATTATGATGCGCCATTCAGAAAGAAAAACGTATTTAGGCAGCGCATTCGAACCGTTATTCAAGATCTTATGCTCATATCTGCTCGTTTCGTCAAGCATGCCTGTGTTGGTAATTCATCCATCCTGGAAATGGG
Organism: Paenibacillus chungangensis; assembly: GCF_042675905.1. Taxonomy (NCBI): domain Bacteria; kingdom Bacillati; phylum Bacillota; class Bacilli; order Caryophanales; family Paenibacillaceae; genus Paenibacillus; species Paenibacillus chungangensis. Next base: position 20,778 of record NZ_JBHTJZ010000011.1, on the reverse strand, counting down.
CTTGGTCAGAGCTATGTCACGGATTTTGATGAATAATAGAAAGGTTAGCGGGAGGCATAAAAAAGATGCGTAATAAAAGACCCAATGCGTATGAAGGATCTGCCCATATTCCAATGATCGTCAAGCTGCCAGCTTCCTTCGGCCGGCAGAAGCAAACCGTCGATGAACCGGTAACGCTTCAGGATATTATGCCGACGGTGCTGGAGGCGGCGGGAGTGCCTGTGCCTCATAGTGTTGACGGCAGCAGCATGGTGAATTTGATGCTGGGAAAAAGCGATGGCTGGCGTTCGTATGTGCACGGCGAACACAGCACATGCTATGCGGAGGAGCAGGAAATGCAATATTTGACCGACGGACAGATGAAATATGTATGGCTGCCTCGTCTGCATGAGGAGCAGCTGTTCGATCTGGAGAGCGATCCGATGGAGCTGTGCGATTTGAAGGCGCATCCAGACAAGCAGCAGGAGCTGCTGAAGTGGCGACAGCGTCTGATCGATGAGCTTGCTCCACGGAACGCAGGATTGACCGACGAGATGGGTTTGGTCAGTCAAGCAGGCAAGCCATACATGACATCCCCCAATTATAAGAAGCGTATTGAAGCGGTTAGCGGCTGATTCGGTGAGGAGTGAGCCTTGCCGCAGCTTTCACTGATTCGCGATAGAGCTGGCTGACTGTCAATGACGGTCAGCCGGCTTTGCTTATAATTATGAAGCAAGCGTTTTGAAATAACGATAAATTTTATCCAGTTTCTCGGCTTGCTTCCCGTTCTTCTTCTCCATGCTTCCGAACTCGAAAAATTTCACCTTCTTCATGCCTACGAACTGGAACAGCGCTTTTCGCATAAGCACTTTATGTGAATTGTACAACCAGTATAACGTGTATAGAGGGGGTCCTTGCATCGTGGAGATGCAGACGACGGATTTGCCCTTCAGCAGACCTTCCGGCATCGTCCCTCCCGTATATCGGTAAGCGAAGTTCGTGGCGAACAGCCGATCGATATAACCGAGCAGCATAGCGGGAGGGCGTCCCCACCAGATGGGGTAGATGAAGACCAGCTTATCCGCCCATGTAATTTGCTCGCGATACTTCTCCAGCTCTGGCTCCAGATGCAGATCGCGCCGCTTCTTCTCTTTGTTGAAGACAAGGGAAGGGTTGAATTGTTCCGCATAGAGATCCAGCACTTTTACTTCTTGAATATAAGGATTCTCTTTCATGCCTTGTAGCGTTTTCTGGAGGAAAGCGTAGTTCAAGCTCTCGTGATTGGGATGTGTATAAATAACCAGGGTTTTCATAGGACACCTTCTTTGTTATCATTTGATAATGAAATAGTAGCACGCCCGTTAATTTGTTGTCAAATGATAATTATCTTTAGATAACTAAATGAACATACTATGCGATAGGGAGGTGGATATCATGCATCAGGAGAATGACAAGGGCCTGATCATTACGGCTGGCCGCATCGAAGCGAGTTCCCAAGACGCTCTATTCAAGGAGCTGTTTTCGTTCATCAACGCTTTTCATACGATAATGCATGAAGTGAAGAAAGGGCACCCGATGCTGCGGGAGGTCACGGGCCTTCAATACGACATATTGGAATATATGGCTGTCGAGCAGCCTTTAACGATGAGCCAGATTAGCAGTTGCATGGGTCTGTCGATGCCCAATGCCAGCCGCGAGCTGAGGAAGCTGACGGACAAAGGGTTGTGCGAACGAGTGGATGATCCTGCTGACGGGAGGAAGCAGTATATTACGTTGTCGCCGCTTGGACTGGAACGGATGAGCGAGGCTTTTGCCTATATGAGAGAGCAGTTCATGAGTCGGGTAGAGGGTATATCCGAGGAGAAGCGGGAGGAGTTGACGGAGGCGCTGAAGCTGCTGCAAGCGACTTTCTTTCGTCTTTAAGCTTAAGGAGCGGTAATGGATGGAATACGTACAAATTGGCAATTTAAAAAGTTTAGTTTTTTTGAAAAATAAGGTTTACCTTCGAGCGGGAATTTGTTAAGATAATCATCAACGAAATGCGATGACGAGAGAAGTAGGTAGATGGATTCTTTCACAGAGAGCTCCGGCAGCTGGGAAGGGGCAAAGAATAATTTACTGAAGAAAGACTCTGAGCAGCACATCGGAACCTGTCGCCAATCGATAGCGGCGGGGGGTGGTGTGCCAGGAGCTCCTGTTACAGAGCTAGAGTATACGCGCATTGGAAGCGCCGTACTCGAAGAGGCGTATATGGCGACATATGCGTGAATCTGGGGTGGTACCACGAGAACAATATCTCGTCCCTGAGGCTGTTGGCAGTCTTAGGGGTGGGATTTTTTTTGTATCAGGAGCAGGATAATGCACATGTAATAAGGGTAAAGACGATGCAGAGACGACTACGAATTAGGAGGAGATGAATGTTATGTCACAATTATTGAGAGCAGGCATAGTCGGAGGAACTGGAATGGTCGGGCAGCGATTCGTGCAGCTGCTGGATGGACATCCATGGTTCAAGGTGACAGCGATTGCGGCAAGCGCAAGCTCGGCCGGCAAGACGTACGAGCAATCCGTGCAGGGCAGATGGAAGCTGGATACGCCTATCCCGGAGGATGTGAAATCGATCGTCGTGCAGGATGCTTCCAAGGTGGAGGAAGTGGCGGCGGGCGTGGACTTCATCTTCTGCGCAGTGGATATGAAGAAGGATGAGATCAAGGCGCTGGAAGAAGCGTATGCGAAGACGGGAACGCCTGTCGTCTCCAATAATTCGGCGCATCGCTGGACGCCGGACGTGCCGATGGTTATCCCGGAGATCAACCCGGAGCATCTGGATGTGATCGAAGCACAGCGCAAGCGTCTAGGTACGTCCACCGGATTCATCGCGGTTAAGCCGAACTGCTCCATTCAGAGCTATGTGCCGATGCTGAACGCGCTCCAGGAATTCAAGCCGAAGACGGTTGTTGCATCCACCTATCAAGCAATATCTGGCGCAGGCAAGAACTTTACCGACTGGCCGGAGATGCTGGACAACGTCATTCCATATATTGGCGGCGAGGAAGAGAAGAGCGAGCAGGAGCCGCTACGCATCTGGGGCAGCATCGAAGAAGGCGCTATTGTGAAGGCGAGCGCTCCGCTCATTACGACGCAATGTATCCGCGTTCCAGTGCTGGACGGCCATTTGGCTACCGTATTCGTCTCGTTCGAGAACAAGCCTTCGAAGGAAGAAATATTGGACCGCTGGAGAAGCTTTGCGGGGCGGCCACAGGAGCTTGGCTTGCCAAGCGCGCCGAAGCAGTTCATCACTTACTTCGAAGAGGAGAACAGGCCCCAGACGAATCTGGACCGCGATGTAGAGCGCGGCATGGGCGTATCCGCAGGCAGACTGCGCGAGGACTCCCTGCACGACTACAAGTTCGTCGGCCTCTCGCACAATACGCTTCGCGGCGCGGCTGGCGGGGCGGTGCTGATTGCCGAGCTGTTGAAGGCGGAAGGTTACATTGGGCCGAAACAAGCATAGTAGCAAGCATTTATAATAAGCATCAGTTTAGGCAAGGTCGGTCAGTCTCTCTTACACGGAGAGGCTTGGCCGGCTTTTTTTGCTGCAGGAAAGTGCGCGTGGCTGTGGCTGTGGCTGTAGTGGATGTGGCAGCGGTTGGGGCTCGGAAAGTAGCTAGATGGTTGTCTGCAAGGCATGTGGCATCGGTTGGAGCGTGGAAAGTAGCTAGATGAGTGTCTGTAGTGCATGTGGCATCGGTTGGAGCGTGGAAAGTAGCTAGATGAGTGTCTGTAGTGCATGTGGCATCGGTTGGAGCGTGAAAAGTAGCTAGATGGTTGTCTGTAGTGCATGTGGCATCGGTTGGAGCGAGGAAAGTAGCTAGATGGTTGTCTGTAGTGCATGTGGCATCGGTTGGAGCGAGGAAAGTAGCTAGATGGTTGTCTGCAAGGCATGTGGCAAACGCTGATAATCATAATATATGTTTATTTCGGATCAGTATCGACCGTGCTATTATGCTTCCAGGTGAATATACTTATACTACTAGCCGATACTAGCCGCTAATCGTTCGGGAGGAATGGAAGATGAAAATGAAAGCTGTAAGCATGTTCATGTTAGCATTGTTGCTGTGCGCAGTTATTGCACCGTTATCAGCACTGGCTATCAGTGATCCGGACAACGGGGATTGGGATCTGGAGTCGGTAACGCTTCGCAATACCAGCGAAGCCGAGTTAATGGTGCGATCCGGTTCAATCAATAATGTAGGCTTCGGTTTCTACGAAGATGAGAATCCGTTCACGGCGGAGCACACGTGGTCTCATCCTTATCCGTGGGAGCCGCGTGAAGGCGCAGCTGACGGAACGGACAGAATTATGCTTGGCACAGCTTATAAAGGAGAGTCGTTGGACGGTTACTCCTATCAGTGGGAGCAGGACGCCGCAGGAGCCACGACCAGAGCGGTCAAACTGAATTACGATATGTCGGGAATTGCAGTGGAAAATGCGATGCTGCAAATATGCGTGGATGATTTCCAGGCGATTAACTGGGGGACAGATTTTACCGTGACCTTGAACGGCAAGGAGGCGCCGTTTATTTCAGAGGTACTGAACCATATTGACCAGACAGGGCCGGTCGTACAGATTATTTCAATTGAAGTTCCGCAAAGGTTCTATTCGGAAATTGCTTCGGGTTCGCTATCAATCTCTATCAATGAAACAACCGGACTGGGTGACGGTTTTGCCATCGATTTTATCAAATTGCTGGTGAACTATAGCCGCTCGACCTATATTAGTACAGTGGAAGGTGTAGTTAGGGATGAGTCGGGGAACCCGATGGCCGGTGCTACTGTTCGTGTGCTGGGAACGAAGAATACCGTGAAGACGGGGCCGAATGGCCAATTTACAGCTGAAGTCGTATCCGGATTGAATGCATTTCGGGCGTCGAAGGACGGCTATGTGGAGAGCTACGACTTTGTTATCGCCCCAGCGGGACAGACCGTTTCAATGAAGGATTTATGGCTGCTTCCAGGGAAAGGGCAGCCCGATACGAACTACAGCTATTTTGCGGATGGCGATGCCTGGTCCGATGCTTCCGTGTGGGCGACGAAGGAACTGGAGAAAGCGGACAGCATGGGGATCATTCCGGACTCCTTGTATGGCGAGGACTTGACGAAGCCGATCACTCGGGCCGAATTCGCGGCAGTGGCTGTGAAAGTATATGAAAGTCTTTCTGGTAGTACGGCTTTGCCGGTCGTGAACAATCCATTCAACGATACAAAAGATATCGAGGTATTAAAGGCATATAACGTCAACCTCGTTGCTGGCCTCTCGGCTGACCGGTTCGCGCCCAATGCGCTGCTTAATCGCGAGCAAGCTGCGACCATGCTTACGCGGGCATTCAAGAAAGCGACGATAACCGGGTGGTCATTGGCTAACGACGGTCAATTCAAGCTGTCCTATACGAAGCCTGCGGCCTTTGCCGATGATGCGAAAATCTCTTCATGGGCGAAGGAAAGCGTGTATTTCATGGCCGCCAACGGAATTATTGCAGGCACAGGCAACAACAACTTCAGTCCACGTGCCACGACCCCTGCGGAAGAAGCGAAAAATTATGCGAGCGCTACTCGTGAACAGGCGCTGGTCATAGCTGTGAGAATGATTGAAAACCTGAAATAGCCAGCACTTGGCTCACGAGGAGAAGCTGATCAGGTCATTGCGGTCGTATGATACTGCTGGAACAATAGGAAGCTGTTACGTGCAGTCGCTTGTTGCAGGAACAAGAGGTTTGTGCGGGGAATTGCAGACAAGTTTAGAGTATATCGCTTATTTGGCGATGTACTTTTTTTGTCTCTCCACTGGCCCGAACGACAAAATTATAGGTCGGAACGGGAAAATAGAATAGATGCAATACGTGGAATACCTTAATATTGGAAAGAGGGGGCGAGAATAATTGAGTACGACTTTTGAGGTATATCCCGTGACATCGAATGTACCGACGATTGTAAACGTGTTGGAGGCCGCCAATCGGAAGCTGCAACATTTCTTATCGCCATTTGCTTTGAAGGAAATGCCGATCATATATGTGAGAATGGGTGAGGAGATCTTATCACAGCATGACAAGAACGATAAAGGCATGGCCTGGGGAGAAGGGGGGGCGTGGTTCTATGTTGACCCTGGTTCCGGAGGCGGAACGGATGCCCATTATGAGATAGTTGATGCGGCTACGATCGAGATCTGGGAAGAATACAGCGAGTATGGAGTGGCTTATCTGGAAGTGAAGAGGTCTCTGTCTGTCGGTCATTATTGGGTCTTTCGAAGATCGGCGGGGCAGCCGGCGATCATTAATCTGGTCTATGGCATTCTTGCTTCGGCATTGGCCGAGTTGACAGAAGGGTATATCCATTCTGACGATGGCGCTTGGAGCGGAAAGCCTGTCCGTTCCGATGCGTTCGATAGGCATTATTTTATCCCGGGTGCGGCAAGCACTTGTAGCAATGCTGTCTGGTACGAACAATGTCTGCAAGGCATTAGCAGCCAGTATGGCGGTATTCCTTACGAGCTCGAATATCAAGCACTGCATAGAAATGATTTATCTTGTGAGCAGCGATTGTTGTATTACCCTTCCTTAAGAACGTTTCGTGAAGGGGCGGCAGCTGAGGATCGTTTATTCCTCATAATAAGTCAATATGCGAATATTCCTTACGTCATTGTAGATAGATTAAGGATAATCGCATCGGAACGGTCGCTGATCAGGCAATTGCAGCTGCTTGATATTAGAGTCGGCTTCGGGATGCTTAATCATCCGATTGATAAAATGCAAAGCTTGGAAGATGATATTGCGGAGCAATTGCGTAGTGATAGCACGTCATTCTGGACTAATCCTTTGTGCATGTCGGATAAGGATACTGAGAAGCTCAAACAACAGATTATGCCAGATTACTTTTAACTAGTTAACCGAAGCCGACCGTCTTTGAAGCGGTCTATTGTGCCAAGGAGTCGTGTTAGCCGCACGGTTCCTTCTTTGGTTTTATTAGAACGGTGTGAGTTTATACTTTCTATCAGTAATTAACATGGGTAAATAGGTCTGACATTCAACATCACTATTTATTTCGCTATTTTTCATTAGCCAAGGGCGTTTCGCACCTATTACGAGAGGCAGGGTTATGCTGTTCATATGACCAATTTTTGTGATTTAATGAGAGTATGTAAAAAAGAAGCTGTGAAAGTGGGATAGGATGAAGCGATTAACGATTGGCTTGTTTGCCCATGTGGATGCGGGCAAGACGACTTTTGCCGAACAACTGCTGTACCATACGAACAGTATCCGCTCGCGCGGACGGGTGGATCATAAGGATGCTTACCTGGACAGCCACGACATTGAACGGGCAAGGGGTATTACGGTATTCGCCGATCAGGCGATGATGGATTATAAAGGCGACAGATATTACTTGATTGACACGCCCGGTCACGTCGATTTCTCCCCCGAGATGGAGCGGGCAATTCAGATTATCGATTATGCTATCGTCATTGTCAGCGCGGTGGAAGGTGTGCAGGGCCATACCGAGACCGTCTGGCAGCTGCTGCGCAAGCATCGGATACCGACATTTTTCTTCATTAACAAGACGGATCGGGTCGGTGCGGATGCAGAGAGAACGGAGGAGGAGATCCGCCGGCAGTTGACGGACGATGCCTGCTCCATTACGGAAAGCTTCATTGGCGGTATCGTCGGAGAATCGCTGCGAGAGGCGATGGCTGAGCGGGACGAGGGCTTGTTGGAAGCGTTCCTGGAAGGACGAGATGCCTCCGACTTCTGGCTGCAAGCCTTGCAGCAGATGGTGCAAGAGCGGCGGCTGTTCCCTTGTGCTCAGGGGTCCGCATTGCAGGATAGGGGTATCCTTGCTTTCCTGGATCAGCTGCATCTGCTGACGACAGCGTCTTATGATGGGGCAGCTCCGTTCGGGGCGCGAATTTATAAGATCCGGCATGACGTTAACGGTGTGAGACTGACGTTCATGAAGGCGATGAGCGGCAAACTGAAGGTGCGGGAGCAGCTCGGCTATGAGAGCAACGGAGTTTCCTACGATGAGAAAATTACGCGCATCTTTACGTTTAACGGTAGCAAATCGCAGTCGTCGGATCATGTGGAAGCGGGCGATTTATTCGCGGTCGTCGGCTTATCAGCAGCCGAGGCTGGACAAGGCTTGGGGCTGATTCAGGATCGAGTGACTTACGAATCGGAGCCGGCCTTGCAGTCGAAAGTGCTATTCGACGATTCTCTCTCCATTCATGAAGTGCTCGGTACGTTCCGCATCTTGCATGCGGAGGATCCGTCGCTGAATGTCGTGTGGGACGAGCATCTGCAGGAGATCCACATTCGCGTCATGGGCCTGATTCAGTTAGAGGTGCTGGAGCAGCTCGTGAAGGAGAGATTCGGTCAAGTCATCTCTTTCGGTCAGCCGGAGATTTTGTATAAAGAAACGATTCAGTCCGCTGTGACGGGGTACGGTCACTTCGAGCCGCTCAGGCATTATGCGGAAGTGCACCTGCTGCTTGAGCCGGGAGTGCGAGGGTGCGGGATTCAATTCACCAGCACGTGCCATCCTGATGATCTCCACTACAGCTATCAGAATCTGGTCGGGACGCATCTCTACGAACGGGAGCATAACGGACTGCTGACAGGCATGCCGATTACGGACATGAAAATCACGCTGATCAAAGGCGCTGCGCATAACGAGCATACGCATGGCGGCGACTTCCGCGAAGCTGCCTTCCGCGCTCTACGGCAAGGGCTGGAGAAAGCGAACAATCTGCTGCTGGAGCCCTATTACGATTTTAAAATAAAAGTAGGAATCGATGAGATGGGGAGGGTGATGTCGGATATACAACGGGCATCGGGAACGTTCGATCCGCCGCAGACGCAGGGGGCCCATGCGGTCATTACTGGGAGGGTGCCCGTATCGACCTTTATGAACTACAGCACGGAGTTCGCATCCTTCACGCATGGACGAGGCAGCATTCGCTGTGTGTTCAGCGGCTATGACACATGCCATAATGCAGAGGAAGTGATTCAGCGAATAGACTATCGGAAAGATGCCGATCCTCTGTATACCTCCTCGTCCATCTTCTGTGCCAAAGGGGCGGGTTATTCGGTGCCTTGGGATGAAGCGGAAGCCAAGATGCATCTTCTATAAACGAAAGGGGATTGGAAATGAGCCAACTGCACGAGGAAGTAAAGACGGCGGAGGGAATGCGCGGCGAGCTGACCGGATACTGCTACAGAATGATGGGGTCATACTCCGAGGCGGAGGATGCCGTTCAGGATACCATGCTGCGTGTGTGGCAGGCCAAGGGGGAGCTTCAGAACAGCGCTTCATTACGGTCCTGGATATATCGTATTGCCACGAATGTCTGCTTGGACAAGCTCCGTCATGCCAAGCGTCGGGCGCTTCCTATGGATTTGACCGACCCAGCCGTTATGATTGCGGAGCCAAGGGAGAATCTGACTGTAGAGGAATGGATCTGGCCGATTCCCGATTCCTCGACCGACCCGGCCGCCATCACAGTTGGCAAGGAATCCATTCGCCTATCGTTCATTGCCCTGCTGCAAACTTTGCCGCCTCGACAGCGCGCAGTGCTGCTATTGAACGACGTGTTCCGATGGTCGGCCAAGGAGACGGCCGAAGCGCTGGAGATGACTGCAGCCGCTGTCAACAGCGCCTTGCAGCGGGCACGCTCAACGATTAGACAGGTTCAGCTTCGTTCCGAGACGCTGAGGGAGATTGACGCCGATGTCGATCAGCGTCTGCTTGACAGTTACATAGAAGCGTTCGAGCATTACGACGTCGACAGACTGCTGGCGTTGTTCCACGAAAGCGCAAGCTTGTCCATGCCGCCTTATGTCATGTGGGTGCGAGGCAGCATGGACATTGCGGCATTCTATCACGCGACGCGCGCACATTGTACGGGTTCGCGTCTGATGCCGTTGCGCGCTAACGGCAATTGCCCGGCATATGCGCAGTATGTGCCTGCGGGAGACGACGGGGTATGTATGCCTTGGGGCATACATATTCTTGAGATCCAGGAGGGGAGAATCGCGCATATCCATCACTTTATCGATAGCGATTTATTTACGCGATTTGGCCTGCCCTTATTTTTGAAGCGGGATTGATGATTTATGCGCCAGATAGGCGTCTCAACTAGGGTAAGCAACGAAAAAATTACGCAGGCAGGAACGATTCCGCCTATAAACGAGGAAAACCGGCACATCATTGTGCCGGTTCATCTACATGTCAGAAAAGATGAGGCCTAAAAAGTCATGGATACATAATAGTGTATAAAAAAATTCAACATAAGTCTATTCCTTTTTTCGTATAAATTGTATGTTATAGAAGCGACCGCGGCGCATATTCAATGAATGGAAGGGAGCTTCTCTACATGATTACGCTCAGAAAAATTACACTGAAAAACCGGCGTGACCTATTCAGGCTGGAGGTCTCGGAAGACCAGCGCCGCTTCGTTGCATCCAATCTGTCCAGCGTCGCTTCGTGTTATGTGCTGGCAACCAATGGCGGACATCCTTTCCGTTTATGATCTACGCAGATGAGCAGCCGGTCGGGTTTGTCATGTTGACTTACAACATTACCGGGTATGATCTCCCGATAATCGCAGATGAGAGCTATTGTATATTGCGGCTGATGATTGACCGGCAATATCAGAACAAGGGATACGGCAGGGAAGCAATGAAGAAAATAATGGCATTTATTCGCACCTTCCCTACAGGGCCGGCTCAGTATTGCTGGCTCTCTTATTCGGCTGAAAATGCGGTCGCCAAAAAGCTGTATGAAAGCTTCGGCTTTCGTGACAATGGGGAGATTATCCACGACGAACGAATAACGGTGCTGCGACTATAGTGAGGCATTGAACTCGGGAAAGGGCGGATAAGATGAGAAAAATAGTGTTAATGATCGGTTTGGGATGTGCAATTCTCTTGGCGGGCGCCTGTATGCTGGCTTTTCAACCGAAAGAAATCAAGGCGGATAAAGTTTACGGCAAAGGAAAAAGCGACAACCAATATAGCCTTTCTGTCAGTCTGGGCGGTGAAAACAAGATTCCAAGCACGCTTGGGCAATACAACGAGGTAAGTGATAGTTCCGCTGTTAATATTGTGTATACGGTCGTCTATGAGCAAAACAAATGGTTCAAAAACGATCAGCGCATTATTAAACTGCTGCGATTCGAGAGGCCGTTCCCCGAAGATAAAAATGAGGACGTAAAAGACTTTTATTACAGACTGGTGGATGAATCGCTTGATGTACTCGATGATCAGACTTCTGTGTTCACACGACTGTATGAAAAACGTGTTTCCTACAACAATTTATTCGATCTCATTCCGCAGTCTATTGTTGTCCCCGGGTATTCTGACATTAAGGAAGCAAGACAATGGATATCTCAGAATCATCCTCAGCATCTGGAATTAATGGATAGAACTATTGTTAACGCCTCCGTGCTTGAGCGCTGGGAACAAGATGGCTACATGCAAAGGTACAGCGAAGCATCTCCTGAGGGGCTTACGCTGGACAATATTATCAAGCAAGCGCCGTAACGAATGCATTGCAACCTGTAAATAGCAGGCAGACCATGAGACCATATGAGGAGCGTATTGTTTCGATACAATTGGTCGAAGCTCTACGTGCTGATGGAGCAAAGTACTAACATTTGCCCAGGAGAAACGTTGTAGGATGAGGTAGAAATAACTAGTATGGACTGGAGAGCAATTGTTCCACAATACATCCTGTGAATTACGGGTAATTAGTGGGATGCTCGAGACTGGGCACAAGAAGCTTCGATCAAATGGATCGAGGCTCTTCGTGCTTTATATAGCCCCATCAATCGCACCCCGCCCGCCCAAAAGTAACTGCCTATCGCTCAGAAGGGTCACGTAGCACCGGAAATGAGCTGGAAATGTGTGTTATTGCTCAAAATGCTCACATAGCCCTCAACAGTGCCCCGTTCCTCTATAGGCTTGCCAAAAAGTAACCTTCTATCACTCCTTATCGCCATATAGGCCCATTCGGAGTGCCTCGTCCACTAGTGGTTTGTACGAAAAATCGTACAAACCGGAGCAGAAGAGGCCGTCCGCAGCGGAGTTTGTACGAAAAATCGTACAAACCGGAGCAGAAGGGGCCGCCCGCACCGCAGTTTGTACGAAAAATCGTACAAGTCGGAGCAGAAGGGGCCGCCCGCAGCGAAGTTTGTACGAAAAATCGTACAAATCGGAGCAGCCAAGGCCGAACGCAGCGGAGTTTGGAGGCAGCGGAGTTTGTTCATTGCGTTATCGTCGCAGACTGCCCTTTTCTTTCCAGTGGAATCAACAAAACCTTAACATGGCGTTGATGCCGAATTAACATACGGCGATTACGATAAGGACATGTTCATAGACGTCGTCGCCCAATTGTTAAACCGGTTTAATGATTGCGCTGCGGCTCCCTACATTTACAGCATATTGGAGGATTCAACTGTGAAAAAGAAAGCTCTACAAACAGTCGCGGCAAGTATGGTCATTGCGAGTCTTGCACTCACGGCATGCGGCAGCAACGGCAACGGCAGTGATTCGAATCAAGCGTCCAACGGCAAAGGTACTTCACAGCAGAAAGAAGCTTCAGTGAAAGAGCTGCGCATTATGGCGGGTGTCGTAGGCGGCAAGACGCCGGAGGAGACCGACCTGTTCGAACAGGAGATTGAGCGTCTGACCGGTATTAAAGCCGACATTACGAAGCCGGCATCCGATTACAATACAAAGCTGACAACAGCCATCTCTTCCGGAGAGAAGTATGATTTGCTGCAGATTAGCAAGGAAACGATGAATACATTTATCGATCAAGGCATCTTAACGCCGATAACAGATTTCGTGGAGGGCTCCGACGTCTTGTCCGACTCCAGCGTCATTCCTTCCGGCGAGTGGGCGCAAGTGAAGACGGAGGACGGCCAGATCTATGGCGTATTCAGCAAGTTCCAAGGCGGCACCATGCCGATCGTCAGACAGGATTGGCTGGACAAGCTTGGTCTGGACACGCCGGAGACGCTGGATGAGTTCTATCAAGTGCTGAAGGCGTTCAAGGAGCAGGACCCTGACGGCAACGGGAAAGAGGATACTTACGGTTTATCAACTGCGGGATTGTATGAGATTCAAGGCTTTATGAGCGCAGCGGGCGTGAAGCAGAGATATGTCATGGAAGACGGCAAGCGCGTCATTCCATATGCGACTGAAGCGGCAATTCCGGTATACGAATGGTTCGCCAAGCTGTACAAGGAAGGCATCATGGATCCCAACTTCGCCACGAACGATACTGGAAAGATGCGCAACTTGTTCCTGACCGACCGCGTCGGCATGGTTACGTATTGGGATGCATGGGTCGGCTTGTTCAATAATGCAAGGCTGCAAGAAGACCCGGATACGGCATTCCAAGCGAAGGGCATACCAGGGCCGGCAGGACCGGATGGTGAGATCTTGCTGCGCCGCGGCGATCCTGACGTATGGGTCATTCCGGTCAATGCGGAGCATCCGGAGACGGCTATGGAGTTTATCGAGTGGTGGCATACGGAGCCGGGAATCATCCTCGGCAGTCTCGGCATTGAAGGCGAGGACTATGTGAAGAAGGACGGTCAATATGAGCTGACCGAGCTGGGCAAGGAGCATGGCATGGACCACGGCGTGCCGTTCTGGTACAACGACAATGTCAAGCCGCCGTTCGGCAAGCTTCCGGGAGTAGAAGAAGCGCAGCAGATCGTGATGGAGCATGCTTCGCTGGAGCTGACACTGCCGAATTGGACGGATGCCGAGAAGATTATTAACAATTATGCGATTCGGGCGATGACGGGCGAGATGCCTGCCGCTGAAGCCGTAGCCAAAATGCAAGGCGAGCTGAAGCGCGCGGATCTGATCGACTAAATATAGCGTTTCGGATGTTCGGAGAGTATGGCGATCCGCCATACTCTTCTTTCCTCCATGACATACAGAAGGCGGTGCAGCAACTTGAACTGGATGAAGCGTTACTCCTCTCTCTATTTGATGATGATACCGATTATGCTCTATTTCCTCATTTTTTCATATTATCCCCTTATCCGGGGCTTTATCATGAGCCTGCAGCAGTTTCGATTAATCGGAGATACGCCGTTCGTCGGCTTGGACAACTATATGAGGGTACTCAAGGACCCTGTGTTCTACGATGTATTCCTCAATACGATTACCATTGGCGGCGGCATTCTCATTGCCGGATTTATCGCTCCGATTATTATTGCGCTGCTGTTGAATGAGATCGCTCAGAAGGCGTTGAAGAAGTGGATTCAAATGGTTATCTACTTGCCGCATCTATTCTCGTGGGTGGTCATTGGCGGCATCTGGATATTCATGCTATCCCCGGACGGCGGTCTCGTCAATGAAGTGCTGATGGCTCTTGGCAAAGAAAGCCCGATTCCGTTCCTCTCCTCGGAGACGTATGCGAAAGGGGTTATGATCGCATCGGCGACATGGAAGGAGATGGGGTATACGTGCATCCTGTTCCTGGCTGCCATCGTTGCTATCAATCCGTCACTGTATGAGGCGGCTCGCATGGATGGAGCCAATCGTTGGCAGCTTGTTCGCTTTGTTACGCTGCCTGGCCTCTATTCCACGATGAAGGTCGTTCTGCTGCTCAATATGATGAGTGTACTGCGCATGTTCGACCAGATTTTTATTATGAAAAATCCCGCTATCGCCAAATATGTCGATGTCATTATGGTGTATACGTACGAGAAAGGCATTATGGAATTTAATATGGGCGTGGCTACTGCCGCCAGCTTTGTTGTGATTGCTCTGACGTTCATTCTGACGATGATCACGCGGCTGGTTGTCCGATACGACAATTAAAGGGGGGCATAGTGATGATGAAGAAAAGCTTATCCGGCAAACTGTTCGATGTTCTTAATATTGCAATCCTGCTAGGCATTGTAGCGACGATGATTATTCCTTTTCTCAACGTATTGGCGCTATCTTTCTCTTCCAATCTGGCCTCTATGTCCCCTTCCATTGTGCTATGGCCGAAGGAATTCAGCGTAGAAGGCTTTCAAACCGTATGGAACCGATTGGATCTGTGGCTTCCCTTCATGAACAGTAGTATTGTGACGGTGAGCGGGACTTTCATGCATGTGATGCTCAGTGCGATGGCCGGTTACGTGCTCATACAACCGTACTTGCCTGGCAAGAAATTTATCGTTTCTTCGATATTGCTTACGATGATGATCCCGAATGAAGCGATTATGATTCCCCTTTATGTTGTCAATAAGGACCTGGGCTTGATTAATTCACTGTATGCGCTCATTATTTCCGGTATTGTGTCGGGCTTCAGCATATTGCTCATGCGGAACTTCTTCACGATGGTGCCTTACGAGATGTGCGAATCCGCGCGCATTGACGGTGCGGGAGACTTCCGAATCTTCCTGACGATGTATATGCCGCTGGCCAAGGCGGGACTGGCGACCATTACGCTGTTCGAATTCGTCAGCCGTTGGAATCAGTTCACGGCACCGCTGCTGTTCATTAACGACCAGAGCAAATATACGCTGCAGCTGGCTCTCAAGGCGCTCATTATCGATACAGACGCCACCTCCAGCAACTTCTTGATGACGACGAATGTGAGAATGGCGGGAGTCGTGATTGCGCTTGTTCCGCTATTGCTCATCTATCCGTATGTGCAGAAGTATTTCGTCAAGGGCATTATGGTCGGGGCGAATAAAGAATAGCGAAAGAGGTGTCGATCGTGTCACTTGAGAAAGAGTACGTGATAGAGCAGGTGTTCAGCCGTTATATCGCTAAAAGCGAGGAAAAGGGATACATTGAAATTCCCTTCGAGCTGCCCGAGCATACGGAGAAAATCCAGGTTCAAATGGATGGAGAGAGCTTGAAGGGCACGGGTGCCACCATTGATCTGGGAATAAAAGGGCCGGGGAGAATGCGGGGCTGGAGCGGCGGAGCGCGAACGGAATTTACAATCGGGTGGGAGAAGGCGACGCCCGGCTACCTTCCGGGAGAGCTGGATGCCGGCCCATGGGCTGTCCTGCTCGGTGCTTACCGCGTTCCCCAGGAAGGCTGCGAGGTGAAGCTGACAGTGACGGTAATGCTGGAGCAGCCCCGTTGGCTGAAGGGAGATCTGCATACCCATACCGTTCACAGTGATGGCGCCTATACCCTTCGGGAAGCCGTCGGCATCATGGAGGACAACGACTGCGATTTCCTCGCGACGACAGATCACAACACGGTGAGCCAGAATAACGCTCATCCTGCTGATACGGATGTTATCCTTATCCCAGGCGTGGAGTTGACAACGAATTACGGCCATGCCAACTTCCTTGGAGCAGCCGATCCTGTGCTGGACTACAGGGCGACGAAGATGGATGATGTGCACAGGCTGCTGCAGGAAGCAAGAGAAGCGGGGGCGAGGATTGTACTGAACCACCCGCATTGCGACTATTGTCCTTGGGAATGGGACTTCGAGGTAGATTACGACTGGGTGGAAGTGTGGAACGGCCCATGGTCTGAGCGCAATCAACGGGCAGTAGACTGGTGGCACAGCCAGCTTGCAGCGGGCAAGCGGATTGCCGCCGTCGGCGGCAGCGATGTGCATCGGCCCGATCCGTGGGTGAAGCATGCGATGCCGACGACACATGTGTTCGCGGCTTCCCGAACGGTGAAAGGGATATTGGACGGTCTTCATACAGGACGCGTCTTTATGAGCTACGGTCCGGAAGGACCCGAGATCGACGTTCACATCGGAACTGCGCTGATGGGAGATGCCATTCAGTTGCACGAAGGAGTGGTCCTGCACGGGGAATGTTCTGTTCAGCATGTGCGGCAAGGAGATGTAGTGGAAGTTATTTCCGAGATCGGCCCAGAGCACGAGGCTTCTGCAGAAGAAGATGGGAGCTTGACGCTGACCTGGCCTGTTGCGGATAGGCTTTTCTATCGCGTTGAAGTGTGGCGTTACTTTCCGGAAGTGGATCGAACATTGATGGCGGCTCTCGGCAATCCGATCTACTTGAAGAAAGGGAACGACGATGAGCAAAATTGATGATGTGGCAAAGCTGGCCAATGTGTCCAAAGGGACAGTGTCCAATGTATTCAGCCGCAAGCGCCCGATAAGCGCAGAGGTGGCCAGACGAGTGCTGGAAGCATCTAAACAGTTGAATTACGTCCCGAATCATATTGCCCGCAGCTTGGCGACGAAGCAGACGATGACGATCGGATTGAATATTCCGTTCGTCAACCACATTTATTTCAACAGCTTCCAAACACATCTCATTAACGGTATCGTTGCCCGTGCGGCGACGAAGAAATATCGCGTATTGCTGGACACTCTCTCCCAAGGCGAGCTGGATCTGCCCAATCTGTCCAGCCTGCCCATGGACGGCGTCATCTTGATCGATCCTGCCGAAGAAGACGAACGAATTGAATTGCTGCATCAATTCAGCATTCCTTATGTCGTGATAGGAAGACCGGCGAACTCTGATATAGACCACATTAGTTACGTAGACAGCGACAATGTGCAGATTGGCTACGATACAGGCCGCTATCTGCTTGAACTTGGACACGAGCATATCGTATTCCTCAACGTTCCTGAGAAGATGACCGTCGCGGTCGATCGGAAGAAGGGCTTCGAGCTTGCGATGCAGGAGCAAGGGATTCCCAAGCCCAATTATTCGCATCATTTCCGCCCGGAGCTGAAGCTCGAACCGTCTGCATTCGGTTATATGAAAACGATGGAGCTGTTAGGGGAGACGGGAACGAAGGTGACCGCCATAATTGCTGATGACGAAAGCTTGGCAATGGGCGTTCTGCGGGCATTGACGGTATTAAAGTTGTCCGTTCCGGAAGATATCTCTCTCATCGTAATTAGCGGTGATCCGTCGCTGGCGCAGAAGACGGAGCCGCTATTAACGACAGTCGACTTGTGCGCCTCGCGATTAGGCGAAGCGGCGGTCGATACGTTGTTCAAGAAAATGAAGATCGTACAAGGGGATACAGAGCCGAACGGCATGATACAGGCGAAAATCATTGAGAAAAACTCATGCCGTCGGATAGAATAAGGGATAGAGTATGCTACCCTGTCCGCCCGCTGAAGGGGGGACTAGCAAGGAGGGCACCTATCGTCTATGAAAACCATACTAGTAACCGGCTTCGATCCATTCGGCGGAGACACCGTCAATCCCGCATGGGAAGCCGTGCGAACGCTTGCGGAGCACAAGCATGCTGATTACCGAATTGTAGCCAGACTGCTGCCGACGGTGTTCGATAAGTCCATTAGGCTGTTAAAGCAATACATGGAGGAGATCGATCCCGATGTGATCCTGTGCGTAGGTCAGGCAGGGGGACGAGCGACCTTCTCTGTTGAGCGAATTGCCGTTAATGTGAACGATGCCCGCATTCCCGATAATGAAGGAAAGCAGCCGATTGACACGCCTGTTGTGGAAGACGGGCCAACCGGCTATTGGACGACGCTGCCGATTAAAGCGATCATCAGCAGGCTGAAGGAGAAGGGAATTCCTGCATCCATCTCTCATACAGCGGGAACGTTCGTCTGCAACCATGTCTTCTATGGCTTGATGCACGAGATTGCCGTTGCGAAGCCCGGCGTGAAAGGGGGATTCATTCATATCCCTTATCTCCCGGAGCAAGCGGCGCAGCATCCGGGCCAGCCCAGCATGGCGTTGGACACCATTGTGAACGGGCTGGTTGTAACGATTGAGACGGCCTTAGCCACCTCTGCAGATCTTGTAGAGGTGGGCGGGAACATTAGCTAAGGCCGTCTGGCGATATTGTGCCGATTGCATAGTTAATGAACGAGAAAAACCACTTCTTCAGGGTGAGAGCCATCAGACAGCTAGTGCGGGACGAAGCGACTGACCTGCTAAGCAAGCGAGTGCTGCCAGCATGAGCGCTCACCCTCTCGGCCACCGATAAGGGGCGACATGCCGCAGCATGGCAAGGAAGAGTGCCGCCCATTGCTCCAGCGATAGTGAAGCGACAGTCTGTTCGCGATCGACTCCTGTATGCTGCAATACAGCTCTCAGCTGGGCCGGCGTGAATATTCCCTTCAGCGCATGGGCGGCCGCCAGCTTCGGTTCATGCAGCATATACACAGCGAAGGCTGTGAATCGCCTTCCTTCCTTGAAGGGCACCAGAGGGTGCCCTCTTCGGGCAATTCGGACGATAGCGGCGTCGACGCTCGGCGGCGGGGCGAAATGCGTTCGGGGAACGATTGTTTTCATCTCGAACAGATAGTGCATTCTCCACATTAACAACCGCGGATCAAGCTGGGCCCTTTGCGTGAATCTTCGGGCCGCTCCCCTCTCCAGAATCAATGCTGCCCGTTGAAAGCTCTTCCCTTCAACCCCTAGCAATTTGTCTAGAATTGCGGTGGTGATGGAGAAGGGAATATTAGCGATGACGCAGAACGGTTCCGACGGCAATCGCAATCCCCTTATATCGCCTTGCATAATTGTCACGTGAGGATAGGCTTCCGCCTTGATACGGAGCGACTTGACGAACTCCTCATCGATCTCGATTGCGATCACCTTCCCGGCTCTCTCGGCAATCGGGAACGTGAGTCTTCCCGTACCCGCCCCGATCTCCAGCACAGTAACGTCCGGCTGCACATGAATCGTGCCTATGAGCTGCTTGATTGTTCGCGGGTGATGCAGCAGATGCTGCCCGGTGAAATTCGGCTTTGATTTAGGCTGAGGTGTCGCTTTATTGTACTTGTTCTTCTTGCGCATAGTTATGGTCCTCCCGAATTCGTTGATTTCCGTAGACAAACGAAAAAAACGCAGACCTATGCCTGCGCCGGATCAACGGAAATGGGAATGGAAAGGGGGAGTACGCCAATGCGCGTATTGAAATAAACGGTTGCCGATAGGACAACAGTGATTAGGAGTTGCTGATGCACCAATGTACAGGTGTCAAGCTTCCCCTTTCACCGGAGTGAGGGGAGAATGCTTGTGCGCACGCCAAAAAGAGACAGATGCGCTGTCCCGGTATTCATCGAATAAGCAGCAGATGACCTGAAATGGGCAGACCGATTCCGTTTGCTCCGCATGCAGGCAGAGCCTTTGTTCACTATGAAATTAGCGGGACAAAGTGACAAAACGCAATCTTCCGTAATTAATTGCACCCATCGTCAGGACAACCCTCCGTTCCTTGAATTGTCGTTATTGTAGCACATGGAAGCGCGGATAACGTCGCGAAAAACGATTTAAGCTGTTTTTTACCGGAATTAAGCAGCAGTGGCTGGTACAATCAAGAGTAGATTGGGGAGCTACCCGAAGTTCAAGGCGGGGACGGACGTGCAGCCGCTCAAGTCGAGCGCTTCACCGATCTGGACCACGACGGCGAGTTGATCGTCTATTGCAGCCACTGGCGACGAAGAGAAGGCTTAAGCAATCAGAATAATAGATTTTCATCATTCCGCCTCTTACAAATTATGCTATAATTAGACAAGCACTTGGAACGGCTTGCAAGGGTGGTCGGCTACCTCTCGTCGAAGGGAGGGATGCCCATGGAGGTTAAAGACGCTTTGACGTTGATGATCGGTTTTGGTGCGCTTATTGTAGCGCTGCTTACGCTGGTTGTTGCCATAGTCGTAGCGTTTAACCAAAAGAAATAGACCACCCTCCCTAAAGTGCTCCCTGTCAAGTAGACAGTGAAAAAAACAAAAAAACGGTTAGGCCTATCCCTCAGTTCAAGACAGAGAACTGGGGGATTATTTCATTACGCAGCTCGAC
>NZ_JBHTJZ010000010.1:0-868 GCF_042675905.1 Paenibacillus chungangensis | reverse complement strand
GCAAGGGAGCCAGCCGCCGAAGGTGGGGTAGATGATTGGGGTGAAGTCGTAACAAGGTAGCCGTATCGGAAGGTGCGGCTGGATCACCTCCTTTCTAAGGAATTATCCGATCACGATGATGATCGGATAAGGAAGCGTCAGCTTCCCTCTCAGGCAGTAGTTGCTCGCTCGTTGTCAGTTTTGAAGGAGTAATCCTTCCGCAAGAGGGCCTTTAGCTCAGCTGGTTAGAGCGCACCCCTGATAAGGGTGAGGTCGGTGGTTCGAGTCCACTAAGGCCCACCATTATCGTCTTCAAAAAAGGAACGGCGTCCCTAGATGGTAATTACATTACCCTTCGAAGGATAACGTCGCTTTTTGGGATGTGTTAAGGGGCCATAGCTCAGCTGGGAGAGCGCCTGCCTTGCAAGCAGGAGGTCAGCGGTTCGATCCCGCTTGGCTCCACCATAAAACATCGCGGTATTGTATTTTCTGGAGTTGATCGGAAAGTCAATCAGCGAAAAACAATTGTTCCTTGAAAACTGGATAACGAAAGTAACAATAAAGCATTCCAGCTGCTTTTGAAGCAGTNAAGTCACTCATCGAAAAACGCAGGTTAAGCTAGTAAGAGCGCACGGAGGATGCCTAGGCACCAGGAGCCGAAGAAGGACGTGGCGAACAACGATACCGCCTCGGGGAGCTGTAAGCAAGCATTGATCCGGGGATTTCCGAATGGGGAAACCCAGCAGTCGTAATGGACTGTTACTCATGACTGAATCCATAGGTCGTGAAGAGGCATACCGGGGGAACTGAAACATCTAAGTACCCCGAGGAAGAGAAAACAAAAGTGATTCCGTCAGTAGCGGCGAGCGAACGCGGATTAGCCCAAACC